>JAUVDV010000001.1 GCA_030595125.1 Deltaproteobacteria bacterium
CTTCGAAAGGAGCAGAATCATTTAGATATCAAGGAGAGCAAGAACCCGGAAACCGACCCGGCCAGGAGTGAAAACCCGACATTTCTACTTGGGAGAGGACCCGACATTTGTACTTTGGAGTGACAAGTTGCCCCTCCTGACTGCATTATATCGTAAGATGAGTCAGGAGACAGCCAAAATTTTGGCGCGGTAAGCTCGGTCAGCTAAAGAGACCCGCCCATTAAAGCAGTTTTCACGGTGAGGATGGATCGGTACTAGCCCGCAACGAATTGGCGGTTTTGGGATCAGGCTGGTTCGTCATATACAGGGTCAACGGCATCCCAGAGTTCACGGTCCACCTGCTCCGGCGGTGGTCTGGCGGGGCGGGCCTTTGGCACTTCACTCGGCAGGTTCAGGTGCTCGAGGATCTTCTTGATGACTGCGGGATCTTCGATCAGCGCGATCAGCTTCATTCGCCCAAAGCACTTCGGACACTCGAGAACATCCAGCCCAAAGCACCGACGCATCAGATCGGCCCACGCCATGTGCCTTGTTTCATCCTCCTCGAATGTCTCGGCATCTTCCTTGGGCAAATCATCTTCCAGCACCGCCGCCGGCCTTCCGAAAGCAACGACCTGTCTCCTCAAGCGTGAGTGCGGCGCAAGAACACCGTGATAGATGAGCTGATTCGTTTGCGGGTGTGGAATGATCGCCACGAGCTTCTCAATCAGCTCTTTGGGTTGAAATACGATGTGTGTCGTTCCATCGTCCCAACGCGATTTCATCATCAGCGCGATCCTGCCGTCGGGAAGTTCCTTCAACCTGCCCTGGGCGATAGGAGGCCGCAGCAGGTAACGAAGAAGTCTCTCCAGCCGCTCCCGGTCGTGTGCCGGAACCGGCACCCCTGCATGAAGGTCGAAGCCGCCAATTCTCGCGTGACGCTTCCGCTTGTATTTGACCGGCTTCTCCTCCGGGTCAGGCTCCACTCCCATCCGAAGAACATTTCGGCCCGCCCTGTCTCCAAACGCCACCAGTTGATGGATCGACGCGGACGCCGCCGCCGCGAGCGCCGGGTGTTCTTCCGAAAAGGCGTCTTCGAAGATAACATCGGCATCTCTCAATGAGATCTTGTTACGACCGAGGATTCTCAAAACGCGCTTTCTCACCCTTTTGACCAGGTCCTTCACCTCATCGGTCGTGGGCGCGAAAACGCGGTGAAATTTGAGAGCGCCATCGTTTTTCTGCTCAAAAACCCCGTCGATGGACGCCGTATGAAAATGGACGTTCAGGTTCAACGCACCACCAGCGCGCTGGATCACCGTGACTGCGCCTCCCTGCCCTCGCACCACTCCTCGCTTCTTTGCCTTCTTTCGATAGTACTTCTCAAGCTCACGCGAGAATGCGCGAAGAATCCGCCTGGTAAGCCGGTGGTCCCAGGCCATCATGTAGCGTAGATCGAACGGAAGGGAGAGCACCCATTGTCGCACCGGAACTACGGGAAAAACGGAGTCCACCAGATGTGCAGCCTTCTCGGCCATTCGCCTGCCGGCGCAGCTCGGGCAGATTCCACGCCGCTTGCATGAGAACGCCAGGAGTATCTCGTGCCCGCAATCCTGGCATTTGAACCTGGCGAAACCACCGGCCAGAGAACCACACGTCAGAAACTTCTTGAGTTCCTGCACGATGAAGTCGGGCATGCCTTCGCCGTCGCGAGACCGTTCCCTCGCCTCCTGCAGGAAATCCTCCAGATGATCCCGAACAATCCGGTGCAACACCGTTTCGTCCGGCTTTCTGGGTTTGTACTCCGGTGTTGTTGAGAAAACGCTCTGCACCGACGGGCGCAAGGCACATACCATGCCCAACAGACCAAAACGTGGAACTCAATGACGTTAATCCGCCTGCCGCGCCGTAGCGTAAGCGCGAAGGCGGGTCGCACGTTGGTTTGGACGGACGCTATAGCGGATGAACGATCGTTGTCCGGGATGAAAAAGATCGGCGAAAGAGCGGTAAAAACGGCGGCGAAAGGCGGCGAGCGCACCCTTGGCCTGTTTGATGCGCCAAATGACGAAGTACTAGGTCAGGCATCTCTCCAGATGACCCTGAAGCACATCCTCCCCTTTCACGATATCCATCACTATTCGCAGGGCGAAGATCGGCAGGTCGGATTCCATTCCGTCCAGGCGGGCGAGGTCTTTGCAAGTGGTGAGAATCGCGCTCGCGCCCTGTGACATAGCCTCGCGAACCACCTGACGGATTTCATCGACACTGTATCGGTGATGATCCGCGAATGTTGACTCGCCGGTGACATTCATCCGCGCTCTTTTTGCGGTGAGCGCAAACCGATGCGGGCGGGCGATGCCGCACAGGAGGTGCACACGCTTTCCATCGAGGTGATCGAGGGGAAACTCATCCGAGAAGGAAGCAAGGCCGCACGGAACGTACTCCATCAAAACGGCCGGAGGATCATCGCGATCTATCCAGTCGGATTCGATCCCGACGAGCAGGTGCGCTCTTCCCAGAGCGTCGGCCCTTTCGCGAAGAGGACCGCGAGGAAGGAGTCCCTCTCCCGGATCCAGATCCTGCGGGCACACGGAAACAATATCCAGATCCCGGTGGAGCCTGCGGTGTTGAAAGCCATCGTCGAGAATCACTATTTCCGCGCCGTCGCGTCTTGCCGCCCGCGCCTGTTCCACCCGATCGGCGCCAACCCGCACGATGACATCTTTCGCCCCGGCAGCAGTCGCAAATGCTTCGTCTCCGGCCTCCCGGGCTGTCACCATTGGCCCGTCACCATTGGAAACCAGACCGCCGCGCCCTTCCATGGTTCCGAAATAGCCCCTCGACAGTATCGCCGTCTTTTTGCCGCGATCTCGAAAATAGCAGGCCAGGTGCGTGGCGAGAGGTGTTTTACCCGAACCGCCCACCCTCAAGTTCCCCACGGAGATCACCGTGATGTCCTCGACCCGGCGCACGGGCAGAATTCCCCTGTCATATCCAAACGAACGACCCTTGATCGCAATTTGAAACAGGGCGGACAACCCTCGGTTAAGTCGAGTATCGCGCGGGTAGGACATCGCGTCGTCTACGGTGTGCATCCCGAAAAGGTCGAGAAGATCACGTTGTCCGCGGTTCCATCGTTCATTATCCACACGGCTGCAAATCCACCCGAACCATCGGATATCAGTCGCCCCTGACGGATATCCTCGCCGGCGGCGACCTGCTCCAGCCGAGTGCCCACATAGGGCGCCGTGAGACTCTGCAGGGAAGAATCGAACAGGATAAACTCCAGGGTCTTGGCGGACGCTCCCAGAGTAGCGGTATGGATAATGCCGAATCGAACTCCGTTCCACGCCAGCGACGGTTCGTACTGCCAATCCGAAACTGTTGCTGCCAGCGCGATGTTCGTGGTTCCGTCCCAGGCGAGGACGTTTTTGTTGGTGGACGGTCCTGTCTCCATTGTGTCGGTGTAGGCGATAGCCCATCCCCCTGATCCGTTCAGAGATACCGCCGGCTCGTACGAATCATCAACCTGCACACCCGCCACCGAGGACACTATTGTCGGGTACCCGGCCACGTTTGCCCACACGTCTCCGGACAGCTCAATGCGGGACTCGGAAATCTCCGGGTCGCCCCCCGAGCTGCTTTCCTCCCTGGAAAACGCCACTATGTAATCATCCGTCCCCAATACCTCGATGGAGACGGCGTCCGCTGAGCCGGTATCGGTGCTCACAACAAAAGAGTTGCCCGACGGGGTCGAGTGCATGTCCTGAGTCTGGATCTCTATCGTGCCCGTCCCGCCGGTGAACCCGGCGGCCCAGCCCGCGAGCCAACCTGACCCGGAGGTCGGATCATCCCACTTGATCACCGGACTCGTGAGTTCAGTTGCGGCGCCGGTCTCCAGGGTCACCAGTGTTCCCTCCGTTACCACTCCCGAAGAGGTATCGACGGTGAGATCCAGCACCCTTGCGTCCGGATCTGCCGATGAAACCTGCGATATCCATATGACGTGGAACCGGTCGCTCGCCGCCGTCACATCCGGCTCGAACCCCTCCGCGCCCGAACCGCCCAGCGTCGTGAAGTCGTGCGCCGTACTGATCATGGTCCCGTCCGGTTCAATGAAGCGTATCTTCACCTCTTGCGTGGCCACATCGTTTTGCTGCCATGCCACGGCATAGCTGGTTCCGTCGAACGCGAGGGACGGCGCGTTCAGGGACGGTCCCGACGCTACCACCACACTGTCAGCGAGAATCTCGAGGTCGACATATCCGTCACAGTTGTCGTCGGTGTATCCGCAGATCTCAGAGGCGGCCGGGTTGATCTCGAAGACGCTATCGTTGCAATCGTCACCGCCGCACAGGATATCCAGATACGTATCGCTGTCGTCGTCGGCATCGCTCATCAGGACATCCACACAGTCACCGGACGAGGCCTCACACTCGGTGATCATGCACGGCGCGCCGGACTGTTCGCACACAACCGGAGTTCCACCGAGACACCCGGCGGTGATGTGGCAGTTCTCGTTCTCCATGCACAGATCGCCGCTAGTGCAGAAGTCGTGATCGGGCTGGTGGTCGCACTCTTTACCCTCACCAAGCAAGATGCAGGTATCCACGGTACAGTCGACGCCGTCATCGCAGTCTGCGTTGTCCTTGCACTCGTCTCCGGTGTCCACGCACCCTTCGTCGAGATCGCACATCTCCAGATACTCGCACAGGCTGTTGTCGGGAACGTGTCGACAGGTTCCGTCCTCCAGGCAGGAGTCCTCGGTGCAATTGATCCCGTCATCGCAGTCGCCGTCGATCTCACACTCGGGCCCCGTGTCCGTATCCGGGGAGCCCTTATTGAGCTCATCGAAATCCAGAGCCAGGGAACAACTTCCAAGGAGGACGCTTCCCAAAATCAAGAGAAGCCTCTTTTGTCCGATACTCGTCATCAAAAACTCCCTTCAATCATAATCCCGCCGCCTTCACGACCCGCGATGGGCACTGCTCGCACACGACTCGCCGCGACATCGGCTCCTTCTTTTTCCTTGTTGGAGCTGCGCAACAACCAGATCACGCCTGCCGCCGCAGTCACAACGCCCACACCGAGCAGAACGTCCGCCGTGACGGCAACCTTTTTGGCAGAACTCACCTGGCCGTCAGTGCAATCGGGAGAACAGGCGATCTCCAGATCCCGGTGTTTCTTGTACGCCGCGATGGCCGTCAATCCCCCGGAAACCAACACCAGGCCACCGACACCGATCATCAGGCCCGGCCCGATGGGTTTCTTGTCGTCTTTCTCCTTTGCGACGACCGATTCCATTTCCGGCTGCGGTTTTGACGCTGTGGGCGGCCAATTATCCGCTGTCTCGGTTTCGGCCGGTGTCTCGGTTTCGGCTGGTGCTTCGGTTTGTGCTGGTGGAAGCGGCGCCGGATCCTCCAGATCTTTGCGCTGGGCGATCTTCTCGCAGGCCGCCGGCGCGTCCTTCACCTCCGGGTTCTCCTCCAGGTAGAGATCGTAATATGCCCGGGCCTTCTTCGGTTTCCCCAACTTCTGCGAGCAGACGGCCAGGTTGCACAGGAGGTCCACCTTCCCGCTGAGATTATAGGCCTCGGTAAACTTTCCGAGGGCGGCCTTGTACTTTCCGGCCTCGAAAGCCGTCTTCCCCTCGCTGTAGGCGGCCGCAGCCTTCGACTTTTCGTTATCTCCGTCAGCATTATCCTGAGCAACTAAAGATCCGCTCACAAGAAATACCGCTGCCAGCACTTGTACAAATATGGCTCTACGCATGTTTTTAGGCCTCGCTAGGTGCTCTGGTAAGGACTCTTTTGGGACTCTTGGCGCCCAAAAGACATTCTATAGTTAATTGTGGAAAGAGGAAAGGGGTCAGGCCTAGACAATAGACACTTTTGAGGTGTGACCCCTTGAATCGTAAGAGAAGCGCCTATCCTCCGAAACCACCGGTTATGTAGCTTTCCAGATGCCCTATGGTGTCTTGCTGCGCGGCGATAATCTGTTTGACAATATCCCCAATGGTCACGATGCCGACTACCTTATCGTCATGCTTGACCGGCAGATGGCGGATGTGTTTCTCGGTCATCAGAGTCATGCATTCCTCTACGGAGGAATCAAGTTTTACGCAGACAACATCCTTGCACATGATTTCACTGACGGAAATTTGATGAGATTCCTTTCCTTTCAGAACCACCTTCCGGGCGTAGTCCCGTTCTGAAAACATACCCACAAGTTTTCCATCATCGATGACCATCAATGCACCGACATCTTTCTCCGCCATTATTTCCAGGGCTTTATATGCCATTGCGTCGGACACGATTGACCATACTTCTTTACCTTTTCTTTTGAGAATTTCTTTGACGTTGATCATGGCCGTACATTTCCTTTCACTTTGCTTGTTTCTGAATCAACCACATTCCCTTCACATGTCCGATCCCTGGGTCAATCGAGCTGCGAGAGGAAACCCTTGATGGTGGTCTCGGCCTTCTCATCGAGATCGTCGAATCTCATCCCCGCAGAGTAACCAGTGTCCTCCCGCTCGGAGCACCAGGCAACTTTGGCCTTGATGTTGAGCGGCTCCGCGTCGGGATCCTCTATCCCGTCCGAGGTGAGAAATAGCGATACACCAACGACGGAATCCTCATCGAGTTCCTGTGAAACATCGAAACACACCCCGGTCTCACTCAGGTTGCGCGTCGCTGCGGGAAGTACTGCCTCGGAAGTGTAGACCTCCGCCGATACTTCAACATCGTACCTTGTTGCCCTGCGATTATCAGTTGTCATTTATCCTCACCACCTGAAATCGTGCATAAACGTTACGGTTTCAGATAGCGGGAGAGGAGTCCTCCTGTCAAGGCGTCGATCAGTGAGGTGAGCTCCTCGATGCGCATTCTAATGTCGAGGGCCGCCATGGGATCCGGTGCGGGGGATACCAACTCCGTGAGCTGGAGCTTTCTGCGCTCGAAGTAATAGCTGACCAGGACGGACAGGATCGCCTCCCGCCGCGCGGCCCGATTCGCCAGGGCGCCATAGACCCTCACCTCGTCCGGATTGAACACGATCTCACCCAGATTCCACTGGGCTGATACCTGCAAGCCCAGATCCCGATCCGTGTCCGCCCCCCACCGGTCGGGTTCGTCCTGGTACCTGTCGAGGGACTCGTCCCGCTCCATATCGTGCTCGGCTGTGAACTTCACCACCGGCAGAACCGCCGCCCAGTTCGTTGCCCGCATCCATCCTCGCGCGCCTTCCACGTCCGCGTCGGCGAGCCTGAGCGCCGCGGACTTCAACCGCTCCAGCCTCGGTTCACCCGCGAGCCGGACTGTCGCCTCTTTGATGGTCATTCCCACGGCGCCCCCAGTCTTTTGCACAGGGATCTGCGCCTGGGCCGGCCACGACGTGAAGATCGCGACGGTGAATATCAATATCGCTTTTTTCATCTTTCCTCTTTCGGATAAATCCCGCTCGCGATTCGAATCAGCTCCGCGAGCCGTTCTTTCTCCATTGCTGCGACCACGTTCCCCACCGGATCGTTTTCGTCGGGCATTACCGCCGCGGCTCTCCTCCAGTTGGTCCAGAGCTCGGCAAAGCGACTGACGCCGGCGTCAACGGTCTCGTGCCAACGTTGCAACCTCGTTACGCAGGAGATCGAAGAGAGCGGCTCGAACTTCCAGACCAGACGCACGCCCATATATGCCCATGTCCTGATTTTCTCTTCGCTTGAGTTTTCGGGCAGGTCGACCCCGCGACCGTCGCTGCGCCCCATCCGGGCTACCAGACGCGCTTGCGGCAAGGGGTTGAACGCCAACCGCCTGCATTGCGGCGGTCCAGGAGATCTCGCAAGCTCTACGCGCACACCTGCCAGGTGGGGATAGATGGTCGCATGTGTTTCTACCACCCTCGCCATGAGCGACGGCGCCCTCGGGGGCTCCGGCCCGGTCGCCGTGCCCAGCCATACCTTCCCTTCGTTATCAACCGCCACGGCGAGAGCCGGCACGGGCAAACCGTTCTTCCTCCAGGCGCCGTTCACGCCGGCGGTATGCATCACGTGCTCACGATCCACCAACAACCGGTTTACTCTTCCCCGAACCGTCCCGCGAACCGTGACCTTCCCATCTGCCCGAACTCGCCAGATCCTGCCCCGCGCCGCTGCATACCATCCGGCCTCTCCAACCAGGGCGCCGGCGGCATCCGCCGACCCTATCGCTACCAGCTTCATCGACGGTTCGTCGTCGCCTGTCTCGATCACCCAGAGTCCTTCTTTGCCCGGCACGACGATCTGGTCCGGGTGGACTCCGCGCACCGGTATTCGGGCGCCCGCGATGGTGCGATACACCCGTAAGGTTCCGCCTCTGATTCGGAGGAGCTTGTCCCGGGCCACGACCCACAGATCCCCGGTAGCGTCGAACGCCGCGCCAATGACCGCCTCGATCTTCCTCGACCGGCCCGACCCGGACGACTTGTTCCCGGTCGCTAGATCGTCACCCGATAACACCGCCCAGGCTCCCGAATCGCTCACCGACAGTGAGACGGTCTTCTCTGACATATCCAGCTCGACGCCATTCCCATATCGCTCCGGAAAAAAGCCCTCTTGCTCCTGCTCTTCAGAAAATACACCTCCGGCATGCTCCTGCGGCACGATAGTCGGCTCGGCGACCATGGTTTCTTGAGCCTCTTGTGACTCCATTTCAACCACTTCGTCGTTCCGTAGCCTCGCCGGAGTGTTCCAGCTTTCGCCACCGTCCACGGTTATCCATACCCGCCGGTCAATCATCACCGCCGCGACCAGCTCGTTCGACGGCGCACACGCCAGCGCCCGAACTCTCCCCACCGGCCCGTCACCACGGGCGTCAAACGCGGGCAGCACCAACAGCCCCCACACCGCCGAAATCGCAATGATGATTTTGATTCGCACTCACCCTTAATCGGCCGTTTCGAGAAAGAGTTGCCAAAAAAATGAAAAAAGGTGCGCGGGGCCCCCCTTGCAAGATCGCACGGTGACCCGTAGGCTTGACATCGTGTGACGAGGAGTAATCGTTGGACGAAAGTAAATCGCAGACATTGTCCGCGATGGCCCGTCGGGCCACGGCCGAGGTGATCGATCTCCAGCGCCGGATTTTCAAGCGACAGCGAAGCATGATCGAATCGCGGGAAGCCCACCAGACGACCGGGTTTGCACGATATCGAAATGAGTATCGTCGCGCCGTCGCGGGGTACATGCACGAATCGGGCTTCGGGGCCCTCTGCGATTCCGTGGCCGCCGCCCGGGTCGCCTACGTCGCCGACTACCACACGCTGCGACTCGCCCAGAAAACCCTTGTCACTCTCATCCATGCGGTCACGCATCAGGTGGACAACATCTGCCTGGCCATCGAGTTCGTGGACACAAAGCACCAGAACGACCTTGACCGGTTCCTCGATGGCACCATCCAGGAGCAGACGTTTCTTCGACGAATCCGATACCGGGAGCAGTGGCCGTACGATATCTGGCCGAACTTCAAGCCCCTGTTCGACCTGGCCCAGGAGCGGGGCTTTCCCATGGTGGCCATCGACAGCGACCCCGGACTTTCTCTCGTACAACGGGACAAAATTGCGGCAGACCGTATAGCCCGTGCAGCAAAAGAGTATCCCGACGCCACGATCATAGTCTCGGTCGGTCAGATGCACGTCTCGCCTTCTCACCTGCCCGCCAGGGTAGACCTGGCCTTCATCAAGAACGGTCTCGACGCCCCGGACAGGGTGATCGTTTACCAGAACACCGAGGAGATCTACTGGCAACTGGCGCGCGAGGGCCGTGAGGAGGCAGAGGTCGTCAAGGTGGCCCCCGGGGAATTCTGCGTCAACAACACTCCTCCGCTTGTGCAGCAGCTCTCTTATCTCCACTGGATTCATTTCGACGAGGAGCTCATCGAGTATACGCAGCTCGGTCAAACGGTCCGCTCGCTCATCAAGGATCTGGCCCGATATCTGGGGCTGAATGCACGGGACGCCGCGCAGCGAGTGCGCGTGTTGATGCCCGCCGATCTGGATCTTGTTACCGTCCTGGACGACGCGGGACTGAGCAAGAAGGCCAAGCGCCAGATTCTCCTCCAGGCGGAGGCGGAGGAGAGCGTCTGCGTACCTTCTCTGGAGCTGATCTACCTGGCAACCCTGTCTGTCAACCACGCGGCAGAGGAGGCGGCCCACTATCTCAAGCACGTGGTCTGCGGCGGTGTGGATCCGGACAACCCCAGGGACCTCTTCTATTTCATCGTACTCAACGAGGCGTGCGCGTTCTTCGGCTCCAAGGTGATCAACCCCAAGCGGAAGGCCGACCATCCCGGACGCCTGCGGACCATGGTGGCCCTGTCCCGCAAGAAAAAATCAATGGATGCGGAGGATCTCGCGGCCCAATTCGTCCTGAAACACATCTCCTGGCAACGCTCCACCAAGAAGCAGTCTGCAAAGATCGCAAATGTGTCCGCGCTGGCCGATCCCGCTGTCTTCAATGCGGCGGCGCATTTTCTCGGGTACATTCTGGGAGACAAGCTGTACTACGGCCTGACCGACGGAGTCATTCCCAAGAAGCTGATACGCGATCTCTTCAGGGCGCCTCTCGACAAGGAGCACGAGGCGTTCAATTCGTACATGGATCTCGTTGAAAAAGTGCGCGGCGTCAAAATTCCCCGGCGCATTTGATTTGACCTTCATGCCGCGCCCTGAATAGGGCGCGGTCAGGATGGGCTTGCATCCCAGTGAAGCCTGTGAATCCACCGCCCAAGCCCATAGGGCTTGCGTGCGAAGCGCGCATCCTTACTGCAGCATTCATGCTGCGGAAGAAGGGTGCTGTGAATGTCAGTATGGCTGGATCCGGATGAACCTAAACAATTACCTTCTGGACTTGCTTGAAGGCGGGGTGCGTCGACGAACGCATGGCCTCGAAGGCGAACATCTCCACCGATCCGACCAGGGCTCCCGCGTCCCGCACCCGTTTAACTGCCTCTTTCTTGTGACGCCCGTTCCTCGAACCTATTGCCTCCGCCATGTAGAACACGTCGATCCCGCGATCCAGCGCTTCGAGCGCTGTCTGCATAACGCAGACGTGCCCCTCGATTCCCAGCACGACGAGGGTTTCGATGGCGGATTGTTCGAATTTTTCCACAAATGCCGGCTCACCGAAGCACGAGAACGCGGTCTTCTCCACCGGGTGGTAGGCGTCCCAACGATCGAGCACCTCCTTCACCTGCGGGATGGTCGGGCCGAGACCCTTTACGTACTGCTCCGTCACGAGGATTGGCAACTCCAGATGCCCGGCCACGTCGATGGCCGCCAGGGTCTTGCTCAACACCTCTTCTTTATCGTGAATGAACGGCCATAGCTTTTCCTGTATATCGATCACGAGCAACCCTGCGGTCTCCGGGTCGAACAGACTGGACAGCTCGGGATCGGTATCGACGGCATCAATCATTTCGTTCATTGCTTTCTCCCTTTTTAAAATCGGCGCTCCCGTTTTTGGCCCTGTTTCTCACAATGGGCAAGCGTAAAAAACCGGGCGCCAGCATGGAATCCACCATGAGCTGCAGCATGTGATAGGCAACCGCCACAAGCGGTCCGATGGGCATTGATGCGAAGTAGCTCTTCCAGATTAGAATGGCCGCCGGCAATGTTTTTTGCGACGAACACATGACAAACGCCACCCTCATTTCCGGCGATTTCGTGGTTATCCTGGCAACTATCGCGCTGAAGATCAGCATCGCAGCATGCAGCGCGATCACCAGCGCAACCACCCTGGCCAGCACCGGCCCGGCGCCCTCCAATCGCTGTGAGGCCGCGGCCACGCCGGCGTAGACATAAACGAGTATTATCAGCTGAGAGGTCACGGACAGTCGTCGTCCGTGTCGCGACACGAACTCATTCAGCCTGCGCCGGACAAGCTGCGCCACGAGAACCGGCGTCAGGATCTTGAGCGCCATTTCACCGGCCATTGCAAAGTGATCCACCTCCACTTCCGCGTCGGCCGCGACCTTGAATATCAGGGGCGTGAGAAAAACAGTTGCGACGTTGTTGACCACGGTAATCACCATGGCCAGGGCCACGTCTCCTCCCGCCACCTCGGTGAGCACGATTGCGGTTGCCAGTGTCGACGCCTGGGCCGTGCAGACCAGCACCGCCAGCCTGTCCGTTCCCCCGTCCAGCCCCAGAGCCCAGGCGAGCCCCAGAGAAGCTGCCGGCGCGACGACAAAAACCGTGATCCCCGAGAGAATCAGCAGATCCATCCGTTTTATGGCCTTCTTGAATCGATCGGGTGTGATCTTGAGGGCGCCCAGAAACATTACCAACACAACGCCGATATCGATCACGTAGTAATCGGGCAGAGCCAGCCCCGGTGTCGGAAAAATCAACGCCGCGACTACCGTCAGCGCTATGGCTCCCGCGAGCCAGTACTTTGTGAAAAATTCACCAGGCATGCACGCCTATATTGCGGAGGTGGTAACACGGTGACAAGCAGAAACGAACCAGCTCAGAAACTCAATTTCCCGAGGTTAACGAAGGCAACGGCGCGTTTCGATCCGTCCATGGAGTTCATGACGATGGGAGACGGCAGGGTCCACTCCACCTCCGAAGAAAGCGCTACAAACGGTTCTCCGCTCCGATTGAGGCCAATCTTTCGGACGCCCTGCGTTGGCTTTCGGCCCACTGCATACCCGATGGCGGCGCCGAGGGCGGGAAAGATCAAGGGACAGACGAAATACCCAAAGAAGCCAGACTCAGCGTTCCGCTTATAATCGGCATAAAAGAGCATTCCCAGTCCGGCCACTGCACCAATGTACGCTCCGCCGACAACCGGACCGTAGGAGACTTTCCAGTGAATGCTCTTGTTCGCCCCCCACGTTCCCAGGATGGACGACAGCGCCGGCGAGATGGCGTAGTATATTATTCCCGCGTTCCTGGTAACCTTGTAGTTGTAGTTTTCCCTGGCCGTTTCGTCTTCGTCTTCACCCCACATCGAAGGCATGTCCCACGTCAACAAGCAGCCCAAAAAGGTCACCGCCAGTGCACCGCCCTGGATGGCCGTGGCCAGACCGAATACTTTGAAAACCCGACCGGTCTCCGCCGGAGTTCCCCCCATTACCATCCCCTCCGGGGGGACCATCAGTTCCTCGTCGGATGGTCTCGGGGGCGCACCGGATTGTGGTTGATCGCCATGTTCGGACATTTGCTCCGGTTGATTGTATTTAAAACCGCCGGTGGTCGGCGCAGGGATCGGTTTGACGGAGGGACTCGGCTCCGGCTTCACCAAGGGCTCCGGCTTCACCGAGGGTTCCGGTTTCACTACGGGTTCCGGTTTCACTACGGGTTCCGGCGCAGGCCTCGCCTCGGTGGAAGCTTTTCTGAGCACGTTCCTCGTCATGGCCCTTATCTGGGACTGGGCCGACGCCACCGAGGCTATCCTCTCATCGCATTTTCCCTGCGCGCCATCTCGGTAAACACTGCAGATGCGAATCTCTATCTTGTTCTCGTGAGAGGAGGCGCTCGCCCGGATCTCCGCCGTCGCCTCGCTGGTCTTTGCCGGCTCGTACCCCCGTTCGCCCAGTACGGTGCGAATGGACGCGGTCATCGATTCGGTGAATTGCTCTCCCAGATCCCCCGCCTCGACCGTCACCACCGCCAGCTCGCCGCCCCCAGCAACCCCGGCAACTCCAAGCACCGCAACAACGACTATTGCCTGAAACATTCTCATTTCATTCATGATAACAGAATCCTTGCGGGGCATGGCATCCATCTGATATTGCCGTTCATGTGACGCAAGAGACCGAAAACAACACATCGAACGCAACGAACCTTCAAGTTCGGGTCCTTTACGTCGACACCGACAAGATGGGGGTTGTGCACCATGCTGCGTATCTGCGGTGGTTCGAGGCGGGTCGGGCCAAGTACATGAGGTTACGCGGCGCGAAATACGCCGCCGTGGAGGAGCACGGTATCCAGCTCCCGGTGGTTGAGGCGCATCTCACCTACCACAAGCCCGCCCGATACGATGACGTTCTCAATATTGAGGTCTGGGTGGGCGATCTGGGTCGCCTGCAGGTCAAATTCGATTACAAAATAAGCATGGGGGAGGATATTCTGGTCGCCGGTTATACACGCCATGCCTCGATAAACCTGGACGGACGCCTCACGCGACTGCCCACGGATGTTCGCGAGGCCCTGGCGGCGCAGGAGCGTGAAACCGGAGAATCAATGGTCTGACGGGCGATCCCGCGAGGATAAGCCCCTGGAAGTCGGAGGGTCAACATGCCAATATCGAGACGGATCGCAGCCTATCAAGCCGGGGGATCATGGATCAGGAAATTGTTCGAGGAGGGCGCGCGGCTCGCCAACGACGGGAGCGGAAAGCCGGTTTATGATTTCTCCATCGGAAACCCGGACCTCGAGCCGCCTCCCGAGTTCAAGAAGGCGCTGAGAACTATCGTCAACGACGACACGCCGGGACAGCACAAGTACATGGCGAACACCGGTTTCGAGGAGACCCGCGCGGCGGTGGCCGCCGATCTTTCAAAGGACCACGATCTTCCGTTCACACCGCAGAACATCGTGATGACCGTGGGCGCCGGCGGTGCGGTGAACGTGACGCTCAAGGCCCTGATCGATCCCGGCGAGGAAGTGATCGTCAACGCCCCTTACTTTGTGGAATACAGATTCTACATAGAAAACCACGGCGCAACCATGGTCGTTGCGGAAACCAAGCCCGATTTCAACCTGGATCTAGACGATATCGCCGCCAAGATCACCGACCGGACACGGGCTGTTATCATCACCAACCCCAACAACCCCACCGGTGTAATGTACCCCCAGGAGACACTTGACGGCCTTGGAGACCTCCTTCGCGAGAAGTCCGTTGGTCGCGACCGGCCGATATTCGTCATCGACGATGCTCCATACCGCAAGCTGATTTACGATAGCCCAAAATGTACGAGCTCGTTCAACGGATACGAGAACACCCTCGTGGCCACGAGCCACTCAAAGGACCTCGGCCTCCCCGGCGAGCGCATTGGTTTCCTGGCAGTCTCCCCGCGCATCGACGGATGGGAGAGGCTCACAGGGGCGACCGCCTTCGCCAACCGGACCCTGGGCTTCGTCAACGCCCCGGCCCTCATGCAGCGGGTGGTCGCACAGCTTCAGTCGGTGACCATCGACCTTGACTGGTACCGGCGCAAGCGGGACCTCCTGTACAATGAGCTCACCCGCATGGGATACGAGGTTCCCTTTCCGGGCGGCGCGTTCTACATCTTCCCCAAGGCTCCCGGCGGGGACGACATCGCCTTCATCGAGAAGCTCAAGGACAACCGCGTTCTGGTGGTTCCCGGCACCGGCTTCGGCAGGAGCGGCTACTTCCGCATCTCTTACTGCGTGACGGACGACAAGATAGAGGGCGCTCTTCCCCTGTTCGAAGCCGCCATCAAAAATTATTCGTGATTCACTATAACCAGCCACTCTACCGCCCACCCTCCGAGGCGCGCTCTCTCATACTTCAGGCCACCCTTGGGTGCTCACACAACCGGTGCGCTTTTTGCGTGAGTTATCAAAAGAAGAAATTCCGCGCGCGAAAACAGGAGGATCTATTCGCCGAGATCGACTGGGCCTCGCGGGAGCTTCCCCACGTGCGACGCGTATTCCTCGCCGACGGCGACGCCATGGCTCTTTCCGCTGATCGTTTGCTGCGAATTCTCGATCGCCTGAACTCAAAGCTCCCCGATCTCAAACGAGTCACCGCGTACGCCACCCCCATGAACTTCAAGCGCAAGACCGTTAAAGATCTGAGGCGGCTCAAGGACGCCGGCCTGACGATGATCTACCTGGGCGCCGAGTCGGGGGACGACGAGGTTCTTCGCCTGATCGACAAGGGCTGCACCTCCTGCGAGATGATCGAGCTTTGCAAGAAACCCCATGAGGCGGGTATCGATCTCTCCATCACCGTAATCCTGGGCCTGGCCGGACCGCGTCTCTCCACGAGACATGCGGAGCAGACTGCCCGGGTGCTGGACGCCATCGCGCCGAGGTATGCCTCGGCCCTTACCCTCATGCTCGAACCGCGTGAACCGAGCTTCGAGGAAGCGTACAACGACCCATCCTGGCGCATCCTCTCGCCCATCGATATCCTCAAGGAGTGCAGGATCATGCTTAACTGCATGCACAGCGACGGAATAATCTTTCACGCGAACCACGCCTCCAACTACCTGCCCCTGGCCGGGGAGCTGCAAAAGGACAAGCAGCGACTTTTGAGAATGATCGATCAGGTGCTCGACGATCCGGACAACGCCAACCTCCGCCCGGATTTCATGCGGGGGCTATAAGCAAGGGTTCGAGGTAGGCACGCCATACCTTGTACTTGACACGCGGCGGGCAGGCCTTATATCGGGTTTGACTGTTATTGTAGAACGTTGTGTGTTCCAATGACGCCACAGAAACGGAAGAAAAAATGGAAGAAAAAGTAAAAAAAATCATCGATGAAAAAATCCGGCCCGCGCTGGCAATGGACGGCGGAGGGATCGATTTCATGGGCATGGACGGCAACAACGTGAAAGTGCGTCTCCAGGGCGCTTGCCAGGGATGCCCGTCCGCAAATATCACCTTGCAGATGGGGGTGTTGCGCCTCCTGAAACAAGAGATCCCCGAGATCGAAAACGTAATCCCGGTTTAGAGGGCGCCTGAACCAATGACCGACAGAGATGACAAGAGCGCCAAGCTCGCCAAGGCCTTCGAGGATTTCCTGCGCGCCCTGGGCAAGTCCCCGGGAACCTATCCCGAGCTGCTCAACACTCCGGTCCGGGCCGCTGATATGTGGATCGACGATCTTCTCGACGGCTACGACTGGGACCCCGCCGATATCCTCAGCGGTGGATCCCCGTCGCCGGCGGATCAGGGCCTGGTTATCATTCGCGATATGTTCTTTCATTCGGTGTGTCCGCACCACCTGCTCCCGTACCACGGCTTCGCTCAGGTGGCTTACATTCCGGGTGACCGCATCATCGGCTTCTCCAACATCACGCGTCTTGTAGACTGCTTCGCGCACCGTCTTGTGCTCCAGGAAGAGATCGGCAAGGAAGTGGTCGCGGCGCTCATGGAACATCTCGGGGCCAAAGGCGCCGGCTGCATTCTGAACGCCGAGCAACTCTGCATGGTGGTTCGCGGCGTTCGCAAGCAGGGAAGCCGCGCTGTCACCTCCGCGTATGCCGGTCAAATGGCAAGTGACCATGATCTTCGGGCGGAGTTCCTCGCCACGGTCAATGCGCAGGAATGAGCAACGCAACCAAACCTCGATGAGCGACTCTCCCCAAATCCCAAAATCCGCAGGATCCTACTCGTTGCATCCGTCACCGTCGCGGCTGGCAAAGAAAGCCAGAGCGACCATTCGTCTCAAGATCGGAGACGTGCTCGAGGGCAAATACAAGATAGAGAGAGAGATCGGTATCGGCGGAATGGGCGTCGTCTACGAAGCGGAGCACGTTTCCCTGAATATCAAGATGGCGGTCAAGGTTCTCCTTCCCACGGCGACTGACGTTCACAACGTCGTTGAACGATTCAGGGCAGAGGCGCGGTCGGCTGCCTCCATCCGGCATCCGAACATCGTCGAGGTTACCGACTTCGGGCTCACCCCGGACCAGAGACCCTTCTTCGTAATGGAATTCCTCGCTGGCGAGTCGCTCGCGGATCGCATGACAAGTCACAGAATTTTCTCCGAACGAGAGATGGTTAACATCACCGATCAGATCCTGGGCGGTTTGTCCATGGCCCACTCCCGAGGGATCATCCACCGGGATTTGAAGCCCGAAAACATTTTTCTTGTCGAGTCATCCGGCGCGGGTGAAACGTTGAAGATTTTCGACTTCGGAATCGCCAAAATAATGGGCGGTACAGAAGTCGACAACGCGGATCAAGAACAGCTGGAAAACAATGAACAGCCGGGGCAGAAGATCGCTCCGGGCAAAAACTCTCTCACGTTGCATGGAGTTATCCTGGGCACCCCCGGGTACCTCGCCCCCGAGGCTGCCAGCGGAAAGGCCCCGGCCGATGCCCGGTCCGACCTCTTTTCTCTCGGGGTGATGATGTACGAGATGCTCAGCGGTCGCCAGCCATTCCGGGGACATAGCGTTCACGAGATCCTCAAGGCAACGATAAACAACCCGTTGCCGAATCTCGAGGAGCTATGCCCGGAGATTTCCGGCGCGATGGCGCGTCTCGTTCACACCTCCCTGGCCAAAAATCCCACTGATCGCTTCGCGAACACCACCGAATTCATGAGACATCTCACCGCGGCCGCAGTTGGGAGAATCCCGGATGGCGCAAGGGAGTGCGTGACGGAGCTGGCCTCGCCCTCCATCGTCCCACAGGCCATGGAAACCCTGCCCATTCAACCCGGAGATCAGGACAATATTCCGACCATGGGTGTGCCGGTACTTTCCGATTCGGCGCCGGACGTCCTCTCTGGCGACAACACCGGTGCCGTCAAAAAGATCTCGTCCATCTCATCCTCAAGGACCTTATCTTCACGACGGTTGACCAGACCGTCCAAAATCAAGTTGCCCCTGATCATCGGCACGGGCGGTGTGCTCCTCGTTTGCGCTGCCGCCACCTTTTTCTTTTTGCCGAAGAACGATTCTGTTCTGGACGAAACAAGTGTGAACTCAGAATCGAAACACGGTGACAAGGTCGTCACGATCTGGCTGGAGATCAAGCCCCGGGGCGCCGTGGTCAAAGTGAACGGGGTGCGCACTGATCAGCGACCGGTTGTGATCCCCTCTGGCAACAAGGCGGCCTCGCTCACCGTGTTCGCGCCGGGGTATATCACCCACACGCGCAAGATCACCCCGGACAGGGGGCATTCGCTCAAGATAGAGCTTCTCAAGGAGCTTCAAACGACCGGCTGTCCCGAGAAAAAAACACGACAGGACGCCGATTTCTGAGATCCCCGGTAGCATTCCCTGCGCGATAACATTTTCACTCAACCACAATTTTCTATATTGTAGGTACCTGTGACCCTTTCTATTTCAAACGGCCAGATCCTGGAGGACAAGTACGAGATCCTCCGCCAGATCGGACAGGGGGGCATGGGTGTCGTATACGAAGCGCGCCATGTGGCCCTCAAAGTAACGGTCGCCATCAAGGTTCTTCATCCCGGTGAGGCGGACGACCCGAACATGCTCGCCCGATTCCGGGCGGAGGCTCAGTCATCGGCCAGCATCAAGCATCCCAACGTGGTGGACGTTACCGACTTCGGCCTCACACCTGATCGCCGGCCTTTCTTCGTCATGGAGTACCTTGCTGGGGAGTCCCTGGCTACTCGGCTCGATCGCCTGGGTTTTTTCAACGAGCGCATGGTCGTCGAGGTCGCGGACCAGATTCTCGACGGCCTTCGGAGCGCGCACCGCAAGGGGATCATTCACCGCGATCTCAAGCCGGAGAACGTGCTTTTCAGCAAGACCGATGACGGACGCGAGACAGTCAAGATCCTCGACTTCGGCATCGCGAAGATCATCGGCGGAAACGTTACACACCCCGGTCGTGTAATTGAAGATCGCCCTCAGACCCAGCGGGGAGTCGTCCTGGGCACACCCGGGTACATTGCCCCGGAGGCCGTCACCGGCGCGCAAACGGTAGACACTCGCGCAGATCTTTTTTCCCTGGGGGTGATCCTTTACGAGATGCTGTGCGGCAGACGCCCGTTTGTCGGATCTACGCCCCACCAGATCATGATTGCCACTGCCACAAAGCCGGTGCCTCGACCCACCTCCATCCGCGCGGAAATTTCCGAGGCGATGGAGCGGCTCGTGCTTACCTCCCTCGCAAAGGACCCCTTCGAGCGTTTCCAGACCGCCGATGAGTTCGTCCGCCACCTGACGGCTGCTGCAGTCGGGAGGGTGCCGAGCGACGCAAGGAACTGCAAGACCAAGGTGGGCCTGCCGTCCATCGTTCCAGGCGGCCCACAAGAGCATCTTGACAGCGTCGCTGTGACGCGTGATGAAAAACCTCGCCCCCCCGTGCGCCCTCGTCCGGCTCCCCGTTACAAGGGCCCCGCTCGTCGTCGTCGGTTTGTTTTGCCCGTCTCTCCGTGGGCCGTCCTTTTTGTTCTCGCGCTCGCCGGCGCCGCTTACTATCTTTTTTTTCACGAAAACCCGTTTCGGACTATCGAGCACGATGACAAGTTGACGATTTCTGATCGCAGTTCGCCCGGGAAGCGTATCCACGACCCGAAGTACGATACTAATTCCCCGGCGGTCTCACCCGCCGACCTCGAAAGGATCACCCTCTGGCTCGACATCTTGCCGCGGAACGCACGCGTGAAAATCGACGGAACGCTGATTACTTTACGTCCAGTCGTGGTCCCGGCCAGTGACGAGTCCTTTGAAATGACCTTCTCGGCGCCCGGTTATCGGACCACCATAATGTCGGTCACACCCGATCGGGAAAAGACGGTCAAGATTCGTTTAAAACCGCTGAAAAAAAAGAAGAAATAACCCCGCGACTTTTTTTAATTCACCGCGATCGATCCGTTCTCGACGCAGAAATCAACACGATCCCCTTCTATCGGGATGTGATCGTTATGGGTCGTGGTGATAAACACCTGACCGCCCCGCTCCTTGAGGAAATCAAACAGGTGTCTGTTCCTGTCCTTGTCCAGCTCGGATGAGACATCGTCCAGGAGCAACAGCGGTGTCCTCCCGGTGCTTTTCTCCAGAGATCCCGTTTCGGCTATCTTGGCCGCGAGCACGACTGTCCTCTGCTGACCCTGAGAGGCGAATTTCCGGGCGTCCAGATCGTTCACTTCGAATATCAGGTCGTCCGCGTGTGGTCCGACGGTGGTGTATCCCATCGCGGTGTCCTTCTCGATGGTATTGTGCAGCGCGGACATTATTTCATCGAATCCACCCTCGACCTTCGGCCGATATTCCATCCGAGATTGCCCGCCGCCGCCGATTCGCTCCATGGCCTCCTCGAAAAGCGGGGCCATGGAAACTACAAGACGCTCGCGCATCATCACCATGCGCGCTCCGTGAGAAGCTAGCTGTTCGTCGAACGAGTCGAGGGCGCGTCTGTCCAGCGGCCTGGTCTTCAGTATTCGGTTTCTGCTGGCGACGGCTTTCCCGTACGATCGATACGCCTCCTGGTATAAGATCTCAGCCTGGAACAGCGCCCGATCCAGGAATCTCCGACGAGCATCAGGCCCCGCTTGCACGATCGCCAGGTTTCCCGGGTGGAAAATAACCATCGGAAGGGCGTGAAAATATCGACCATCGAGGTGGGCGCCCTTTCCATCTATTTTGACCTGCCTGCCCTCGCGTCCCATTGTTATCTCGCACGTCATCCCCACGCTTACATCCCCGAACCGGCCCCTGATGCGCGTCTCTGCGGCTCCACGACGCACCATCTCCACCCGTCGAGACTGTCGGAATGATCTCATTGAGCCGATGATATAGATGGCTTCCAGCAGGTTGGTCTTTCCCATGCCGTTACGACCGGAAACTATATTGAACCTCGGCGAAGGCTCAATTGTTAACCCGCTTATATTTCTGTAATCGACGAGGAAGAGCTCGTCGAGCTGAACACGTCCCATGCGCCTCTAGATGCGCATCGGCATTATGACACCGACATAGCTATCGGAGGTATCCCTGATAACGGCCGGATCGAGATCGCCGGATAGCTCGAGCACAACCTCGCTTTCATCGAGAACATTGAGCACATCGATGTAATAGCGAGCGTTGAATCCTATAACCAGTTCCTCACCGTCATACCCCACATCAATAATTTCCGAGCCTTCGCCCACGGATGGATTATCGGTGGATATCTCCAGGGAACCCTCGCTCAGGGAGAACTTGACCCCCAGTGTGCGCTCGGACGAAACCACCGACACTCTCTTCAGGGCCTCGAGGAGCGCGACTCTCGGCATTATCACTCGCTTGTCCTGTCCCTTGGGTATGACCTGGTCGTAAGGCGGGAACTCGGTGTCTATCAATTTGCACACCAGCACGAACTCCGCCGTTTGAGGTGGGTCTCCATCGATCCCCTTTTCTACCTCGATCTCCCGGCGCAGGAAAATAGATCCGTCATGGGAACAAACGGAGATGGGGCCGGATCCTTCGTCCAAAAGTCGTCGGATTTCTCCGATTCCCTTGTTGGGCACCACCATGGTGTAGTTGTAAAATCCGCTTTCATCGGTTTTGAACTCCACCATGGAGAGTCGATGTCCATCGGTGGTAACCATGCGCAGGATCTTTCCGTCACCCTGAAACAACGCTCCGTTTATATGAGGTCTTGTCTCATCGCTCGAGATTGAGAACGATGTTCTTTCGATCATCTTTGTGAACATCTGGGAATCGACATCGAAGAATTCCATACCCGAGGCATCGGGTAACTTGGGGAAATCCTCGGCCGGTAGACCGATCAACTTGAACACCGATCTGCCGCTGGTTATCTCAATAAAATCTCCATCGGCCTTCAGACAAATGGGACCATCGGGGAGAGTCCTTACAATATCGTAGAGGGTTTTGGCGGGCAGCGTTATCGAACCACCACTGACTATCTGTGCGGGTAGAATTCCCGCAGCAGACATGTTTAGATCCGTTGTCGCAAAACGAAGTTGCTTGGGTCCTTCGGAGGATATGAGAACATTCGACAGAATTTGCATGGAGCTTTTTCTGTCGGCTATTGTGGATGTCCTCGATAATGCGGAGGCCATGCATTGTTTTGAGATGGTGACTTCCATAAAGAGCCTTAACCTTCCTGTTTGTTCACAGCTTGCTTCTTATAACCTCAGATCCCTTTTTTTAAAAACAAGAAGTAGTAGTACGGGTGAATTTGTGAAAACAAACCGTTATCGAGTGAAATTACTTTGGAAATGGGTGATCATGATTTGTGGATTAACGGTGATAAAAAAGAGAAAAAACTTAGTTTGTTGAAAAAGATCAATTATTGCCACACGGAATAGAGAGTCTTTAACATCTTTTAAAACACCTTTCCACAGGTTGATAACGGTCTGTCGTTGAAGAGAACAATGTTTTTGAGGGAAACCTGAAAAAAATGAGTGAGAGTATTTTTTCGATGGTTTCTCCCTTCGAGGCGCGAGGGGATCAGCCCCAGGCCATAGAGAAACTGACAGAGGGCTTTTTGTCGGGCCTGGACAACCAGGTGCTCCTGGGTATCACCGGGTCCGGCAAGACGTTCACCATTGCAAATGTCGTGGAGCGCCTGGGACGCCCGACGCTTGTCCTGGCGCACAACAAGACACTTGCGGCACAGCTTTTTTCGGAGTTCAAGACGCTGTTTCCGAAAAACGCCGTGGAGTATTTTGTCAGTTACTACGACTACTACCAGCCGGAAGCGTATGTGCCGTCGACAAATACGTTTATTGAAAAAGACGCGTCTATTAACGAGACGATAGACCGCCTCCGGCACTCGGCGACACGATCACTCCTCACAAGAAGAGACGTGATCATCGTGGCGTCAGTCTCCTGTATATATGGCATCGGCGCCAAGGAAGACTATCGCGAAATGCTGGTATCCGTAGTGGAGGGCGAAGATCTGGGCCGCGAGAACCTCATGCGACGTCTGGTGGAGATCAGGTACACGAGAAACGATATGGACTTCGCGCGCGGCACATTCCGAGTGCGGGGGGACACGGTGGAAGTCTTCCCGGTCTACGAAGAGGACAGGGCGATAAGGGTGGAATTCTGGGGTGATACGGTGGAGAGAATAAGCGAGATAGATCCGCTCCGGGGAGAGTCGATATCGAGGCTGGAAAAGACGGCGTTATTTCCCGGTTCTCACTACGTTGCTCCGGCCCACAAGCTCCACGCGGCGATCGACCGGATAAGGAATGAGCTGCAAAAGAGACTCGCCGAGTTGAACGCTGCGGGAAAACTTGTGGAGAGGCAGCGGCTGGAGGAGCGGACCCTCTACGACCTGGAGCTACTCGAACAGATTGGCCACTGCCCCGGCATCGAGAACTACTCGCGTCACCTTGACGGGCGGGAGGCCGGAGAAGCGGCCACCACGCTTCTCGATTACTTTCCGAAGGACTTCATCACCTTCATCGACGAGAGCCATCAGACCGTGAGCCAGCTGGGATCGATGTATCGAGGTGATCGTTCACGAAAGGAGACCCTGATCGAATACGGGTTCCGCCTCCCATCTGCCAAGGATAACCGACCGTTGAGGTTCGAGGAGTTCGAGGAGAAGGCGGGCCAGATTTGCTGCGTCTCGGCGACTCCGGCGCAGTGGGAACTCGACCGGGTCGGCGACAATATCGTCGAGCAGGTAATCAGGCCAACGGGTTTGATGGATCCGCTGGTGGAAGTGAGACCGGCGAGGGGGCAGGTCGACGATCTACTCGGGGAGATAAGAGACCGCGTAGACAAGGGACAGAGGGTGCTGGTGACAACACTGACCAAGAGAATGGCAGAGGATCTCACCGAGTACTACGGCGAATTGGACGTCAAAGTCCGGTATTTGCACAGCGATATCGATACCATGGAGCGTGTGGAGATCTTGAGGAATCTTCGATACGGAACATTCGATGTGCTGGTGGGGATAAACCTTCTCCGGGAGGGTCTGGACTTGCCGGAGGTGTCTCTGGTGGCCATCATGGACGCGGACAAGGAAGGCTTTTTGAGGTCCGCTCGCTCCCTCATACAAACCATGGGGCGCGCATCGCGAAACGTGGAGGGCTTTGTAATCATGTACGCCGACAGAGAAACCGACGCCATGATGCAGGCGATCACCGTGACACGGGACAGGAGAAAAAAGCAGGAGGCCTACAACAAGGAGCACGGGATCAATCCACAGACCATTCAAAAAGCCATTTCAGAAATAGGACCGGGGTCGGCGAACTCGGACTATGCGCCGATAGCGAGGATTCCGGATACAGACAACATGGAAGACGATCCGGAGGCGCTGGTGGAAGCATTGCGCGAAGAAATGCTGATGTACTCGGCCTCGCTCGAGTTCGAGAAGGCGGCCCGGATACGGGACAGGATCGCAATGATATGTTCAGAGGCGGGAATCAGCGATCGTCCGGCGCGAAAAAGAGCCCACAAAAAAAAGGGACGCAGGAGATGATTTTGGGTGATGATGGAGGCCAGCTTTGATTACAGGGAGGCCACGGATGATTCGATCGATGAAAATGGCGATAATGTGTTTCGCAGTCGTTACGCTTTTGGGGCAAGTCGCGCAAGGAGCGCAATCGCAGGAGAATGAGCAGGGCGAAGGCGAAATCGAGCAGGAAAAGGAAGACTACGAAATGGTCACCGGCCTGGACGTCACCATGTGGTGGGGGCAGGACGGCTCCTCGTACGGGCCGGGCCTGGGTTTCGGTTTTGTGTTGATCCCCAGGCACCTGGAGATGATGTTCACCTTCGGAGCATTGCTAACCAACGAAACCAGGACATACACAGTGCCCATAGAGATATCCTTCTCGATTCCGTTTCACGTAAACGAGTGGCTGGCGCCGTACGTGAACTTCGGACCCACAATCCTGATGGGCAAGACAAGGACCGAGACCACAACCGACGCGGCGCTTTCCGCAGGCCTCGGATTGGAGTTTTTGCCACCCGGGTTCGACTGGGGACTATATGTTGAGGGTGATTACAACTTCAGGTTCGTTCAGGAAAAAGCCCACCAGGGTGGTTTCACGGTAGGGTTCCACTACCGGTTCTGATGGGTGGTGCCTAGGGACGGAATCGAACCGCCGACACGGGGATTTTCAGTCCCCTGCTCTACCGACTGAGCTACCTAGGCAGCCGAACGGATTCAGTATCCTCGCTTGAAATGGTATGTCAATCCGCAAAAGGTTGTGGCGATGAATATGGGATGCTATTTTTCAGTAAGGGTGACCCCATCCCGGCCTTCCCCTGGTAGGGGAAGGTGAAGATGATGGTGGCCAGCTTTGAAAAGGCCGGATCAAGTGACCATGCGCAAGTGTAATCAATGCGGTGAAATGTACGATGGCGCCGAGATGTTTTGTCCAGTGGACGGGTCGAAGTTGGTGAAGCCTGGAGGCGAGGCGATCACCCTCGATATTGAAGCCACCGACAGGGAAGACTACGTAGAACCCCTCGAGGACGCCTACATAGGAAAGGTGATCCAGGGGAGATACAAGGTTCTAAACAAGATCGGCGAAGGCGGGATGGGCGTGGTCTACGTGGCGGAGCACGTGGAGATCGAGAAAAAGGTTGCTCTCAAGGTGCTGCGCGACGACTTCTCCAAAAGGCCGGAAGTGGTGGAGAGATTTCGCCAGGAAGCGCGCTCGGCCAGCAAGATCGGACATCCACACATTGTGGACGTCACTGACTTCGGACAGCTCGACGACGGCGGAGTTTTCTTCGCCATGGAGCATCTCACCGGTTGCGGCCTGAACGAGATCTGCCGGGGGGAAACGGTGCCCCTGGTTCGCGCGGTCACCATAATCGAGCAGATTGCGCGCGCCCTGAAGGCGGCACACGAAAAAGGCATCGTTCATCGGGACATGAAGCCGGAGAACGTCTTTCTGGTACAGCGCGACGAGCGTCAGGACTTCGTCAAGATACTGGACTTCGGTATCGCGAAGATCTCCGATCGGGACAACGAAGGAAAGCGGCTCACCAAGACCGGGATGATCTTCGGCACACCCGAGTACATGTCCCCGGAGCAGGCTGCGGGAAAGGAACTGGATCACCGGGTCGACGTATACGCCCTCGGATGCATTATGTTCGAGTTGTTCACCGGAGAAGTTCCCTACGACGGGGATTCCTTCATGGCGATCCTGACAAAGCACATGTTCGAGACCATCCCGGCCATAGATGAAGTATACCCACAAACTGACGTTCCGGAGTCCGTGCGCGCCGTTGTGTACAAGGCCATGGCCAAGGAGACCGAGGATCGCTACAACGACATGGACGATCTCCGCGAGGATCTCGAGCGCGCCCTGGTGGACGCGAACTACATTGTGGAACATCCCAACCGGGAGACCACGATCAGGTTCGAGACCGCAGAGGGAAAGCGCATAAAGAAGCCGACAAGCGAACAGATCGCCACGGAGATGGACTGGAACGCCGCGTCCGGGATCAGGGACAGGGGCGCAAAGAAATCTGCGATGTCGGTCATCATTCTCCTGGTTGCGGCGATCATCGTAATTGGGGGACTGGCCGGAGGATACTTCGGGGGATTTTTTGTCGGATCGGGCGAGAAAACAGACGGTCGGGGGCATTCGGGGACCGGGGATAAGGTTATCTCGTCGTCAGTGCAGGCAGACGCGGGAGTAACGGGGAAGAAGGTAGAGAAAGACCCGCAAGTCGAGGAAAACACGGCGGCGGCCATGACAGATGTGTTGATAAAAACAAAACCGGAAGGCGCGGTCATTTCAATCTCGGGGATGGGGCAGGTGTGCACCAGCGCGCCTTGCGAGCTTGAGCTGGCAACGGGCAAGTCCGTGGAGATCACCGCGACGTCGGGCAATAAAAAGAAAACCCTCGTCTTCACGCCGTCAGAGCAGAACAGGGAATTGACCCTGACCCTGAAGGCAAAAGGTGGCGGCAAGTGGACCCCCAAGGCCGGCGGCGGCGACAAACCGTCCGGTGAAAAAAAACCGTCAGGCGGGCTGAAGATCCCCGGGATTTTCAAGGATAATTAGTACCGCAACCCGTCAATCTTCGATTGAAGAGGCATTTGCAAATCGTCCATTTCGCAAGTCGTTGAGCTCGGGGTCGAACGGCTTGAGAAGCAGGCCGTGATCGGCAGCGGTCATCGCTTCGACGTTACGACCACTCAGAAAAAGGAGGCGAGCTCGGGCCGCGAAGATCTCGGGCTCGGTGTAGAGTACCTCAAAAAGGGCGTCGTCCGCGCGGGTCAGGGCCAGGGCGATCATCTCGTCTCCCGGCGGTGGTTCGAGCCGGGACACCAGGGTGGCAAACTCCGCGAGGAGATCAGCGTTGTCCGGATAGGTGGCGATGGCGTTGTCGAGGAGAGATATCCCGTCCATGGGGGAGCCGGTTTCGAAGAGAAAGTGCGCCTTGTGAACAATGAAAGAGGGATCATCCTCGCTCATGGAATTGCACAGGCGCTCCAGGAGTTTTGCGGCTTCGTCTTTTCGGTGAAGGGCGAGGAGTGCTTTGAACTCCAAAACATCCAGATAATATGCATTAGTGGCAGATGATGTAATATTGCGCAGGGTTGTTATGGATGAAAGAGCATCGTCGATACGGCCGGCGTTGAAGAGGAGGTCTACGCGAAATAGGTGCGATTCCACGGATGAAGTGTTCAGGTCGACCTCGTTGTCGAAGACCGCCAAGGCGCGCTCGTGATCACCTCGCTGCGAGAGGATGGCGGAGTTGAAGACCGAGGTGTCCACACTCTTGGATCCGGGAATTCTGGGTCTCGCAAGGCGCATGTTCTCACCGTTGGACCGGGCCTCGACAAGGTCGAAAGAAACCCCGCTGAAGGAACGATCCAGAAAGTTTGCGACATAGGTTTCCAGGTCGGAAAATCTGTACGCGCCCTGGCCGAAGGCAACGTAAAGAGCGCCGGGAAAGAATGCGTTGTTGCCGGGATCGACCTGGCGCCAGGTCGATCCGTCCCAGTACATGGCCCAGAGGTGGGGCTCCCAGGTTCCCCCGTGAGAGAGGAAGACCCCGGAGACCAGCCTGGTGGGAATGCCAAGGGCCCGCATTAACGATGTGAAGAGGATGGAATGATCCCTGCAATCGCCGGATCCGCGCCGGAGTATTGTGACCGCGTAGGTCATTCCCTTTAAATGAACTTTTTCCGGCAGGAGCGTGTAGACGTAATTCATGACGAGCTTCGCGACCTTGTCCGGGTTTTTCCAGAAACGCTGTGGGTTTCGGATAAGGGCCGCGCGGGCCACCACGGTGGAGGCGTTGTCTTTTCGTATCCCGGGCAGAGAGCCGCTTTTTCCGCCGGAACGCAGATAAAGAACAGCATTGCGCACATCCGGCGCGTTGGTCACGATGTACTCGGTCGATGAAAGATCTTTGTCGGTTGGAGGATCCTTTCTGTCCGGCGAGCGGGGGGAGACCTCCAGTTCCAGTTCATTATTGGAGACAACGGTGAGTTTTTGGTTGGCGGGATCATCGAGAAACGCAAGGGCGTCAAATCCGAGGGGTTCCGTGCCGACGAGCCTGAAGCGCGCGTGGGTGACGGAATGTATCTGGCCAACGTACGTGTCGGAGAACAGACGACCGGACCTGGCGCTCGAGGACTCCTGCGGAAATGAGGGGGCGCGGTCCATGAGACGTCGAACCTGGTGGACGGCAGGATAATGCTCCTCGAGGGGAAGACCGCTCCCATCGAAGAAGATGCGAACGAAAGTTCTGTCCGTACCCGCGCGAACAGCCGTGACCCAGGTTCCCTCGATCTCCAGGTCGTCACGGGTCAGTTTGCCCGGTTTCGGAGGGGTGAACCCGATGGCTGTGGGCGAATCCAACCACGGGTTGTAGTAGGCGACCACGACAGAGAAGTCCTTATCTCCAGCGGCGATATCCCGCATGAGATCGTGAAGCCGAAAACCGATCACCTCGTTGCCAACGAGAGGAAGAGGGGTGGGAAGCTGACTGATAGGATCACTGACGGATTCCCGAAACTCCTTGATTCTGTCCCAGCGATCCCCGGTAAAACCCACCTGGGAGACAACGGTGCCGGAAAGGGAATTGAGGACCACATACGAGCCGCGCAGGAACGTACCGTCGGAGGCGAGGGTGAGTTCCGAGCGAACTGTGTAGTGGTTGAAATCGTACGACTTGAGGCTCACCCTCTTGAAGAAGTGTGAAAGCGTGAGACTCTCCGGGCCGAAAGGACCTTTCTCGGAGCTCACGGAACGTACCTCTCTTCCCACGTCGAGGCCGTCGATGAACACGGAAAAAACGAGCGTATTCGAGCTCTCGGCAGGTAAAACCTCAACTGAATGCTCGGGGATTTTGGGGGGTCTGACGACCGGAGACGGGCCGCAACCAAATATAGAGATTGATACGGTAACAAGGAGGATTGAGGCGAAGCGCGGAGCGTTGAAAAAAGACAAGGCGGTCACCTGATCAAAGAAAAGAGGAGGATAACTGGTGCGCCGAATAGCATGGCGTCGCATCGGTCCAGAATCCCGCCGTGACCGGGAATGATTTTTCCCGAATCCTTGATGTTGAAGCCGCGCTTGAGAAATGATTCCGCGAGGTCGCCAAACTGACAGAAGATACTCAGGGAGATGCCGAGCAGGGCGATATCGTACCAGAACAACTCTGGAAGAAGCGTGAGCTTTGCGACGGCAACCGCGAGAACGACGCCGAAGATCCCGCCGAAAGCGCCGGCCCAGGTCTTGTTGGGGCTGATGAGGGGGGCGAGCTTCCTCTTGCCGAACAGACGACCGAATGCATAGGCGAAGGTATCGTTCAAAACGGCGGCGGCAAGAAGAAGGAGCACCCACCAGCGACCGGAGGCAAGGTCAGATGAAGCCAATGGAGAGGCAGGGTCGAATGGATTTATGAGGGAAAACGAACCGAAAAGACCGCCGATATAGACCGCGCCGGTAGCTGTAAAGGCTGCGGCCCGAAAGGTATTGTCAGGAGTACCCGGTACGAACATGAAGAGGAGGAGGGAGACGGGAAAGACGAGCATCAGGGCCAGCAAGGGCGCGAAATCGTACATGGATTGAAAGCAGACAGCCACGCTGACCGCGACGGCGAGCAGGGACACAAAGATGCGATATCGCGAAAAATCACTTCCGAGGGTGATCGTGCCGAACTCGAAACCGGCAAGAGCGGACAGGAGAACTACGAGGACGGCGAGGGCCCCCGGCGGCGCCAGTATAATCAGGGCGAGAATGGGCGGAAGAAGAACGACCGCCGATATGATGCGCAAGGTGAGATTTGACATCTATTTACCTATGCCGCCGAAGCGGCGGTTGCGTGAAGAAAAGGAAGAAAGAGCATCATCGAGGTCAGAAGGCTGGAAATCGGGCCACATTTTGTCGAAGAAATAGAGTTCGCAGTATGCGGAGCTCCAAATAAGAAAATTGGAGATACGAAACTCACCGGAGGTTCTGATGAGAAGGTCCAGAGGACCGAGGTCGCTGGACTGAAGGGAGCTGAAAAAGACATCGATATCGATGGCCGCGGGATCCAGTTCGCCCGACGCGGCACGAACGGCCAGGGCCCGGGCGGCCGACACGATTTCCTCGCGTCCGCCGTATGAGAGGGCCAGGCAAAGGGTCATTCCGGTATTGTCTTTGGATTCATCGATCAGGTCGAAAAGCGCCTTGCGGGGCGAGTCCGGGAGGGAGTCGAGATCCCCGATGGCGGTCAGACGAATATCATTGTCGAGGATAGTGCGACGCTCGGACTTGAGATAATGGCCGAGAAGGGACATGAGGGCCTTGATCTCGGGGGCGGGGCGAACCCAATTTTGCAGCGAAAATGCATAGAGCGTGAGCACCTTGATGCCTCGCTCGCGGCATGCGGTTACGATACGGTTGACCGCCACGGCGCCCTCCTTGTGCCCCGCGACCCTCGGGAGGTTGCGGGAGGCGGCCCAACGGCCGTTGCCATCCATGATGATGCCTATGTGGCGCGGTAGCGAAAGTGGTGTTTTGTCGACCATGGAAGAAAAGAAATTATCATACCGGGCCGGGGCGTGGAAGAGATATAAGGGGTAGCCCTTTACTATGGGGTGCGAGACGTACATATTGAGCCCATGTGGTGCAAGACATGAACAGCGAAGATCTATACAGAGCGCTCGGGGTCGAAAAGGGGGCGAGCGCAGCCGAGATCAAAAAGGCCTACAGAAACCTGGCGCGGAAACTTCATCCAGACCACAACGAGGGAAACAAGGAGGCGGAGGAGGAATTCAAGAAGGTCTCGGCGGCCTACACGGTCCTGGGTGACGAGAAGAAGAGAAAGCTTTACGACGAGTTCGGAATCGACGGTCTACGAGATGGTTTCGATGCCGAAAAATGGCGGCAGTATGGTCCCCGGGGTGGGCCTCGTACGGGTTCTCCGTTTCAACAAGGAGGGTTCGATTTCGGAGGGTTCTCCGGGTTCGGAGGCATGGAGGATGTATTTGATTCTCTCTTCGGCGGCGGGCGCGGCGGCAGACGTGGAGGAGGCAGGGCTCGAGCGGGAAACGCGCACAGATGGGGAGGTGGCAGGGTCCCGAAAGGCCACCAGGTACGTTCCGAACTGGAAATAGAGCTCCTCGATGCGATTCTTGGAAGGGAGCTGCAGATCATTATCCAGGTGCAAGGGGAAAAGCGGAACCTGAAGGTGAAAGTGCCCGGGGGCATAGAAGATGGTCAGAGCATCAGGTTGAAGGGTCAGGGCGGCGAAAGCCCCGCAGGAGGTGAGAGAGGAGATCTCATACTCGAGGTGAAGGTAAAGAGAGGCGAAGAATACGTGAGGGATGGAATGAACCTGACAAAAACCGAAAAAATATCCATAGGAACTGCATATTTCGGGGGTTCTATAAATGTAGAGACGCCATGGGGGAAGGGAAAAGTGACCATGCCGCGTGGTACCCAGGGAGGACAGAAGCTCAGGATAGCGGGGCACGGGATCAGAAAAGAGGGAAAGTCAGGGGACCTGTACGTGAAGGTAGCCATTAAAATACCCAAGAATATCGATGCGGATACGGAAGAGCTGGTAAAGAAGTTAGAAGAGAAAGACTAGTACCGCTTCAACTGCGAATCATTAACATAACGAGACAATGGGGAAATGTTTCACGTGAAACGCCAGGCGATTGAAAGAGATCACAGTTGGGGGTGGGTTTCACGTGAAACGTTAGTTTCTAAGTCATCGAAATTGCCGTGTGTTTTGACTTGATAACAATCTTGACAGTTGTTATCAACAGGTTATTCACAGGATCATTGCAGGTTGCAGGCAAGTATGTCTTTGCCAATGAAAAGAATGGAAAAACCTCTGGCTGTTGTTCTGTTTTCCGGCGGGATGGACTCATCGGTGGTGCTGGCCATGGCCGCAGACGAGGGCTTCGAGATCCACGCGATCACCATATCATACGGACAGCGCCATCGGGTGGAGCTGGACAGTGCGCGAAAGTCGGCACAGGCTATTGGAGTGAAGCGCCATGTCTTCATTGACCTCGATTCCACGCCCTTTGCGGGATCGGCACTCACCTGCGAGGATGTGAAGGTGCCCAGAGGACCGCGACCTCCGGGCGCCGATCCCATTCCGCCAACGTACGTCCCGGCGCGAAACACGGTTTTTCTCTCCCTTGCTCTCGCCTACGCGGAGTCGTCGGGCGCCAGGGACATATTCATCGGGGTCTCATCGGTTGATTACTCCGGGTATCCCGATTGTCGGCCCGAGTTCCTCACGTCTTTCGAGGAGACGGCGAATCTCGGGACACGATCGGCGGACGGGGGAAAAAGGTTTCGTATTTTGGCCCCGCTGATCGGGATGACCAAGGGCGAAACCGTGACGGCAGGTATCCGGCTGGGAGTGGATTTCGGTCTGACCCACTCCTGTTACGATCCCGGTCCCGCCGGGGAACCGTGCGAACAGTGCGAGGCATGCCAGCTTCGGAGACGCGGTTTCGAGGAGGCTGGCATTGAGGATCCGATCGCCTGCAAGGAAAAGGCGGCGTTGCTATGAACTTGCAGGTTTACGCCATTTTCAGTTCCATCCAGGGTGAATCTACCAGGTCCGGGCTGCCCACCACCTTCATCCGATTGGCGGGCTGTCCTCTCCATTGCTCGTACTGCGACACGCGGCTGGCATGCGAGGCAACAGGTGATTCGATGACCGTCGACGATGTGGTCGCGAAGGTGACCGAGCACGGTCGTCGTCTGGTGGAGGTGACCGGCGGCGAGCCGCTGGCCCAAAAATCAGCCCTGTCGCTGATGACAGCCCTTGCCGATAAGGGTTTCGACGTAATGCTCGAAACTTCGGGCGCGTTTTCAATCGCCGATGTGGATCCCCGCGTCAGGGTGATCATGGACGTGAAGACACCGGGGTCAGCGATGCGTGATCGGATGGACATGAGCAACCTTGACCTCCTGGACGGCAACCGGCACGAGTTGAAGTTCGTGATAACCTCCAGGGACGATTTCGATTGGGCGGCAGTGCTGATCCGGACTAGAAAACTGGCCGGAACGTGCGAGCTGCTATTTTCGCCGGCGTCCGGTCATCTCAAGGGAGAAGAGCTGGCGCAGTGGATTCTCGACGCAAACCTCCCGGTTCGTTTGCAGCTTCAAGTCCACAAGATCCTGTGGCCCGGGGAAGAAAACAAATGATATCCGGTGGCGTGAGGAGACCGAGGGTATTCACCATGGGTCACGCCGATCTCTCACTCGAAGAGTTCTTCTCGATCATCGAGCGATCATCGGTGAGATCGATCGCGGATATTCGGTCGAACCCGGCGGCCCCCAGGCTTCCGTGGTTCGAACGGCATGCCCTGGCGATGGAGATCGAAAAACACGGCCTGTCATACAGGTGGTTCAGGAGCCTCGGGAGGCACAAGCCGAACATCGCGCAAGCCGACATCCACGTGGCCCTGGCCAAGGAGGAAGATCGCCGGTACGCGGCGGCCATGAACACGCCGGCCTTTGAGCAATCCTGCAAGGATCTCATCGGTCTGGCCGCCAGCACGGTGACGGTGCTTCTGGGCGCAAAAAAAGATCGGAAAAACTGCCAGCGGCGTCTGCTGGCGGACAAGCTCATGATCATGGGCGTTCGCGTGGTCCACATTCTCGGACTCGAGGAGTCGCAAGAACACGTGATGCATCCTGGTCTTGAGGTGGAGCGCGGCAAGTTGTTTTACCGGGGAAAACAGCTGTCTCTTATTTGATACACCGCCGATAATGACAATAATTACAACCCGTTACGACCATCAAATGCGGCTTCCATCATCTTCCCCTTCCCCTCGTAGGGGAAGGCCGGGATGGGGTCAAAGAAGTGTCACCACCAGCTCCCGGTTCTTCCTTGGACCGTCGAAATCGCAGAAAAAAACATTCTGCCAGGTGGACAGAAGCAGCTCCCCGTTTTCGCAGGGTATGGTCTCCGAGGGACCCACAATGCCGGCCTTGATGTGTGCGTCCGCGTTTCCGTCGACAGCGTCGTGCAGCCATCCGCCGCTGGGAACGAGCCCGGTCAGGCAGTTGATGATATCGGTTGTGATGTTGGGGTCCCAGTTTTCCTGGATCATCACGGCGGCGGTGGCGCCCTTCGCGTAAACCGCCATGAGCGAGGCGTCCGGGTGTTTTGCCGCGATGGAACGCAACTTGACGGTAACGTCCACCAGCTCCTGGTGACCCCTGGTTGCGAGGGTTACGATTTCTCGATGCATGTTTTCACTCTCCCCAAATGTGAAACTATGCTCCCGAGCACTGCACGTCCTTGAACATCAGGGAGGGAGACCGGTTGGAGGAATGCATCCACGGATCGTTGCCTACCTCGGCAAGGTTCCCCCAGAACTTGAGGTGGTTGCCCGCCATGTTCATCTCGGACACCGGATGGACGATCTTGCCGTTCTCTACAAGGTGCCCCTTGATGCCCAGGGAGAAATCACCCGTCGTCGAGTTGGAGTTTCCACCCAGAAAACTTGTGATGTAGATGCCCCGAGTCATCCCCTTGATCATCTCTTTTACGCTCTGATTGCCCGGCTGCCAGATCAAGTTGGACTTGGAAGATGTGGTGGGATCCACGCCGAGTTTGGAGGCGTAATAGGTGTCGAGGAAAAAGGTCTTGAGGACGCCCTTGTCGAAGATCGGCCGTCTGGTAGTGGACATGCCCTCGCCGTCCCACGCCGTGGAGGCGAGGCCCCGTTTGAGGTGTGGATCGCTATTGATAGTGAGCAGCTTCGAGCCGACCTCCTTGTCGATTTTGTCCTCGAGGAAGGAGCGCTTCTGCTGGATGGAGCTTCCCGACAGGGGTGACAGAAGGTGTCGCACAAAGGTTGGCACCACCCGGTTCTCCATGATCACCTGGTACACGTCGGTCTTCACCTGTTTCGATCCGAGTTGATCCATGGCCCTCTTGAGGGCGCCTTCGCCGAGACTTTTTATCTTTGGCAGATCGGCAAGGAATCTGGTCGATCCGTAGTCTACGCCCGAGGGCTTGCGATCTTTGGTGTCTCTGACGGAAGCCTCCACCCCCCGCGAGAAGGATGTGCCGGCCTCGGTGGCCTCGAAGCCGTTGGTGGCAAAGCCCACGGTTGTGCTCGAAGTGTCGCTCACCCAGGAAGTGGCCGAGACAATTTTTTTCGCTGTGTCACCCGCACGGACCGCCTCCTCGAGCTGACTTGCCTGCGCCAGGCGCTCTTCGGGTTTGATGTTTGACACCATTGGATCGCTGCGTTCCAGATCATCTTTGGTCATCCCCTTGTAGCGGGATGGATCGGGCAGCTTGCGATGTTCGTCGACCGCCAGGTACTTGGTGGTAGCGACAGCGGTCTTCACGTAATCGTTTATGGCCTCGGTGCGAAGGTCGGACGTGGAGTTGCTGGAGTACCGTCCCTCCACATACAGATCGATGGACAGGCCCTGGCTTGTCGACTCGCGAATCCTGTCGAGTTTTCCGTCGCGCCACTCCAGGGTGACGTTCCGGGAACGGGACAGGAAGACACGCGCGTCCCTGGCGCCTGCTTTTTGGGCTATAAGGGCTGTGTTGCGAGCCAGCTCCATGAGATTCTTGTCAGCCATCGTTAACACCTCCTACGGAAATGCCGCCGCACTTCACGGTCGGTAAACCCATACCCACCGGAACGCGCTGGCCGTCCTTGCCGCACATGCCGGCACCAACGTTCAACTCCATGTCGTTGCCCACCATCTCCACTTTTTCGAGCACCTCGGGTCCGAAGCCGATGAGATTGGCGTCCTTGACCGGGCGACCGAGCTTGCCGTTTTCGATGACGTACCCGTTCTTGAGGTAGAAGCTGAAATCGCCGGAGCCGATACGCACCTGGCCGTTGGTGAAGGTCTCTGCGTAGATGCCCTTCTTCACGGAGGCGATGATATCCGCCGGTTTGTGTTGGCCGTCGATCATGTAGGTGTTGCGCATCCTCGGGACGGGCGGATACCGAAAGCTCTCCCGGCGGCCGTTACCCGTGGGCTTGACGCCGTAGTGGGCGGCCGAGATCCGGTCGTGCATGTAGCTCTTCAGAATTCCGTTTTCCACAAGCACCGTACGCTGCGACTCGTTGCCCTCATCGTCGATGTTGAGGGATCCGCGCTCGTTGGGATTGGTGCCATCATCGATTATTGTGACGAAGTCGGGCGCGATGGATTTGCCGATCCGGTTTGCGTATACCGACTTTCCCTTTCGGTTGAAGTCCGCCTCCATGCCGTGTCCGATGGCCTCGTGCAGCAGGATTCCCGAAAGGCCCGGAGCGAGCACCACCGGGTACTCGCCGGCCCGGGGTTGCTCGGCGTCGAAGAGGGTGACGGTGCGCTTCGCGGCAACGTTGGCCAGCCTGTCCATCGTTTCGTCGTTGTAATACTCAAATCCCGCGCGCTTGCCGAAGCTGTAGTAATTCTCTTCGCGTCGTTCCCCGTCCTGCGCAACGCAGGTCAGGTACGCGATGGTCATGGGCTGAGTGTCCTCCGAGATCTTCCCGTCGCTGTTGGCTACCATGATACGACTGGTGGAATCACCGGTGAAGACGCGCACCTTGATGATGCGCTTGTCGTAGGCCATGGCTGTCTTGTTGGCGCGCTCCAGCATCGGCATCTTTTGCTCGATGCCCACGTCGGTCCAGGGGATCTCGACGGTGTAGTATTGTGGAACGTCCACCCGACGGATGGCCTTGAGAAGCGGCGCGGCCGGGCCGTCGGCGATAACGGCGGCCGTCATGGCGGCAGAGGTCAGGGCCTCCACGCTCAGATCTTCTGTGAACGCGAACCCGGTTTGATCGCCCTTCAACACGCGAACACCGCAACCGAGCTTGATGTTGGAGTAGGCCTGGTTGACCTCACCGTCCTCGAGCCCCAGGTAGCTGGTAACCTTGTGCTGGAAAAAGAGATCGGCGTACTGGCCTCCCTTGCCCATTGCAGAGTTCAGCACCTTGCCGATGATCTGGTCGTCGACGCCGAAGCTTCGGAAGTACCCGCCGCTAGATGTGCCCGACAGATCCGCCGGACCCGTCGGTGGTGTCGCCGGTCCTCCACAGCCGATGAGGAAGCTCGGGGCCATGGCGATGGTAGCGCCGGCTGCCGATGTGGCAAGGAACCTGCGCCGTGACCAGCCGTCATTGTTTATTCTGTTTATCATGGACATCTCCTCCTTAGAGTCGCCGAAACGATCAAAGCAAAACATGTATTCCCTTATTTCTTACACGGCGAAGGGGAAGTTTACCACCCATCCAGAGCAGAGTTGCCCGGGCTAGCGAGCCTTGTGAGAGGAAACTCTGACAGATAGCTTGGAGATGCCGTAGAAAGACAATTGTGCTTCCTCCAACCAATCGGCCTCTAACGCCGGCTCCACCGACTCAAAAGACGACATCCTGGAAATGACCGAGGCAGGGAGCTTCGGCTCAGATGGTTCGCGCTCAATGACCATGATGTTCGTCTTTTTCATTTCCCTTGTTCTCGTTTTTCATACGATTCACAGGGCCTCAATATTCCAAATTTTCAGATCGCTACTGCTCTTTCTATTTGACTCGCAACCCCATCTACTCGGGGCATAATTCAGTGGTATGGTAGGGTCATCGATATGACCTATTGCCCCAATCCCGATTGCGAGCACAGAAAACTGACCGGGACACCCGCAGAATTTCGTTCCGATATGGACCGTTGCAATGAATGCGGAGCAGAGTTGGTCCAGGATGATCCGACCCCGAGTCGGGAACCCCGCAGGCCGTGGCCCCGTTCCCTCGAAAGACGGGTCGGGGTCACTTTTCTCATCGGCGGAGCGCTGCTGGCGGCATTCTGGCTACCGAGTCCGTTTCTCGATCTTGTGCCGTCTGTTTCGATGAGCGACAATTCTCTCGAAGAAACCATGCGACCCCTATCCCTGGGCGTACGGCCATTCATAGTCGCCTTCGTCCTTGTGGAACTGGTGGCGCTGATCATCCCCGCTATCAGACGGCGACGGCTCACCAGCGTGATTGTCCGCAAACGGCTCTGGCTGGCGGCCTTGATCACGGGGGTTTGCCTGGCGCTGTTCCAGAGCTATGGAATCGCGACCTACCTGGAATCCGACCCCACTCTCGACCCGGGGTTCAAACCATTTGTCCCACTATTTTGCCTGACCCTGACCCTGGGGACCGTTTTGTTCGCCGTGGCCGCTCGCCTCATCGACCGATTCGGTGTGGGGGCCGGTTTCGGTGTGGTGCTGGCCGTGAACATCGTGGGAGACATACTCTATAGCCTCTCCATCGTGGTAGAAGCGCTCTTGTTGGGTCTGGTTACCGTCTTCTCGTTGTTGCTGGAACCGGTCCTCATCGTTGGGTTGATATTTGGGATTCATCACTTCTTTCGCCTCGGAGATCGACTTACAGAGGGCCATGCCTTCACCCTGCCCACCTGCGGAACACTCCCGCTCGACGTTGGCCTCAAGCTGGCCATGTTGCTCGCCACGTTGAGCGCCTTCTTCTTGCTCACGCCTCTGGAAACCATGTCGTCGATGCTTGTCTCGGGAACAATCTGGAACACTGTATTCGTCACCGCTGTTGTTGTAGCTATCACCATGCCGGCAACGGCCCTTTTCTACTGGCGAAAGAGGAAATCGTTTGCAACAGGGCCGCATAGAAAACTATGGCGAAGGGCTCGCCTGCTCAGCGGCGCTTTTCTGATAGCCGTGGTTGTTGTGGACAACCTGGCCCGCGCTCACTCCCACCATCTCTGGTTGCTCCACGAAGTCTGGGTGCTGGTTATCTTTTACGCGCTGGTAGCCGACTGGCTCGCGGAGATCAGAATTCATAGACACCGGGATGCAAGGGAACCGTTCGTGGTCGGGGAGTACCAGGACGTCAGCGACGCCCTTGCCGCCATGAATATATGCCGGGAGTCATCACCCGAGGAGTCATTTGTTGTCACCGGGTTGCGATTCCGTTCCTTCAACTACTTTTTCGCTCCGTACGTTCCCATGCGTCTGATAGCCACGAACCCGGTCCCCGCTCCCGAAACGGCCGACTCCACCGACGAGGAAGAGCGCGCATTGGGCTTCACCGCCGCCGACGCAATCTCTCCTCACGATCCGAACGACAAGGATCCCTACTTACCTCCGCACAATTTATAGTTCTGAAATGATCACACTTCACCGCACCAGGTAGGCGAACCGCTTGGCGCCGTCGAAGGGACGGGTTGTGTGGAATTCCCTCTCGACGATAGATCCTTGCGGAAGGTCTTTTTGCGAAAGGGTTTTGGATGCAAGGACGTACACTGCCCCTTTTTCGCCAACGAGGCGACGTGCTCTTTGCAACCACAGATCAGCGGGCCACACCGCCTGCGCTACCGCGCCGTCCCACCCGCCTTCGACCAGCTCCTCGTCTCTTGCCTGGATGACGTCGGTTTCAAGAGACATGCGATGGGTAACGTGCCTCAGGAAGGTCGCTCTGCGCGCCCGGGGCTCGACCAGGGTGACCTTAAGATGTTCAAATAAAATAGCGGCCGGAACACCGGGAAGCCCGCCGCCGGAACCCACGTCCACAAGAGATCCGGAGCCCTCGATCAACGGGATCAGCGTGAGCGCGTCGAACAGTGGACCTTTAAAAAACTCGGAGAGAGTGGAGGCGCCGGTGAGGTTGACTCTTCTGCTCCAGCGAACGAGTTCGGCCCCGTAGTCGGTCAGGAGATCCCGTTCTCTTGCGCCGGCCGCGATCTCGAGATCGTCGAGGGTTTGAGACAGGATCTCCGATGCGTCGTGTTTGTCCGATGACTGACCCATGGGGTCGAGCCTAGCATATTCAGAAGCTCCAGCCGATGGGGAAGCTGGCCAGACACAGGGTGTTGTAGGCGTAAAACGCGATGTAGACACCACCCTGTGCCACCGCGATGCTACACTCCCCGTGATGCTCCTCCTCCTCGGGATCGGCGCTCATGTCGCCGCAGCTCTCGCCGAGGGTCTCCACGGGGTGGTGCTCCCAGCTCCCTGAACGGTTGGTGGCGTAGCGGACGGTCTGGGACGCATACTCGTAGTAGGCGATGTGGACCGCCCCATTATCGTCGAGAGCAAGGTCGGAGCCGTGGCCATTCTCCCCGTCTGAGAGGAGGGTTTCACTCGCCCAATCACCGCCGGTGTTGGTTGTGTAGAACAGGCCGTATTTGTCGGCATAGGAGGGCCGGTGGAGAATGTGAACAGTGCCCTCCGCGTCCACGCCGATGGAGCTATTATTCCCGACGTTTTCCCGGTCGTCCACCACCGAGGTTTCCCAGTTTCCACCCGAAAGGACGCCGTAAACCAGTTGGTGGTCCGCCGCGACGCTGATGTGGGGTGTATTCCCGGTATCCACGGCGATGTCCACGTCGTAAGACGCCCACGCCCAGTCAATCCAGTCCTCCGATGACCAATCTCCGCTGGCGTTCGTGGCGTAATCTGAGCCGTCCCAGACCACGTAGGCGTAGTTGTTTCTGTCTACGGCAATAGCGTTCCAGCCGCCGCAGCCAGAGTCACCCGCACCGTGATCCAGCTCGGTTTTCGACCAGGAGCCCGATGCGTTGGTGGAGTAGTACAGGGCACCGGCTCCCCACAACCCGTCATTGAATACCGCGTGAAGGACACCTTCCCTGTCCACCGCGACATCCACCTCATCATCGCAGTTACCATCGTGGATCTTCGTCACTTCCCAGCCGTCCGGCCCGGCAGATGCCACGCGGATATCTTTCGACTCATCGCCCAGCACAGGATAGATCAGGTGCACCGTTGAACTCGAGTCCACGGCGATCCCGTTGTACCAGCCGGCCGCTCCGTCACTCCCCACAGTGACGCTCTCGATGGTGAAGCTGTTCGGGGCGGATCCGCCATCGGGTTCCCCGGTGCACTTGTTGCACGCGACGCCGGCAACGAGAAGTGCAAGCGGGACGACCACCGACCATCTGCTGAACCGTGTCATCTCAAATTTCATTGTCATCCCCCTTTGGCTTATAAAACCATTTTCTCCTACATTACTTCTCGATACAATGCTTTCTAGTGGAGCAATTTTTGTCGTCCGCGAGAAGCCGAGTTTTTCCGGCTGGGTGCGCGAATGAAAGAGGATACCAATCAATGAACCAATGGCTTGCTATTGCGGTTGGCGGCGCCGTGGGCGCGGTCGGTCGATTCTGGATATCCGATCTGATTGACTCAGGTTTCGGCAAGAACTTCCCCCATGGCACCCTGGTGGTAAACGTGGCGGGTTCCTTGTTGATGGGAATTCTGTATGTCCTGCTGGTGGAAAAACTCACCGCCGATCCGATTTGGCGCTCGTTCCTTATGGTTGGTCTGCTCGGCGCATTTACGACGTTCTCAACTTTTTCACTGGAAACATTGCAGTTGCTGGAAGCTGGTGCGCTATTGCGCGCCGGTCTGAATGTATTTGTCAGCGTTGCCAGTTGTCTTCTGGCCGTCTGGGCAGGGACGTTCGTCGGGCGACACCTGATATGATTTTTGGCGGAAAAAAAACTGAACTCAAGGTTCTGTTTGTTGTGATGCTCGCCTGGGGCGCCGCGTCCGGTTGCGCCCCGAGCCTGGAACAGCGGGAGATCAACTCCGCCCGTGCGACCGAGGCGTTGAGGGACGGTCACTTCGAAGATGCCGAGTCCAGCGCAATGAAAGTGCTCGATGACGACGCGGGCGATCCCTTCGCCGGTATTGTCGCCGCCATCTCCGTGTACAAACGGACCATGCACGATTTGTTCGTGGACGGGCAGACGGTCATCATCGGCGCCGTCGCGACCGGCAATTTGAACCAGCGATACCTGAAGGAGTCCCTCGACCGGGTAGCCGATGACCTGGCAAAGGTGGACAAGTTCCTCGACGCCGCAGCGAACGAGCCCCGCGTTTCGCTGGAGATTTGCCTCGCCTGTTGGGAGGTGGACTGGAACCACAACGGGACCGTCGACGAGTTCGACGAGCATCTGATGGAGGTAGAACAGGACGCGTACGAGCGGGAGTACAGGCAGGGTGATCCCCGACGCAGGCCGACGTTCCGGTTCGATCATGGTGATGTTCTGTGGGCGAAAGCTTTCATCTCGTTTCAGCGCGCGGCTGTCGATCTGATCCGGGCATTCGACTGGACGCAGATGGGCTACATGTTTCGCGGGGGTATCTTCGGGTCTCGTGGGGAGACCCCGGAACGGATTCGATTCAAGCTGACATCGCCGGAGTTGGTGGCGAGCGCCAGGCAACAAATTCTGGAAGGTCTGGATTTGTCGGACGCTGCGCGGGAGGCGTACCTGAAGGAGACCGACGACGACCGGGAGTGGTTGCCCAACCCTAGCCAGAAGGACCACCCACTGCCGATGCCGGTGGACACGGCGCTCTACAATACCTGGGAATCAGTAGTGGACGACGTGCGGCGTATCGTGCGCGGCGAGGAAGGGCTCAGCGTGGCCGAGCTGGCGCAGCTGGGAGATCACCAGTGGGATAACCCGCCACGTGGATATCTGGACATCGGAAAGATGCTGTCGGAGCCCAGGGACATAGTCCTGGAAATCAAAACCCTCGACGAAATCGACGACCATTCTGACAGGAAGACCCGCCGCCAGATGGAACGAGCCCTGAGGGTAATCCTCGGTGATTATTATGTGCGTCGTATCGCCCGCTCCCCGCTGCTGCGACGCGCAAAACGAATGAAAAGAGAAGTGGAAGCGGGCAGGGAATCGATAGATCGCAAGCTCAGGTATCTCATCTGGATAAACTGATCCCGCCACCCGGAGGTTCACGTGGACACTAAAGCTCTTCTGAAGCGTTTGTACGGTCAAGAAGTAACTGATTTCGAGATGACATCGTTGCCCCAGGACGCGTCGAATCGAAGGTATCACCGAGTGGTGTGCGGGCCGGACATGAGCCCGGCGCGGCTGATGATAATGGAGTTGCCCGACGATGCCCTCGCGAGTGACGAGGTGACGGCGGGGGATGCGCCCGTCGAGTTGCCGTTCCTCAACCTCCAGCGCTACATGGCGGACGCAGGCCTGCCCGTGCCCGAGATCTATCTGGACGCGGTGAGCGACGGCGCGGTCCTGCTGGAAGATCTGGGTGACGAGTCGTTTGTCTCAAGGATCGAAAAGGTTTCCGCAGAAGCGATGGAGGCCTGGTACGGCGCCGCAGTGGATCTGATGGTCCACATGCACGATCGGATGTGGCCCGTGCCGGAGGGTTGCCTGGCGTCGACCCGGGCGTTCGACTACGACCTGTTGCGGTGGGAGCTGGATCATTATCGGGAGTGGGGAGCGGAAGCGCGCAACGGACGAACCCTCGATCCGGACCTGCGTTCGATCCTCGACCGGGTATTCAACGACCTGGCAAATGAGATCGACGCGTTGCCCCCGGGGTTTGTTCACCGCGACTACCAGTCGAGGAATTTGATGGTCACCGGAGACGCTCCCGTTTTTCAAAGCCTCACCATCATCGATTTCCAGGACGCCCTCGTTGGACCCCGCGTCTACGACCTGGTTGCGTTGCTGAACGATTCCTATGTCGATGTGCCCAGGGAAATGCAGACACGAATAATCTCCCGGTACGCAGTTGCGCGCGGCATCGATCCCGAGGAGCTCGAACGGGAGTTCGACCTGGTGACTATTCAGCGCAAACTCAAGGACGGTGGACGGTTTGTCTTCATCGACCAGGTGAAGGGCAATCCCAAATTCCTCCCCTTCATCGAGACGTCGTTTCGTCGCGTTCGGTCGGCGCTCGAACGCCTGCCCGGCCACGATGATCTGGGGGCGATTTTGGCAAAGGTGGACCCTGAGAATTTTGGTAGTATCTGATCATGATCAAAACATTCACTGTTGTCGGGCTGATGATTACCACCGCCCTTCTCACAGACTCATGCGGGAGCTCCGACGAAAGCACGACCCGAGATCCATCCACCGAAGAGCAGATAGTCAAGCGGTCCACGCAAGAATTGATCGTCGGCAAGTGGCAGATGATCGCTGAGGAGCCGGCCGACGGCAAGGGCGGCATCTTCAAACAGAAGAGGCGGCTGCTGGAACTGAAGGCCGATGGCACCTGTCATGTGGAGAACTACATGACAGCCCGGGACGACACCTGGAAGCTGGAGGGGGATACCCTGATGCTTCGCGAAGTTCGGGGGGAGATCGACAAGACCCGGCGCATTCAGGTGGAGAAGGTGGACGATGAGACGCTGGTGCTCGTGGAGGATCTGCCGGAAATCTACGTCAGGGACGGGCCGCAAAGGAAGGTGCGCAACACTTATCGTCGCGTCAGCGAATCTCCGCTTGGGCCCATGCTCGGAAAGAAGGTAGTGACCTCGATGCCGAACGCGGGTGCGTACACCGCGTCGTATAACTACAGCATGGACAAATTGCCCACCATGGAGATTTCAATAGGTCGTTCCATCAAGGGTCGGGCGAAGCTGGAGCTAAAGAAAGATGGCTCGGTGGAGGGTTGTCTGGGTGTGTCCAGTAACCGCAGTTTCTCCGAGAGCAAGTACTCGTCCTCAGACGGCAAGCACCATAACAGAGACAATAATGATCGATGGCTCGTCGGGGTGCGCGGAAAGTGGGAGCGAAAGAAAGACACAGCGCTGGTGCGCTTGAGCAGGTCGTGGAGAAACACCTGCGATATCTCCAATGGTGAAGGTGGCATCATGGGCCCCATCGAGCTGGAGTGCACCGCAATTGCCCCCAACGAGAAGTTGCCCGTTACCACTCTGGCGTGCCGGATGATAAAAGATCAGTACATGCTGAAGCAGGTGGCCATCAACCCGGCCGATACAGAGCGGGCGGGACCGTTCACCATGCAGCAGGAACCCAGGGGCCATGTCTCGACCGATAATGGCAAGCCCTGGCTGTTCCTTGGCGCCGCGCCCGGGCTGGAGGTGAAGTCCGAAGACGGTCGCCGAACCTCGACCCCTGTTGTTACATTCTCGTCCAACAAGATCGATTTTGTGGAGCGCAACTTCATCGCGAAAGAGCGAAAACCCGATCAGTAGCGCCTAGAGGTAGCTCTCGGAGAACGACTCCAGGGAATCGCGAAAATCGTCGAAGACAAGCTCGTTGATGTTTCCGTCGAAGGTCAATGCCGACGTTTCGAGATCAAGAGAAGAGCTCGGGAGTCCTTCCCAGTTCCATTCCTCGGGGAAGACGGGCACGGCAACCGTGTCCATGGGGGGATTCCATACTGAGGCGCCCCAGATATTTGCGTCGTCGCCGTCGGTGGCGCTCACCGAGAAGGTTTTCGCGCCATCGGGCATGGTCACCTGCAGGGACGCGCCGTCGAAGGAGAGCTCGTCCGGCCAGCCGATCATGTCGTCAACGGTAAAGGTGGAGATCCCGGATGTCAGCGTCGGGTCGGCAATGATCCTGACGGTGGAGGGCCCGTCATCGTCATCCGCGAGGGCGCCGAAGATCATCAACTCCTTGTCCGCGCTCGCGAAGGGCTCGTCGTCGACCGGGGGGATGGCCAGAGAGATAGTATTTCCCGTGGTGGGGATGAAAGTAGGTACCCCGATAGCGCCGTCCTGCCCAAAGTCGTAGATGATCGATGCGCCCATCTCCTCCACCATCGAAGGTGTGTTCTCGACCGTGATTTCCACGGTGTCTTCGAGGGCGATGGAGAAGTCCAGCACCGGCTCTTCGGTCAGATCAAGGGTGGGGTCGAAGCCCGTCTCGAGGGCGATGTGAGTTGCGGTGAACTCCTTGGTGCTCGGGTTGAACAGGCCGGCGTACCCGTACAGGGCCCCGGTCACCTCGTAGGTTTCCAGGGTCCACGACAGAGATCCCATCGCCGGCGCCACCATGTTGACCGGAACGCCGCTTACCTCTTCCTGTTTAATTTCATCGTACTCGCCGGTGTACATCTCCTCGACGGGCAGGCCGTGCCAGATGGCCGCCATCTTGAACAAGCCGGGCCCGGGTGGATCAGGCACATTCTCCAATTCGCCGATCGACCCCGCGATGGTGATGGTCGAGTGCTGCGGATCGTAATCGTTCTTCTGTCTCTCCAGTGTGATGTAGGCGGCGTTGAGTCCGTAAATGGAGCCGACCGGATAGTCCTGCGCGAGGAAGTGGACGTCGACGGGGCCCGTGAGTGATTCGTCCTCGAACACAACCCGCCCATCGGAGTCGGTCTCGCCGGTGAGAGCCGTCTCCGGGTTGTTGCCCACCATCACCCGCGTGCCAATGATCGGATCGCCGCTCGGATCGTCCACGAACCACATCACCAGGAGACCGCCCACGGGTCCACCAGTGGTGCCTCCTCCCTCGATGAAGTGTTGATCGTGGTCGGCGGGATCGTCGGTATTGGTTCCCCCGTCTCCGGCGTACGGCGGCTTCTCACTCGAGCACGCCATTACAAGAACGGCCATCGCCGCCATCACCATTGCCACACGCATTGCATTGAACATCTTGGCCCCCCTTTTTTATAGGTGACTGAATTCCAATCCTCATCTTGTAGGACACATGAGCCGTGGGTTGGTAGTTGAAAATATATGACATGTGCTCAAGGGGCTGACCCTTTTAGGCACCAAAGAACTCCTTTGGCCCATTAATTCAGGATTGCCTCCACGTCTTGGGCACCACCGAGAACACGGACAATCTGGACTGGCGACGTATCCGCCAAGTAGATTACCAAATACGAGTAAACAGGAAAAAAACGAACCGGCTTAGCTGTGAGATCGTCACGGTAATGACCGAGATCTGGATTTTCGCCTAAAATATTAAACACCTCGGTGAATCGCTCATGTACCTTGAGTGCTGAATCAATGCTGTCCACTGCAATATATTCGAGAATACTCAAGAGATCCGCGCGCGCCTCTGGAACGAGAACAAATTTGGCCATGCTAAGACTTTTGGTTCTTGATGAGAGTGCGTAGTTCGCTCATGACTTTATCACCGTCAAGAAACTCGCCGTTACAGGCCTGATCTATTCCTTTCTCGATTTCGCTACGCAATGCCTGAAGCCGAGCTTCAAGCAACAATTCCTTCTCCTTGAGCAAGCGCAAACCATCGCGCACAACCTCGCTGACGGAAGCGTAGTCGCCGGAAGCTACTTTGCGCTTAACGAACTCTTCAAAATCCCTGCCTACGGAAACATTCATGCTGGCAACCTCCATAGCTGCGATGACTTCACTATTATCATCGCACAGTGTCAAGAAATGTCAATATATAGCATATGCTGACATCGCCAAAGAGTTGCCTATAATACTCTGGATTGTCTAACACTCAGCTTCAGTCGCTCTCTTTGCTGAGCCGAAAATTCGGCTGTCTCTCATCTCATCTTAAGATATAGTACCTTCAGGAGGGGCAACTTTGTCGCCAATGATCCATTGTGTCAAGAATGACATATCTTTATGCGTATGTGCAGTGGACCATCCATTCCAATCGGTTCAGACAGGCGGTCAAGATGGGAAACTCGAATAAAATAGCCCCCAAATTGCTGGTATTTGTGTTTGCAACTGGATTGCTACCAGTTTGCTCAAGTTCAAAATCCAATCTCCCCAGATCTGGTGCAGCAGTCGCACCTTCGAATTTAACGTTGAGTGATACGGAAAAAGTTCACATTCCTTCATCTGTGTCAGAGTTTCTAGATATGCTCGGTGAGGGTGCTCCAATTTTTAACCAAGAAAACCCACCGAGGATGGTTATTGCCGATCTCGACATGTCTGGCAGTCTTGAAATTGTCTTAGTTTTTCGAAATAGAATCGATTCTGAGGAATACAGTGCCAGCGCCGAGCCTGCAACCGATTGGTTGATAGTTTATCAATTCAAGGAAGAACGATGGAAAGAAATAGTACGTATTGATTTCGACGCGACTTATGATGGTGGGACTTTAGATTATGAGCCTGGAATCTTGGATATTCGTGTAATGCAGTTTCCTGGAAAAACTCGAAAAGTGCTAACTTTTCACACCGAAACAGGTCAAGGCGGACATGATCCACGTTGGGCAGAGACTTCTGAAATTATCATAGTGTTTGAAGACAATGCGCTCGTTGTGCTGATGTGTCCGGTTGAAAGTGAAACCATTAGGGGCCCATGGAGAACTACTACTGATTCAATTGTAAGATCTCTAGATAAGCGTTGGGATGGAGATAGTCTTGTTGTTCGAGTAGATGAGACATCCAGGGAATATGTTTTTGAACAAGGTCTCTACAATTCAGAAGAAAAAGTACCTGTTGCTGATAATGTGATCGAGAAACATCGTTCGACTCGATATATCTTTCAAAATGGCCTATTCGGCGAAGAGGGGTCGACTGAGATTTGCAGGACAAGAGTTGCTAGAAGGTAGTGTCGGTGAAAGAAAGATCAGTGTATAAACGGTGGCCACGGTCAACGCGCCCGGTTCGACCTTCTCCTCCGCGATGACGCAGGCCGCCCCACACGAGTCCTGGTCATTGAAAATCCGCACTTGATATACGGATATTCAATGAAGCCTTCCCCTTGAGCGAAGCCATTACCGCAATTCCGGTGACAAAACTCAAAGCTGTTATACAAGGGTAACCGGCAAGAGTATCCAAAGGAGATCACATGAAAGTTCTGAATCGAATCACTGCGGTTTCAGTTGCGGCAATCATGATCATGATTTGCTGTGGATTGGCCCCGTCCTGCGGGGCGGGCGTGCAGGCCGTCCAGCCGGCGGCTACGGAGAGCGAAGAGATGAAATCAAACCCATTGCTAGGTGAATTCGGCACCCCGTTCGAAGTGCCGCCGTTTGACAAAATAGAGCTGCTCCACTTCAAGCCCGCCTACCTCGAGGGCATGAAAGTTGAGCAGGAGGAGATCGCAAAGATAGCCGCCCTGACCGATCCGCCCGCCTTCGCAAACACAATCGAGGCATTCGATCGATCGGGGCTGCTGCTGGCCCGTGTGGATAATATCTTCCACAACCTGAACGCCTCAACCACCAGCGACGAGATGCAGGCCGTCGCCAAGGAGGTTGCCCCGTTGCTGGCCAAGCACGCCGACGACATTTATCTCAACCAGGAATTGTTCGCCCGGATCAAGACGATCCACGACGAGCGCGCAAAGCTGGACCTCAACTCCGAACAGGAGCGTCTGCTCGGTGAGATCTACAGGGGCTTCGTCCGCGGTGGCGCCAACCTTCCCGCAGAAAAAAAGGAGCGCTTCAGGGCCATCAACGAGGATCTTTCGGTTGTGACCCTGCAGTTCGGTGAGAACGTGCTCAACGAGGCGAAGGCCTTCAAGCTCGTGATCGAAAACAAGGATGATCTCACCGGATTGCCCGACGCCCAGATCGACGCTGCGGCTACCACTGCGAAGGATGCAGACCTCGCCGGTAAATGGCTGTTCACCATCGACAAGTCTTCGCTGATCCCGTTCCTTCAGTTTTCGGCCAGGCGACAGCTTCGGGAGAAGATGTTCACGGCATACATCAACCAGGGGAACCACGGGGACAAGCTCGACAACAAGGAACTCATCACGAAGATAGTGTCCCTGCGCATCGAGCGTGCCGGCATGCTCGGCTTTCAGACACACGCCGATTTCGTGCTCGACGAGAACATGGCAAAGACGCCCAAGAAGGTCTACGAGCTGCTGGATGAGGTCTGGAAGCCTGCCTCCAGGGTGGCGAAGCGCGAGGCGAAGGAGCTGTCCACGCTTGCAAAGAAAGAGGGCGGCAACTTCGAGTTGAAGCCCTGGGATTGGTGGTACTACGCGGAGAAGCTGCGCGAGGAAAAGTACGACCTGAAGGACGAGGAGTTGAGGCCGTACTTCGAGCTGGAGAATGTGCGCAAGGGCGCCTTCGACGTGGCCACCAGGTTGTACGGAATAGAGTTCGTGGAGCGCAAAGATCTGCCGACGTACCACGAGGACGTGAGGAGCTTCGAGGTGCGCGAGGCGGACGGCGCCCACATCGGTATTTTCTACGTGGACTACTACACCCGCAGCGGCACCAAGCGCGGCGGAGCCTGGATGAGCGCGTTTCGCAAGCAATGGGGCACGGGCGACGGAAGGGTGAGCCCGGTGATCATAAACAACTGCAACTTCCAGAAACCGGCGCAGGGGAAGCCCTCACTGCTGAGCTTCGAGGAGGTGGAGACCCTGTTCCACGAATTCGGCCACGCGCTCCACGGCCTCCTGTCGAACAGCAACTACCGCTCCCTTTCCGGTACGTCGGTGGCGCGGGACTTCGTGGAGTTGCCTTCGCAGATCATGGAAAACTGGGCGGGCGATCCGGAGGTGCTCGGGTTGTACGCGAAGCATCACGAGACCGGGGCGCCCATGCCGGTGGAGCTCATCGAGAAGATCCAGAAGTCCACGCTGTTCAACCAGGGCTTCACGACGGTGGAGTACCTGGCTGCGTCATATCTGGACATGGACTGGCACACCCAAAAAGAGATGACGACGCTTGATCCCATGGCGTTCGAGGATGGTGCGCTGAACAGGATCGGCCTGATCCCCGAGATTGTCGTGCGCTACCGAAGCACTTACTTCCGCCACATCTTCTCCGGGGTAGTAGCCTACTCGTCAGGTTACTATAGCTACCTCTGGTCTCAGGTGCTCGACGCCGACGCATTTGCCGCATTCAAGGAGACCGACGTTTTCGACCAGGAGAAGGCAAAGTCATTTAGGGATAACATCCTCGCGGCGGGAAACACGGCCGACCCCGCGGAATTGTACAGGCGCTTCCGCGGTAAAGAGCCTTCCATCGACGCCCTGCTGAAACGCAAGGGCATGGCGAAATAAGATGAGAGCATTCAGATTGATGAACGCGTTCGACTGGGTAGCCGTGGCGCTCATCGCCATCCTCGCGCTGGGATTTCCAGTTATGGCGGGCTACGTTCGCCCGGTTTTCGTCATGATAATGGAGGACTTCGAAGCGACACTGCCGACGGTCACGAGGATCGTCTTTGCAGATTGGTTCGCCCCGGCGTGTCTATTAGGAATGTGTGGATTCATCGCCATAGCGCTCTTCGGAACTCGATCTCGTGCCGTCGCGCGAATCGTCATCGGACTCACTTTCTTCGCAGGGCTGGCGCTCATGGCGATCTACTGGTTTGCACTCTACGCGCCGATATTTGCCATTGCGGACGGTATTCAGTAGTGGATATACTCCACACGAAGAAGAAACGATGATCACACTTTCGAACCATCGGCACGACGCTGCCAAAATAAAACCCGGGCCCCGCTAGGGCTTCGGAAGGTTCGCTTTCCTTCGCCCGCTTCAAGGGGCCGTATCAGTAACATTCACATTTGTAACTTGTACCAGTCCGGGATTCCCGGATTTGAAGAAGGAAGAGGCCTGCGATGATCATCATGAAGTTTGGTGGCTCGTCAGTGAAGGACGCGGCCGCGCTCGAACGGGTCGCGGGGATTATTCGGTCCCGACGCGACGATGCTCCGGTCGTCGTAGTCTCGGCGATAGGTGATTCCACCGACCGGCTCACGCAGATACTGGACCTCCTGGAACGGGGACGAAAGGCGCAAGCCCGCGCAACAGCGAAGAGCCTGTCCGCGAATTACGACTCGATAGCGCGGAAAATTATCCCAAGGGGAGAGATTCTGAGTGAACTCCGAGGGACCATACAATCCCACTTTGCGCGCATGGACGAACTCATCGAGGGGATGGCCTGCCTCGGCGAGGTAAGCCCTCGAAGTCGCGATGCGGTGCTTTCCGTAGGAGAAATTGCATCGTCATCGATGCTCGCGGCTTATTGTCGATCCGTAGATATACCGGCGGAGGCGATCGATCCGACGAAGCTCATACTGACTGACGCCAGGTACACCGAGGCGACGCCGGATCCCGCAGGCACAAAAAGTCGTTGCGAGCAGTTTCTCTCCCCTGTCGTAGCGCGCATGGCCATCCCGGTGGTGGGCGGGTTCGTGGGCGCCGACGAGCGTGGGGTAACCACTACTCTGGGCCGGGGCGGTTCGGATCTCACAGCGTCGATCCTGGCCGGGGCGATGAACGCATCCGCCCTCGAATACTGGAAAGACGTGGACGGTATCCTCAACGCCGATCCCCGGATAGTCCCGAAAGCGAAACCCGTGCCGTGTATAACCTTCCGAGAAGCGGCGGAGCTGGCAACACTGGGCGCGAAGATCCTCCACCCCGCCTCCATACAACCGGCAATTCTGGCGAACGTCCCGGTGAGGATTCTCAACTCCAACGAACCTCTGTCGGGCGGTACGACGATCACCTCGGCGGCGGTGCCCGGCCGTGACTCCGACGATCGCTTCTATCCCGCAGTGTCATCGATCACGTTCAAACGCGCTCAGACAATGATCAACATCTACTCGACCCGTATGCTCGGGACGAACGGGTTCTTGCGACGGGTCTTCGAGGTCTTTGATCGCCTGGGGATATCGGTCGATCACATTGCGACATCCGAGGTCAACGTAACCGTCACGGTGGGTCGCACGGACGCCCTCGAAGCGCTTCGGCTGGAGCTCGGCGAGATTGCAACCGTGAGCGTCGATGACAATGTCGGCGTGGTCAGTCTGGTCGGCGAGAAGCTACCGGCCACTCCCGGAGTGGCGTCCAGGATCTTTTCGGCGCTCACCGGCATCAACGTTTCGCTTATCACCTACGGCGGATCCGGTGTGAACCTGAGCGTCGTTGTGGGGAATGACAACGTCGACACTGCAGTGAGAAGACTTCATAAAGAACTCTTCGAAACCAGCGAGGACGAGGATCATGATGATGTCTGAATTCAGAAGAATCGGCGGCGAGCTTCACTGTGAGGGCACACCGCTCGAAACCCTGGCAAGGCGCTTTGGCACGCCGCTTTACGTTTATAGCGAAAGCTCCATCAGAAAGAACTTCAAGCGTTTCGATAAGAGCTTCGAGGGCTCCGACCACCTGATCTGTTTCGCCGTGAAGGCCAACTCAAACCGGGCGGTATTGAGATCTCTGGGAGATCTTGGCGCAGGCGCGGACGTTGTGTCAGGCGGTGAAATCTACAGAGCTTCGCTCGCCGGGATCGACCCTGTCAGGATGGTGTACTCGGGAGTTGGTAAGAGCATCGCCGAGATGGAACAGGCCGTAGAAGCGAAGATCCTCATGTTCAATATCGAGTCTTTCTCCGAACTGAAGGTTCTCGACGAAGTGGCCGGTCGGGCAGGGAAGCGCGCCAGGATCTCACTGAGGATCAATCCCGACGTTGATCCCCGGACTCACCCCTACGTCGCTACAGGCCTAAAAAACAGCAAGTTCGGCATTCGGATTGAAAGCGTACTGGAAGGCTACGAACGCGCGCGAGGACTAAAAAACATCGACGTCGTCGGCGTTGATTGCCACATCGGATCGCAACTCTCGTCGATCGACCCTTTCGTCGAGGCTGTCACCAGAGTAAAGGAGGTCGCCTCCACACTCAGGGACCGTGGTTTCGATATTCGATACCTGGATCTCGGCGGAGGCCTGGGCATCACCTATGATCGCGAATCACCACCGCCGATTGAGGAGTTCGGCAGCGCGATGAGAGCCGTTCTGAAAGGGGAGCGCGCAAAGATAATCGTCGAACCCGGGAGGAGCATCGTCGGCAATGCGGGCGTCCTCCTGACGCGCGTGCTCTACACAAAAAAGGCGGAGGGGAAACGGTTCGCCATCGCCGACGCGGGGATGAACGATCTGATGCGGCCGAGCATCTACGGCTCGTTTCACGCGATCGAGCAGGTGGTTGAGAAGGGTCGCGAGCCAGAGATGACCGATGTCGTCGGCCCCGTCTGCGAAAGCGGTGACTTCCTGGCGAAGGACAGGGAAATGCCCGCGCTGCGTGCAGGAGATCTGATCGCCGTAATGAGCGCCGGCGCGTACGGTTTTTCGATGGCATCCACCTACAATTCGCGCCCACTAGCGGCGGAGGTGATGGTAAAGGGGGACCGCCACGCACTCGTCCGACAGCGTGGAAGCTACGAAGATCTTGTAAGAGGCGAGAGGGATCCGGAATTCAGCTGAGATTCGACATTCGTAAATGCTCTTTCGTTCGGTCGCATGACTGTATTACTCTTCGGCGGTAACCCAACCCCGGAGGTTTCTCATGCGCGTGCTCTTTCTTTTTCCGATTCTGACTTGTACGGTGTTACTCGCGTTGCCAAACGATGCGAACGCCTGCACGGTGATCACGGTGGGCAAGGACGCGTCCACCGACGGATCGGTCATGACGTCTCACACGGTGGACAGCCACCGCACCTCCACTGATGTGCGGGTGATGCCGCGAAAGAAGCACAAGAAGGGCGCCACCATAAAGTTGTCGAAGCGCGCCGACGACGACACCGGCCCCATGGAGCGATACGGCCGGGAGCCCATCGGCGAGATCCCCCAGGTTGCCGAAACCTACAAGTATCTGGCTCCGGCCTACGCCCCCATGAACGAATTCCAGGTGGCCGTCGGGGAGTCGACCTTCGGTGGGCGCAAGGAGCTGCGCAGCGAGAAGGGTCTCCTCGATTGCGAGACGACCCAGGCGTTGATGATGCAGCGGGCAAAGACAGCTCGCGAGGCAATACGCATCGGCGGCGCGCTCATAGAGAAATATGGCTGGATCGACGAGGGCGAGGCACTGACCGTGGTGGATGAGAACGAGGCATGGGTGATGGAGATAGTCGGTTCGGGCAAGGACGAGGTGGGGGCCATCTGGGTGGCGCAACGGGTGCCCGACGACCACGTGACCGTGAACGCAAACGCCTCGCGAATAATGGAGATCGATCTCGACGACCCGGACAACTTCATGGGATCGAAAGACGTCATCTCGGCGGCGGTGAAGAAGGGCTACTGGGATCCCAAGGGGGGCCGACCGTTCCGGTTTGCCTACGCCTATAATCCCACCGGGCGCACCGGCTTCGTTTCCACACGGCGGGAATGGAGAGTCTTCGATCTGCTGGCCCCCTCCCTGAAGCTCGACCCCAACAGCAACGATTTCCCATTCTCCATCAAGCCGGAGGAGAAGGTGAGCGCACGCAGGATAATGGAGATATTTCGCGACACCTACGAGGGCACCGACTTTGACCTGACAGACAAGTTCACGGTGACCGACGAAGAGACCGGCAAGACAATCAAGAGCCCGCTGGCCAACCCCTTCATGTCATACGACGCCGACAAGCTGTTCAAGATGAACGGCGGCTGGGGCTGGCGGGGAGAGCGGACCATCGCGCGGTGGTACACAATGTACGTGGTGATCACCCAATCCCGATCGTGGTTGCCCGATCCGGTAGGCGGCATCGTGTGGTTCGGCTACGACAACACCGCCATGACCACCTACGTGCCGTTTTACATCGGGATCACCGACGTGCCCGACGACTACAAGACCGACGGACGCACGACAGGCTTCTCGCGGGACAACGCCTGGTGGGCCTTCAATCGGGTGGGGACAATCGCAGCCCACCGGTGGGGGGACATGCGAGCCGACGTGGCGCGAGTGCGGGATCCCATGCAAAAGCAGATGCTTGAGCAAATCGCGGAGCTGGACGAAACGGCAAAGAAGCTCCACGCGAAGAACCCGAAAGCCGCCGGCAGATATCTTACCAAATACGTCAAGAAGGCCTGCAAGACGGTGGTGGACACCTACTGGCGACTCGGTGATCACCTCTGGAACAAGTACGACGAAAAATGGTAGGCCACTCACCAGGAGCCAAGGGAATCGCACTTCCCGCCTGGATCTGGATCTTTATAGCCATAGTCGGTGGTTCATTGTTTCATGTTGTAATCCATCATCACTACCACGGTGTGATCAACGTTCACCAGATTGCCCTGGCCTTCTTTCTGGTCCTGAATGTCTTGATTAACTTCTGGGAAATCGGACTCCTTGTCTGTCGCGACACGATTCGTAAGGAGTATGAAGCAACCCATGAGAGCTACAAGGGTCGGGAAACAGCCCGGGCTGACCAGCTGTTTTCGCGACGAATCCCCATACTCAAGCCATTGTTTTTTTCGCAATGGACAGGCATCTGGTCAACCTATGCGCTCTTTGATCCCGGTTACGTCCAGCGAAACTCATTTGGTTTTATTATCGACGTGGGCAACGGTGTCACGACACTGGTTCCCGCAGCGCTTTTCGCGTTCGGGATGACCTTCCCCATGATGCCTGCACGCGTTCTGGGCATCATAGGTGTGATGATGTTCTGGCAGATGTTCTACGGAACGATCTTGTACTTCTTTCAGTTCTTTTTCTCCAGACGCCATGTCGGTCATTCCCGCAAGAACATTGTTCTCTTTGTCGGCGCCACAAATGGCATGTGGTTCATCTTTCCGATCTGGGGCATGATCGTGTCCGTCTGGATGATACTCCAGAATTCGTACACAATTTTCTCGTAGGGGTCTGTGCCTTATCGAAGGCGACAGACTTATTTATCGAGTAACATCATGAAAACTTGGAAGAATAAAAGTGACTGGCACCGTTTTTGGGGGTCTACCAGGTCCTCCCCTCCTCCCGGTCGGTCATCAGTATGCCGTTGATGTGGTCGTATTCGTGTAACCACACCTTGGCGTCGAAGTCCTCGAGGTCATAGTTCTCGACATGGTCACCTTCGGGCGTGTCAAACTCCACTGCTATCCACGCCGGGCGGCCGACGAAACTCGACACTCCATCTATCGAGAGGCACCCCTCTGCATAGCCGTAATACAGATCGTCCTGTGCCCAGTCGACGATCCTCGGGTTGACGAACACCCGCTGCTCGCTGTTCACGTCGGCGGCGAACATCCGTCTCCCCACCGCTACCTGGGGCGCCGCGAGCCCCACGGCGCCGAGCGGGAACTGGGAGTCCAGCAGCTTGAGCGCAAAAGCGCCCACCTCCGGGTCGTCAGGGCGCACCGGGATGGAGATATTGTAGAGCGTGCTGTCTGGATCGTCCCAGTCCTTGACCAGGTTCGACTCCAGGAACGCGTCTTCGCCCCCCGCGTGCATCGCCGCCAATTCCGACGTTGACAGATCTGCGGTGACCTCAGGATCGTACTCCTCGTCGAACGGCGTGTCGTCCACGGTGAAACCAAAAACGAAATCCTCGGCCAACCGGATCTCGGGATCGCCGGCCAGGGCCGCGCCGGCGACGATCGTTACCTCGTGCTGTTCGGCGGGAGCCCACACGGGGAAGGGTACAAAGCGGAACTCCCGGTTGCCCGCCTCATTAGTAAAATAGGGCCGAGCCCGAACCGGCTCCCCGTCGACGAGGACGACCACCGTCTCCGGATCTACGTAGTCCTGCTCCGGGGGCGCCCCGGAGAAGAGAATATGGATCTTCTGGTTAATCTGAACCACCGCGCCGTCTTCGGGCTCGTGGGCTTCGACGAAGAGGCCATCCGTGTCGATTTCAGTCTCGGTATCGCCGCCGTCGACTGCGTCGCTTTCCCCCTCCTCGGCGCACGAGGACGCCCAGAAGATCGCCAGGCAGCACAGGAAAGTCGTATAATCCGTATAACGATGTGTCATAATTGAGGTATTATATCTTAAGATGAGGTTGGGAGTGATGAAATCCGCACAAATCAACTTTGGGCAAACCGAGGTCCTCATCCAATTGCCCGACGAAGTGGAAATCCTTTCCATGAAGTCGCCTGCGGTGTTGTCCGATCCTGCGCAGGCCATTCAAGACGCATTGCAGCATTGTATCGGCACCGCGAGCCTGGAAAGTATCATCACCTCTAAATTGCAGGCCAAGCCCGATGCAAATGCCGTAATCGTAATCTCAGACAATACCCGGCCGGTCCCATACCGGGGAGAGAATGGGATTCTACGGCCAATCGTGGACAAGCTACTTGGAGCGGGAATCCCGCCAGACCGGATTATGATTCTGGTAGCAACCGGAACGCACAATCCTGTTCCGGAAGCAATGTTGCGGGAAATGCTTGACCCAGGAATTTTCGAAAAGGGCATTACCATCAAGAACCACAACTGCGTGGACCAGAGTTCTCTCGTTCACCTTGGTAAAAGCGATTGCGGCAACAAGATGGTGGTGAACCGCGATTATGTGCGAGCCGACATCAAGATCATCACAGGGTTGGTCGAAAGTCATTTCATGGCCGGGGCCTCGGGGGGACGCAAGGCCATTTGCCCGGGGCTTATTGGCGAGGAAAGTACATTTGTATTCCATGGTGCCAGGATTCTGGATGATCCATTGTCACGCGATTTGGTTTTGGTCGGGAATCCCTGCCACGAAGAAGCTGTGCAAATAGCCGAAGCTGCCGGCTGTGATTTTTCAGTGAATGTAACGCTTAACGAAAAATACGAGTTGACGGGCGTTTTTGCCGGCGATTTGCTTGGGCCGCACCAGCATGCAGTCAATAAAATCCGCGAATATGTCACGATCCCCATACAGGAAGAATACGATATCGTGATTTCACACGCGGGCTTTGTGGGTATCAATCATTACCAGGCAGCCAAGGCTGCCGTGGTGGCCATTCCTGCGATCAGGCGGGGCGGCAAGATGATTCTGGTGGCGAATACCACGGATGTGGATCCGGTAGGGAGCGGGCGGTATCGAAGCGTGCTCAAATTCCTCAAGCAACTGGGGCCGGAAAAATTCCGCCGGCTCATTTTGTCCGACACGTGGGAGTTTGTGCCCGATCAGTGGGAGGCGCAAATGTGGGCGCGTTTGTTTAGCAAGACACCGGCAGAGAATTTCGTGTTTTACGCGCCACAGCTGAAGGTCGAGGATTTCAGTATTCTCTCGGGGGTCGATGGGAACGTTTTCCTTCCTGGCGAACGGCAATATCAAGACAGCCTGGAGAATATCCCTTTTGTTGTGGAACAGGCGCTTCGCAAGATCGTTGCGGACCTGCGGGGCCAAGGAGTGGCCAATCCGCGCATTGCTTTTCTGGTGGATGGGCCCTATGGGGTTCCGGTGAAAGTGGAAAGGTGATGGGCGCGGGACGTGTGGGAACGAGCCGTAGTCTTTGAAGTGACCTTTGAAGTGATGTCTGCCGAAAGGAGCGCCAGACACATTTGTCGAAGTAACATCACGTAATAAAAGAAGAATAAAAGTGACTGGCACCGTTTCAGGGGGGGGGAACCTGATCGGTTAGTCGGGTTTAGAATAGGTCTGGTCCCTTTGCAGATCTTCAGGCAGGTCGGCGGCGTTCTTCTTGATTTCCTTGAAACCGCGGTGGCAAAGCTCCGCCAGACAGCAATCCTCCCCCCGGCGCTCCCTTGTCCCGTTGACGATCACGCGGATGGCGGTGATCTTGGCGGCGTGGTCCATCACCCTCTCGGTCAGCTTGCGGTACATCCCCCAACCAAGCTTCTCCACCCTGGGGATGATGAAAAACCGATCGATGGAGACCTTTATCAGCGCGACCAGAGCGACAAATCCAGCCAACAAGATAATCGACTGGAGGCCTTTCTCTCCCAAATGGGCGATAGCTGTGACCACGAGAATGAGCGCAACGGAGATCGCGATATCGATAAAAGATATGGCGAAAGACAAAAGTTCATACTTGCGGCCGGTGGCGGTTATGTGTTTGCGCACCCGGTTTCGCATGTCATCGAAGTATTTGTTGTACTCGAGTGGTCTGGGCTGAGCCCTGTCGGACTGCTCGGGCAAATGCTCGGAGAATTCCTTGAAGATACGGGAGGCGTCATTGAACGCCCAGTGCAGGTCATGCTTGGCCCTATCTTCGTAGACCCCGTACAGGTCGCCGAAGATATCCCTGGAGCTATCGATGTACCCCTTTTTGGCCTCGAACAGTTCGTTCGAGTACGTGTCGGGGTATACCTCCTTCGCGAAAGATTTCATGGTGTTGTAGAACATCTTCACGCTCCCGCTATCGATTGATCCTGGCACTGATTCGCGCCACTAGGGCTCATTTTCAAAGATTGATATGTCTTTCATTACCTTTTTGAACCTGCGAACTCTGGGGACAGAAGCAAACAATCCGACAATTATGCCCACCAGCCCACCGGAAAAAGAGAAAGAAATGACTCTATTACGCATCAATACTTCAGAATAAGGTTGAACCACCGCCGAATTCAAATCATCCCCTCCTTCCAAACCCGCAGGAGCGCACGGACACATCTCTCTATTTTCCCAAAAGAAATACCAGTACGAGCCCATTCCTCCCAGGGATACCCCAAGAATGGCCATGAGCCCCAGTGACTTGATCCAATATGAAAGTCCACCTGTCATGGATACAGACATAACCACTATTTTTCAAATTGCCTTCGTCGAAGCCAAAAGGGCCGTGAATGCGCGGAAACGAGTCAGAGTCTGTTAAAAGAGGTGTTCTATGCATGTGAGAGCGCTGATCATAGTCATCGGATTTTCTCTGGTCGTGCCGGTCATGGCCGGAGCGAGTGAAGAGGATGGAGACGACCCGCATTCGGTCGGCAGGAACGGATATTTTCTCCAGTTCGGCTGGGATGCCGGGGCGGATCTGTTTGCTGGCGTCGGCCAGATCGGGCTGCATCGCAGTCGAGCGGACGAGTTTTTCGGCATTTTCCAATTCGCTATCTGGCAGAGTTACGCAAGAAACTTCATTGGCCTTCTCCAGATCGGCGCCTGGAACGTGGAGCAGGACCTGTTCATCGGCGTACTCCAGCTCGGCGCGTACAACGAGGCACGCCGGGAGCTGTACGCCCTGGCCCAGGTGGGCGTTTACAACGAAGTAACTCGCGCCTATGTGGGAGGTCTGATGATCGGCGTGGTCAACCGTACCGGCGACGGGGACATTCTGGGTCCGAGCCAGTTTGGGGTGGTCAACATCGCCGACGATATCTACTCCATCCTCGGTCAGTACGGGGTCTACAACAAGGCCGGCGATAACTTCGTGGGCATTCTCCAGTTCGGGCTCTACAACTTCGCCGGGCGATTCATCGGCATTGCCCAGGTGGGAGTCGTCAATCGCTTCTACGAATACGGGGGGCTGTTGCAGGTTGGGGTGGTCAACTTCGCCAGCGAGATAAACGGGGCCCAGATCGGACTCGTCAACCACACCCTGGAGCTGCACGGTTTCCAGATCGGTCTGGTCAACCTGAGCCGCAAGGGTGGGCTTCCGTTCATGCCGTTCGTAAACGCCGGGTTTTAAAATTTGAGCCATGTTCCGCGCCCGTCGTCTCATCATGTAATGAGAAGTCCAAAAGGAAACTCGAGTGCAAAATTGCGCGCGAATCGAAAGGATCAGGAAAAATGAGATTATTCGTTATGATTATCGTCTCGTTGCTCGTCGCGGCGGCGGCTCCGGGTTGTGGCGATTCGGACAGAGAAGATAACAGCGACGGCACAGACACGGACACGGACACAGACACAGACACGGACACGGACACAGACACGGACACGGACACCGACACAGACACAGACACGGACACAGACACGGACACCAACCCCGATGGCTGCGAGGGGGTCGACTTCCTTTTCATGGTCGACAACTCCATCTCTATGGAGGATGAGCAGCAGAACCTGATCGACAGTTTCCCCGGCCTGATCTCTGCTATCACCGAAACCCTTCAACTCGACGACTTCCACATCATGGTGGTGGATTCCGATTCCATCTACACATCGCCGAGCGAGTGGGAGACCCACGCCTGCACCAGCGCCGGATGCTGCGCCACCTGGTGTGGCACGGTGCCGGACTATTACGACTGCACAGAGACCGGCGTCGCTCCGTATTACTCCTGCGCCGAGTGGCTCCTGGGCGATACGACCTCACCCGACTGCGACTCATTGCTCGGGGCCGGTCACCTCGGCAGCAACACCGGAACCACATGCGTGATCGATGGGGATAATCGCTACCTCATCGAAGGCCAGACCGATCTGAACGACGCGTTCGCCTGCATCGCGGACGTGGGCACTGACGGCAATGGTAACGAGCGGATGATGGAGGCGATGGTCAACGCGGTCGGCGTATTCAACGAGCCCGACGGATGTAATGAGGCCTTCATCCGGGACGAGGCAGTGCTCGTCGTGACGTTCATCACCGATGAGGACGAGGCCTGCACCGCAATCGGCGAGGAGTGCTCACAGGGGAACGCAATGACCTGGAAGCAGGCGCTGGTCGATGCCAAGGGCGGCAACGAGGAGGCCGTCGTGCTGCTGGGAATATTTGGCGATATCGGGCAACCGGGGGAAATTTGCGATCCGCTCGATCCCTACTCGGGGGCTGGCGCCGAGGCAGCGCCGTTGCTCAACGCCCTGGTCGATTCTTTCGGCGACAGGGGACACTTCTGCAGCGTCTGCCTGGCCGATTACACTGATTGCTTCCTCGAGGCGGTGAGCATCATCGAGATGGCATGCGATGACCTGGTAATCGAGTGACTTTCTCAGAACAGCAAGATCCCGCCAGTTTCGAAGAAATGAAAACCGCACTCACCCTGATGAAACTCATTCATCAGAGCGAAGAAGCTGTTCAAAAAGGTGAAGTTACCAGCCAGGAAGACGTTTTCGAGGAACTGAAACAGCGACTCGAAAATCGATGTAAAAAACGTACGCGGTAAACCGTGTTGTTCCCGAATTATCAAGACACGGAATTACCGCTTACAGAGAGCTCATTGTTTCTCCGTGGCGCGTAATATATAGAATTGTAGAGGAAAAGGTCTACATCAAGGTCGTAGTGGATGGTCGGCGAAATTTGGAGGACCTATTGTTCAGAAGACTGATGCGATAACAAGCAGTTTGGGGCGCATTACGCCGATTGATTTCCTACTCGGGCGGCTCGTACTCGCCCTCGCAAACGCCAACTTCGAGAATGACGTACAACAGGGCCAGTTCCTGCGGGGTCAGGGTGGCGCTAGCGGCCTGCGAGGTCTCGTACACCGAGTAGAAGACCTTGCCGCAACCCCAGTTGAAGGTGACCATCAACGGCGCTCCCGGGTAGGCCATGTTGTCGACCACCCAGGTGTAGGGCTTGACCCAGAAGTTATCCTCTTCGAGGCCCAAACCGTTGTCCACATCGACGGTCTCTTCGATCTTCACGTAGCCGTCTGTGAACGGGAACGAGTTGACGTTCAGCCCGGTGACCCCGGACAGCCAGTCGCGCATCTCCGTATCTTGCACGTTGCCCGTCGTTGTGTATGCCACCCAATCGACACGGCCCACGTCGAACACATCGGTGGGATCAGTGGTTCCCATGCCGCCGTAGAAGTCGATCGGTACCGGGAACGTGGACTCCAGCCACAGGCTCGCGCAGCATGAGTTGTACATCTTGCCGCCGTTCTCCACGTAGGTCCGCACCTTCTCGGTCTGGTTGAGGACAAAAGGTACGCCGTTGGCGTTGGACTCGCACGGCATGAACAACATGTGATACGCGTCCAGATCATCCTGGGTGGTGAAGAGGGTGGCCGACAACGGATAGCCCCCAGTCTCCGCGTCGTCGTAGGCGTCAAACACCTCGGTGCCGTATTCGAGGTGCCCCTGGACATCCACGCTGCCCAATCCGAGCTTGGCCAGCAGGTCCTGGGTCCGGTCCCACACGGCGAGGATCACCGCATAGCGGGGTATTTGATCCAGTCCGTCGCCCGAGTTCGTTGCGGGCAGGGTGGTGTACTCCTCGGGGATCTCCAGTTCATCCTCCCCGGTGATGGTGACCGTACGCTGCCGCTGGAAGAACCCTTTGCGCGTCACTATTGTCCACTCTCCATCGGGGACGTCCTCGATGATCCAGGTACCGTCCGCGTTCGAGAGGGTCCAGTCCTTGCCGGTCATGTCGTCGCATTCGTAGCAGTAGGCTTCGGCCGGGATCACCGGGACATCTTCGGAGGTGAGGTAGATCAGCGCGCCGGAAATCGGGATATCCCCGGTGGGGGACATCACCGTACCATTGAGCACGGCGCCCTCTGTCGGATCATCCCCGGTATCGGTATCCGAGCCGGTATCGGTATCCGTATCGGTATCGGTATCCGTGTCGCTACCCGCGTCTTCTATGGGGTCGTTCACATGCGTATCTTCAGCGCCCGTGCAACCGATAGCCAACACCAAGAAGCAAAGAGCTACCAGTCCGATGGCCATACGCGTAGTAATCTTATCCATTGTCAGTCCTCCTTTTAACGTGAGTTCCATTAAGGAAGAGGCCCGCGGATGACAAAGGAGGTCAAAAAAAAGCAGTAATGATCCTGTCAGAAATTGACGGTTTGATCGGCCATATCCATGAGGGTCTGCGCGTCGATCGAAGATATGCTCGCCGGCCAGTAGGTGACCGCGGTGAAATCTTCACCGGTGAGTAATGTAAAGAATACGCACGCGGCCAGATACGAGCCGTAGATGGAGGGATGGCTACCGTCGCTGTCATGGAGATCGATGGCCGGATATGCGGCGATAGTTGCCTCCCAGGCGTCTCCCACCGGCGCGAAGATTCCGCCCGTGTCGTTCGCGGCATTCGTGTACGCGGTCCTCAGGCCTGCCTGCATCGATGTCGGATCATAACCCGCCAGATCGGTGGAATAGAGTGTATTGCCGGCCTCCCTGGCCCATGTTTCGAAGAACACGGGCTGGGCTCCCGCTGTGGTGGCAGCGGCACCGAGGGCAATGGCCGCGTTGTAAAATGTGGTGTAGTCCACGAGAGCCAGATAACTTTGTTCTTGAAGCACGACGTAATCCCATTCGCCGTTTGCGATGGTGTCCATGGTCGACGCCGTGTTCAAGTGATGTTGTAGCCACATCCCACCACCGGTGATCGTCTGAACCTCGACTTGCGGCGAGTATCCCGCAGAATCCGCAATGTCCTTGAAGAGTGTATGGAGCGAGTTCGCAGCAGTGTAGCTGTTGCCGATAAAGAGCACACGGTTGCTCGTGTCGCCGCCGTCCGGCCCGCCGTCGTCATCTGTGTCAGTATCCGAGTCGGTATCCGAATCGGTGTCCGAGTCAGTATCCGAATCGGTATCGCCGTCCGAATCCGAGTCGGTGTCAGTGTCGGTGGACGCGTCCAATCCGCCGTCGGAATCTCCATTCGAGCCGTTAGAACAAGCGGACGCTAAAAGCAGAGCAGTAACAACAATTAAAAGTGAATTGTTCATGTGTTACCTCTAAAGGTCGTCGTAGGCCACGCGCGCAGAGATCATTTCTCCGATTTCGCTCATGGCCGGTGACCAGTCGGCGTTGCAGATGGAAGTAACGTAACCGAGCTCACCGTACATCCCGGCCAGTTCGACCAGCCTGCGCGCTGGATATCCGTTATGGACGGCGGGAATGGAGCAGGCGGGCTCGAAGGTCCAGATATCGCTTGTATTCTGGGTCTCGACGAACTGCATGGCAGGATCGGCAAGGCAGTCCCCGGCGTCGAAGGTCGATCCCTGGCAGACGTCGATCTGCGGGACTCCGGTGATCGCTGCGAACAGCACTGCACCCTCCACCTGGTCCTTGATCGAGGCGAACGCATCGTGAAAGTGGCTGACAGTGTAGAGAAACTCCGGGTGATTGCCGCCGGCGAGCCAGACCCTGTTCTGGAAATCATCAGTTGCAAACAATCCGGGCCCGTCCTCGATCGAGCCCTCGTGGTCGTCCGTGAACACGATTATGGCCAGCAGCTTGTTATCGCGAACGAAGTCTGTCTGATCCGGATTCGTGAGCGCCATTTTTGCCGACTGAAGCTGCTGCTTCCAGCTACAGCCATCGCCCACGTTGGCCAGGCAGGCCGCGTGCAGTGCCAGTTCGCCGCTCGTGGAGCCCGAAGTAGCGGGATCGATCCAGGAGTCGCCCGATCCGTAGAGGCTGACGGGACAGGCAAGGGAGGTTGCGTCTCCGCTCGGCGCGGCGCAGGCGCCGATTTCGTCCGTTCCAATGTCGGCACACGCCCAACCGGCTGGACACTGGACCTCTGATATATCGCAGGGAATCGCCTCGTCGATCAGCGTCACGTCGCCGTCTCTTGATTCCAGGACGAAGCGCCCCCAGTCGCCCGTCGATCCCCAACTCATGGCCAGATTCGGCGGGGCACCATTATCCTCTGTGCATGGGATACCCGCCCATGAGTAGCTCAGATCGGTGGTAACCACGGCCAGGCGCAGGTCGTCGATCGAGTCGTACGCGCTTCCCGGCAGCGGGTCGACGATCTGTGTTAGCAGGGAAAAGAGCGAAGTGGCGTGCCGTACGCGCCAGATGTCGGGCGACAAGCCGCTCTCCACTACCAGCAGGATATCCACACCGTCGAGTTGATCCAAGGTGCCCGCGTCCGCGCCGCCGTCGACACCGGCATCTACTGTTGCCTTGTCAGCTTTCCCACAGCCGATCAGGGACGCGCACATCAGCAATGCAACTGTGGTCAAGACAAAACCCGATAACAGCCAACTGCCTTCAAATAGCGATTTCTTCATCCACCTGCTCCTACATGCGCATGCCACAATGATTTACCTTATCTACATATAGTAAGTCTTCGGCCACAAGATTGCCGGATTTTTTTTTGTATTGTCTTCATTAAAAAAGCCGTTGGCTAAATATAATTAATTATATAGTTGACTTTATTTATATTGCGATCAATTATATGGCAATACTTGGGGAAAGGATGAAACAAATGTCCAAACTGGTTACACAATGTCCCGCATGCAAGGACAAGCTCCTGGTGACGCGTCTGAGCTGTACGAGTTGCGATCTACAGCTCGAGGGTCAGTTCGAGATACCCGGATTGCTGAGTCTGGACCCCGGCGATCTCGATTTTGTTCTCAAATTCGTCAGGGCGTCGGGTAGCCTCAAGGAGATGGCGAGCATCGAGGGGCAGAGTTACCCGACGATCCGCGCCCGGCTCAACGATATCATCGCCCGGCTCGACGACGCTCCCAACCCGGCGGAGATGAGGCAACACGAGATCCTCGACGCCATCGCCTCCGGATCGATGACGGCCGCTCAGGGAGCAGCCAGATTGAAGGAGGTGAAGCGATGAACGACGCAAAGAGAAAGGTGCTCGACATGGTCGAGCAGGGCAAGATCTCGCCCGGCGAGGGGGACTCCCTCCTTTGCGCCATGAGTGACAAAAAGCGGTTTGGTTTCAAGACTCTATTCAATCCCTACGAGCGCGTTGGAACCCTGCCCGGCATCATTGTGGGGCTTGTTGTGGCGGCAGCTTCGGTGGGCGTGGCCATGTACATGAACGTGCGGTACGACGGCTTCATGGATATCCATATGGGCGCGGGTCGGGTTGCGGTCGGGGTGGCAATTGTCGACCAGCTGATTGTGTGGCCTGTATCAGCATTGATACTCTGGTTGGTAGCGCTGCCATTCGCACGAAAGAGCCGGTTCGTCGATTTTTTGGCAGTGCTGGGAATTGCCCGGGTGCTCCAGTTGATCGGCGGCCTCACGCTGCCGCCGTTGACCCCCGACCTTGAAGTGATGGCGCGAATGGCGTCGGATCCCATATCAGCTGCGGGGGAGATAACTGGAATGATCCCCATGATCATCGTGGCGGTGGTGATTATCTCATGGTTCATCGCTACTCTGGTGTTCGCCTTCCGCCACGCCTCGGGGCTGCGGGGAGGCAAACTGGCCATCGCATTCATCATCGGCATTTTCGTTGCCGAGGCCGTCTCAAAGTTACTTCTTAACTTCGCCGCCGTTTTGGACGTTTAATCATCGGTGGAAAAATCCCCTTTTCCCGGCCTCATTTTGAGGTATAACTTGTGAAGGGGGGAAATATGGGAGTCACCTACAAGATAGATACCGCCAAGAATATGATCCGTGTAATCGTGTCGGGTAAGACGGATGCGTCCGATTGGATCAACTGTTTTACAGAACTCAGAGACCACGAACTCAAAAAAGATGACATGAACATGCTCCTCGATGCCAGGGAACACGAAAGTGTCGTTGATACCAAGACCGTTCTTGCCGTGACAAATTTGAGCACCATCAGGGCGACGCCGATCAAGTTGGCCTTTCTGGTTTCAAGAGTTGTGTCCGTGGGAATGGCGAATATGGCCTCCTCCCATCTGGAAAAAAAGAACATCCATACCAGGATTTTCGAGGACGAGAAGGAAGCCGAGGATTGGTTGCAGGGGGATTAGAGGAGGCCGACTCCGGGTTCATTTGTCCATCAGGAACCCGGCCACTGCCAGCAACTGACTGATCTGCTTTCCCGCCCGACCGGTAAGGGCGAGTTTTTTGGGCGTCAGGTTCTCGAAGCGCACGACCTCTTGCAGATGACCGCACTTGCCCCGGGTCACGTTGGTGTAGATCGCCTTGAGGAAGAAGCCCACCGGCTCACCTCCGACAGTTCGTGAGAAGAGGTCCAGGGTGCTGCGATTCCATGTGATCAATAGATGATCGGGGTTCGCAAACCGCCGCCAGTCTTTTTTGAAATTCTCGAGATCAACCGCACGGTGAAATTGCTCGCGGCCAAGCCCCATCAGCTCCAGGCGATCCGCGGTGAAAGTTGCGCCCGGGGGGGGAACGATGAACCGCTCGAATACCTCACCGTCGTCAATGCGGACGGCCGCCCACGACACGAGCGCCCGGCCGACTCCCGGATGTGGCACCGACTCACCGTATGCGATGATCACTCGCTTGAGCCCGCCGCGCAGGCCGGCCGGAATCGACTGATCTTCTCGTTGCCGGGGCCTCTTTTCTCTTCTGCTCGTGGGATCCTTGCTGCGGGACAGGCAATATTCCACCTGTTCGTCGATCATCGAGTCGAAGACATCGATGAGGGATTCGAGGCCCTGGGTCTCCGGCTCCAGTATTTGAAGCGATTGCACGATGGCTTCGATAGTGGAGACTGACTCCGTGCTCGGCTCGGCCCTTATCCGGTACCTGCTCGGCGCCGTGGGGCTCAGCGAGTATCGGGGAAGTTTCCCCAGCCAGGGGTTGTCTCGCAGAAGATGCCTCGCGTCGGACCAGGAGCCGTCGAGCACTACCAGCTGATCGGGTCGTTCGTCTTCGCAAACCTGCGATAAATCCCGCGCATCCTCGCCGGGGTATAGCAATCCGGCTCTTCTGAGGGGAATGGGGGCGCAGGTGAACCGGCCGTTTTCATCCGGCAACACCACCCGCAGATTCACACGGTCCAGGCCGAGGACGGCGATACGCGCCGTGCCGACAGGATGCAGGTGCTCGCACTTGTGCTGGAGGATGAGAACCTCCGTCTTGTTTTTTACCCGGACCAGGTTTTCGCAGATGCATACGACTTTCGGTTTGAAGCAACGGTAGCAGACCTCGCGTGTTTCGATGCCGTCATGTATGCCGTCCTTCGCGTTCATGATGAGAGCATTACCACGGTTGCGCAGCGCCGTGGAAATGCATATTGGAGCTGTTGATAGTTGTGCGCATTCCTCCGATCGGCGAAAATAGATGTACGGAGGAACAAATGAAACGAATTATCCCTTTCTCGGTATTGATCATTTGCTGGGGCTGCAGCAACCCCGCGCCGGACCCTTTCCAGAACGTGGATGGAGGAACGGACACAGATACCGACACGGATACCGACGTTGACACTGATGTAGACACGGACACGGACACGGACACCGACACGGACACGGATACCGACACGGATACCGACACGGACACCGACACGGACACAGATACCGACACGGACACCTGCGTGGATCAGAGTTATCAGCAATGCGGCGCGGACGGCGACGTACACTGGTATGACTCGTGCGATGTCGAGGGCACTGTCGCCGACGATTGTCACGACACCAACGGTTTTTGCGTGGACCTCACCACCGCGACGGCGGAGTGTCAGTGCGAGGGGAACTGGGACATCACGACGGGTTGCACCAGCTGCGAGGACCAATGGATCGATGCGGGCGACGACTGCGGCACGTGTCCTCCCAACTGGGACGTGTCATCGGGTTGCACCGGTTGTCTCCCCGGATGGGCGGAGGTGGATTGCGAGACCTGCGTGCGCTACGTCAATCTCGGATCCACAGTGGGCAGCCCCGACGGCACGACATGGGCTCTGGCGTTCACCGAAGTGCAGGCGGGCATCGACGCTGCTGCTGCTGCCGTGTCGTCCAGCGTGGATATAGACGACTGTGAAGTCTGGGTGGCGCAAGGGGTTTACTACACCTACTCATCGGCGGTAGCCGACACGGTCGCCATGGCTTCAAATGTTCATATATACGGCGGTTTTCTGGGGGGTGAGACGCGCAAGTCCCAGCGGGATTTCGAGGTGAACGAAACCGTCCTGAGCGGCTGCGACGATCTATCCTGCGCAGATCGTGTCGTTCACGTGGTGACGGGGGCGGACGACGCGACGCTGGACGGCTTCATCGTAGCCGATGGAGATGCGGGGGGCGCCCATGGGGGTGGGATGTTCAACATAGGGGTATCACCTTCGGTTGCCAACTGCGTATTCGCTCAAAACCTCGCGGACAACCGCGGTGGCGCAGTTTACAGCGAGAACTCTTCGCTGAGCTTCACCAACTGCATCTTCGCCGGCAACATAAGCAACGAGGGGGGCGCGGTTCAGAACCGCATTGACGGCACCCCCACCTTCTCGGATTGCGTTTTTTCGGGGAACACCGGGGGACGCGCAGGGGCGGTCTACAACAGGGATAATGTCGTCTCCACTTTCGATAACATCATTTTCGCGGGTAACTTCGTGGACGACAGGAGTGGCGGACTCTACAGCGAGGACAATTGCACAACTGTCGTGACGAACGCCGTCTTCACGGGCAACGTGGGGCAAGAAGGCGGCGGTGTCCAGTACAGGGGAGGCGGTGACAACACCTTCGCCAACTGCACCTTCACGGGAAACTGGTCGAACAACAACGGTGGAGCCATCCATTACCGGGACGCCGCCACGAACGTAACCGTGACCAATTCAATCTTTTGGAACGACATCCCCGCGGAGCTTTTCGACGACAACGGCGGGGTGATGACGATGACCTACAGCGACTTCGACGGCGGGTACACGGGCGTCGGCAACGTCGATGTCGATCCCGATTTCGTGGGGGATGTCCTCGACTCGGGTACATGGCTCACCGTTACGTACGTTGCCGGTGACTACAAGACCGAGCTTCATGATTCGTCAGCCTCGTGGCCTCCCGGAGAGCTCGACGGCCTCTTCGTCCTTCCCAAGACGGGGGAATACGTGCGGCTCTGGATCGTGAACAACACCATCGACACCATTTATCTGTGGGGGGACATGACCTCGTTCGTCGGGGGCGGTGATTCCTACGAGATCTACGACCTGCACCTCGACGCAGGGTCGGGATGCATCGATATTGCGAACGGGGACGCGGCGCCCACGCTGGATATCGACGGCAACCCCCGCGTCGACGATCCGGCCACTACCGCTGTCGGAGCAGGCACCCCCGCATACACCGACATGGGCGCCTTCGAGTATCAGATCTAGTGCCATTTCCATTACTGAAGTGGAAACCGAATTAATCCGCAGGTCTCTTTGGCGGATAAATCCATTTTCTGTTACCTCATTTGACGATACAATGTCTTCTGGAGGGGCAAATTTGTCGTCGTTCACCGTCGCACCACCGCCATTCGTGAGGAGTTCGCCATGAAGGTAACGCTGTATATATCATTGGCACTCGTTGTTTTGTCGTTGAGCAGTATGGCGAAAGCGCAGCCGGCCAAGGTTGTATACATACCCATCGAGGATGAACAGCCGGTGGAGCCTGAGGAAGATGTTCCCTCCGAAACCGATTCCAAGGACACGGAGAAAAAAGAGCCCAAGGCGCAAAGCGAAACCAAAGCAGAGGCGGAGACCGAGCCAGCGGTCGAGCCGGCGCCCGTCCATGAGCTGGAACCCGTTGCCGAGCCGGTTGAGCCCAAAAGAGTTGATAAGGTCGCCGATTCCGAGCCGAAACCCGAGGTTTTGTTTACACCGGTAGCTGGAGAGGAAGTTGTGGACAGGCCATCGGCATGGTCCCCGGGTGAACCTCTTCCGGGTACAACGGCGTCGTGCGATCCTTATGACAACGTGGCTTTCTATCTCGGTGATTCGCCAAAGCTGAAAATTCAATACAATGAGTATATTCGGGAAAACGGTAGTCCGGATGGATTCGCCCTGGCGCTTCAGAGAAAATTTCGCCGTAAACGGGCCGGAGGAACCGTTCTGATGATACCGGCTGTTGCTCTGATGCTCGGTTCGTTTGCTCTGGGATTCATGTATGGCTTGACCGAAGAGTTGGAGTTTCTCGCGATCGGTGTCGGGGTCGAGCTGGTAGGAGTGGCCTTTCTCATTCCTGGGATCATCAATCTTGTTAAGGGAAAGAGGGGCGTCAAACGTATTGAACAGGCACTTGATCGTCAGTGTAGCAATGGTGAATAGCGAAAGGGAATTTTCATGAGTGCAATTGTATGTGAACACGAGAATCAGAGGAGTTTCAGGATTTTCATCAGATGTTTGAACGTTGTGATGGCAGCCCTCCTGCTAGGAGGCAACCTGCTCCTGCTCGGCGGATGTGGATCTGGACTTGACGTATCGAAGCTCTCGACGACACCGATGCCCCAGACGCCGCCAAGCGCTAATCAAGCGCGCATAGTATTTGTACGTCCCGTGCAGCGGGCCGGCCCCGGTGGGTATGCTGTTTCAGTGTGGGCAGATGGTAGTTTGGTGGCGTTTGTTCGCGCGGGGAAAAGGGCGTTTGTCGATCTGCCTGCGGGAAAGCACCTCTTGTTGGCAGTTGCGGCAAACGGCGATGTGCTCGAGGCGGATTTGGCTCCGGGGAAAACCTACTTCGTTCACACTCGATTGGTGTCCTACTACATGGGCAGCTCGGTCTTTATCGACCCAATGTACCAGGGGCATGAAAATTGGTCTCAGTTGCAGGAATGGCTCGACAATACCCAGCTTACAGAGCTGATCCCGGCCGAAGCCGACGAATGGACTCGCCGGCATGCCAGTGACAATGCCAGACGTCTTGAACGTTATGAGTCTCGTCCAATGGCCGATCGCAAATTCATTCGACCGGAATTCGGTATCTAAAATAGACACAAGTCGGGTCTTTTGATGGTATTCTTGTTGAATGAATATGAGTACCGGATTCACAAGAACCGCATTGGTTTCGATGGGGACGCTGGTGCTTACCCTCCTCCTCGTCTCTGCATGCTGCAATGGGGGCTCCATAAGCCTCGGGAGGATCTCGGCTTTTTTATCCGGGGTGTTCGAGGTGACATTCGAACTGGAGATAGACGGATCTTTCACCTCCAATTACGACGGTGACCCCGGGGGCTGGGCGCAGATTCCGGCGCTCGACGACACGAGAATAGAGACCGATCTTTCCGCAACCACGTTTTCCGAGAGCCTGGTCAATTACGACGTCGACCTGGATGTAATAGATGAGCCCCTCAAGATTCTTCTGGTGCAGGATACGTCCGAAGTCTTTTTCATTCAATGGAGTGGAGACGCATACACGGCGGACAAGGGGGTCTGCTACCTGGGCTGGCACGAGTTCGGCGCAGTGAAGATCGCTGCGTCGCATTGTGACGACGAGGTCGGGGTCATGTACTGCAGGATGAACCAGGGAAGCGACGGGCCGGCCACTTGTATAGGTTGTTATGCTGACGAACCATGTGTGCCCTGTGACATGAAGGAAAGCCTGGGCAAGTGTTTGCCCAGCAGCTCCTCCGGATCTTCTGTGGATCTGGACGTCGACATAGACATTGACATTGATATCGACATGGATGTCGACCTCGACCCGGAGCTCGGATGACTTTCAGTATCAAAATTCGCCTTCTTGCCCCTACGATCTTGATCCTCCTGTTGTTCCCGACAGTGGTGTCCGGGCAGGGCGTCGCGCCGGATCCGACTCTCATGTCGTCGCCCCCGCCGGTGAAGGATCCCGTCGAAGATCCGGTAGACCTCGGCGACCCCGATGAAGACTTCGAAGAAGAAGGCTATGAGGAGGACCACGAGGGATTGTTTTTCCGGTTTGTTCTGGGGCTGGGATGGGGCTGGGTGGAGGGTGATGGCACCATGCCGCCCTCCAAGGGGATCGAGTTAATAAGCGATCCCTCCCACCACTCGCCGGTCTTCAATATGGCCATGAGCCTTGGAGCTGGTTTCCTCAACTTTGCTGTGCATCTCGGCGTGGTAATGGAGCGGATGATCATGCGGGCGGACGATCCCACCTCAATGGGGTACACGCTGTGGGGGATTGGCGGTGGGCTTACATACTACTTCACCGACCATGATTTCTTTGTCACAGCACAGATGCGCTACATGGCGATGCTGCTGTTCATGAAGGGCGTCATCTGCACCGATTACAACGAGGACAAGTACGAATGGTACAAGGGACCGGGCATCGCCGCCACCCTGGGCAAGGAGTGGTACAAGGAAGGCAAGGACGGGGGTGTGGGGATCGGGCTGCAGTTCAACTACGCCCGCCTGAAACACGACGGGGGCTTCTCATTCGATTACATGAGTGTTTTGCTGCTTCTCACCCTCACCCATTTTTAGCCTGCATAATTCGCCAATAGACCGGCCAGCGCCTTTGCGCCGTCCACGGCTTTTGCCTGGAAGTGGTTGTTGAAAAAGACGAGCACCTTGTCCACCTTGTTTTCCAGGTCCAGTATTTTAGGCACCCATTCCTTCAACTCGCTGGTCGCGTAACGGTAGTCGTAGCGTTCATGGGGTTGGTTGTGCTCGTACCACTTGGCGGCGTTGCGGCCGTGAAAGCGAACATAGGCCGGGGAGGCAGTGGCGTCCGCGATGGGCGGCATCAGACCCTTCACTTTCGGCTCGTCAACGCAGCAGTACCCCACGTCGATCTTGGCGAGCCAGCTTCTTATGGGATCTGCGGCCCACTCCTGTCGCCTCAGCTCCACAACAAGAGGCGGCCCGATGCGATCCGCCATGCGCTTGAGATAGGAGCGGTTCTCCTGATTTTGATTGAAGGAGTAGGGAAACTGGGCCAGCACGGCTCCGAGCATGCCCGCCTCCCTCAAAGGAGAGATCGCGTCCGTGAACTCCTTGTAATCGAGTTCGCCGGCCGTGCGATCGTGGGTCATGGAGCGATGGGTCTTTATGGAGAACTCCACCTTTCCGTCCGTGCGCTCGATCATCGAGTTGATCTGACGGGAAGAGGGCATGCGGTAGTAGCTGAAGTTGAGTTCCAGGGCCTTGAATTGATGTGCGTAGTAGGTGAGGAACTCGGATTTTGGAAGATCGTCCGGGTAGAAAAAGCCGCGCCAGTCGTCGTAGTCGAACCCGCTCGTACCGATGGAGATCACGGGGTGAGAGTGTCCGGGTCCGGCGGGGTGAACGAGCTGTCGTTGGTTATATAGACATAGCCGATAATGGGATAGTTACTGCCGTCGTAGGTGTCGCCGAAGAGAGAGAAAGTGTGAGTTCCCGGCCCCAGATCCCAGGTCCATGGGGAGCTCGGGGCGTCAACCACCAGGGTCCAGGAGTAGCCCGTGGTCGTTGGAATGGGGGTGCTGTCGTCGATGTCCCAGATATCCGGGTTGTCCCAGTCGATGAGGTCCATGGTCAGGCCGAAAGAGTGACCCGTGTTCGAGGTGTTCGTGAGACCCCACACGTACCATGTGTCCAGGCACGGCAGGTCGAAGGAATGGATAGCGTATCCCTGGTAGGCCGAGTGGGTGTGGAGCCAGTCCATCCCGACGTAGGAGCTCGAGTCGTGGTTGAACATGGGATCCTGGACGATGTCCGCGTCGTCCCAGTGGAAGTACAGATCATGATTGGAGGTGCATGACGAAACCGTCGATCCGTCGTAGCAGATGCCCGACTGCGGGTTGGAGATGGTCATATCCAGAGTGAATGGTCCCTGGCCGCTCGCGGAGGTGTAGAACGAGTCGACGATCACGTAATGCCAGCCGTTCGCCGTGGCCTCCCACGAGAAGTGTTCCTCCCCGGGGCCCGAGTCATTGTCCACGCACGCGGCCACGGTTTTGCTTTCGCAGGTTAGTCCCGAGGAGACGCCGTCGTAAACGAGGGCCAGGGACAAATCCGCAGCGGCGGCGTTCATCGAGGCGTTTAAAATCTCCCCGGCGTGCAGGTACACCCGGTACACAACGTCGTTGCCGTTCTGGGGGAATGTGCTGCAGGTGAGGGTAACGTCTGCGGCGAATGAGGTGTTGTTTCCGTTGATGGTTGTCGCCATTTCATCCCGGCCGATTTTCATGGCGTTGGCGCAGATTTCCGCAGCCTCGGTGCCGGAGCTGCATATGTCTTCGCCGGTATCCGTATCGGTATCCGAGTCGGTGTCCGAGTCGGTGTCCGAGTCGGTATCCGAGTCGGTGTCCGAATCGGTGTCCGAGTCGGTGTCCGAGTCGGTGTCCGAATCAGTGTCCGAATCGGCGTCCGAATCGGTGTCCGAATCCGAGTCTGAATCCGAGTCCCCACTTGCGTCCGGGTCCTGGAAAGGGGTCGGCGCGTAGTTGGTGCATCCCAGGCAAATTATCCATACCGATAAAAGGAAAATGCGTTTCATCTGAACCTCCGTACATTCATTTTCACCGATCAAGCAGATCTGCACAACTGTCAAAAGCACGGTCGAGTTGTTCCTGCCCTTGACGGTTTCAGTATAGACTTGCGTGCAGGGAGGAGCATTGGATGAAGTGGTTACTCGGAATAATGTTGAACGTATTGGCGGCCGTGTCGATCATGGCTTGCGACCCGCCGGTTTCCGACGATACCTGGATTCCGCCGTTCCAGAGCTGCCAGATCTTCGATCCCGTTACTGCTGACATAGTCTTGGCGGAGGACGGAGCGTTCGTCATTGAGGGCGTCGAGATCATCCCCCACGGCATCAACAGCTATCCGCTGCTACAGCACGTGGGAAATGGTGACCTCGAGAGCCTCCACGACATTTTCGGCCAGACCGTATCGCTGGGGCGATCCGTGCTGCGAACAAATGCCTTCATGGACGGAGGCGAAAACCCGGCGAGAATTCGAGACCAAGACGGTACGATCAGGGAGGAGGGACTTGCTGCGTTGGACCGGGTCGTGGCCGAGGCGGCGGACGCAGGCGTGAGACTGGTCCTGTTGCTGACCAATAACTGGGAGGACTTCGGTGGCGCGCAGGCGGTGGTGGACGCTGTCGCCCCCGGTGAAGGGCTACCCAAGGACGCGTTCTGGTCCGAACCAAGAGCGGTCGAGGCTCAGCTTGAGTACATCCAGACGATCGTGAGCAGGACAAACAGCATCACCAGCCATGTGTACTCAGATGATCCGACCGTCTTCGCCTGGGAACTGGTCAACGAGGCGCGTTGTGACGCCCCTGATTGGTGCGACTCCGAAACACTTGTGAACTGGGCGAACGAGATGTCCAACGCGGTGCGACAGGCTGGTGCGATTGCGCCGGTGTTCTGGGGCGGTGCCGGCTATCTCGGGGAGCATGGTGAGGACTTGCGGAAGATTGGCGAGCACGGCGGTGTCGATGTATTGACGCTGCATCTCTACCTGAATCACAGCCATCCATACCTCTGGTATTATCCCCCGTCGCAACGCGTGCAGGAGGCCATCGACATCGGCGCGCAGATCATCCGCAGCCGAGTGGATGTCGCGCTTGAAGTGGGTCTTCCTCTCGTGATCGAGGAGTTGGGTTGGAGCGCACCCCAGGGCGTGGATCGTGACGCAGAGCGCGCGGCGGTTTTTGAGGGATGGTTATCCGTTGCCCACGATGAGGGTGTCGCCACCATGCCCTGGATGATCGGCGAGACAGACCGTGAAGACTATGACGGACTGCTCATCCGCCCGGACGACCTGAAAACGTGGGAAGTCATATCGTGTCATTAGCGGGGGGAGGGCACCTTTTGCGCGAAGAACAAACCTGCTATTATTTCAGAACACGTCATTAATGTCGGATCACTGACCCAGGGGGATAACCGGATGATCGCCGAGAACACAAAGCACATTTTGCTGTTGGTTGCGATTTCGCTGGCGGTGTCGTTGATCGTAACCGGGTCAGTACACGCACAGGAAAGCAGGGTGAGGGTTGAGGTTCTGGATCTGCAGAATTCGGCATCTATCAAGGACCAGGAAATAGAGGTTCTCTCAAAAGTAGTACGTTCGGTGTTCGCCGAGTTGCCGCGCGAGCGCTTCGTTACATCTTCAGCCGAACCCATCGACGATCCGGTTTGTGAAGATGAGTGCCAGTTGGAAGCCAGTCGACAACGTTTGATGGAGATGGTCGTACTCGGTTCGGTCAGTATCTTCGGCGAGGGATATTTGGCATCGTTACAGTTATACGACTTATCAGACGGGCAGCTACTCGCCAGTTCGACCACCGATTCCAGGGCTTCGCTGGAGGAGATGATCGATACACTGAGAACTGCAGCAATAGAGTTGAGGGAAAAACTCGAACCAGAGGCGGCGCAGCAACCATCGCATCTGATCGCCCCTATCGTGAATACTCCGGAACCTCAACCCCAGCCGTTACTGCCGCAGCGTTCTGTTGTGCCCGTGGGCATCGCGGTTGGAAAGCTGAAGGTTACGTCATCTCCTTCTGGAGCGCGTGTTTTCATTCATAGAAAGTACTCCGGCATTACTCCGCTGGAGATAGAACTGGCCACACTTTCGTACAGATTAGAAGTCCGGATGGCCAAACACAAATCAGTGCACAGGAGAGTGCGCATCGATCCCGGGAGGACCGAAAAACGCCACGTTATCTTACAGCGCATCTACCCGATGAACCCGTACAAGAAAGCGGGTCACGCATTTTTCTGGCCCGGCGCCCTTACGACTGCTTTTGGTTTCATCTCAATGAGTATGGCCATGGAAAACGCAGATGAGTACCAGTATGACCTTGATTCCGAGGCAGAGCGTAGTGCCAGAGTCTGGACCGGCGCAATGTGGGGCGGCTTTTCAGTGGGTGCAATATTTATCGTTACTGCCATCGTGTGCTGGTCCAGGTCGCCCGGTGACAAGGAGTATTTCGAACTCCACGGCTCAGCGGCTGCGCTTCGTCTGGGTGAACGTGGTATGATAGTGACTTTCTAGGGGAGGTCTTCGATGAGATGGAACAGTCTGTTCGTGTCTATACTGGCGACCGTTCTTCTGCCCTGTTGCGACGTCTTTCTATCGGACATCGGAGGACTGAATGAACAGTGTGCCGGCAACGGCGACTGCATGGACGACCTGGTATGCAACTTCGGCAATTGCGGAGAACCGCAAGGATTGGATGAAACCTGCGACGAAAAGGCCCAACATATTGGCCCGGTCTGCAAAGACGGGCTGGCGTGCATCAACGGCGCTTGTGTTCCAGCAGGCCAAGAAGGCGAGCCCTGTATGCCGGCGTATGCATGGATCGGAGATCAGATATGTGAAGGGGACCTGCACTGCATCGATGGGATCTGCAGCGAGGCAGGTGGCGAGGGTGAGCCGTGTATAGATGATGACGACTATGCCGAGACCGGCACCTGCGACGCAGGGCTCAGGTGTGTCGATGAGATCTGCACCCCTTCCGCGCCGGACGAGGTAGCCCAGCCGAATTCCCAGCTTTCGTGGCTCAGGTGTGCGATCGGGTCTGTTTGGGATGGATGGGAGTGCGATTACGTCGATGGTTTAGCTGAGACATATTACAACTGGGATGAAGTCAAGATCGCCTGCCCTAGCGGGTTCAGATTGCCGAGCCGACAGGAGATGATCAACTTACTCGACGATTGCGATAGCTCGGTATTATCCGGCGATCAAGGTTCCTGTTCTTCCTGTTACGAGAGTGAAGTTTGCAACGCGATGTTCGGAAACGCGATGAGCAGCGAGCGCGATTATTGGACCTCAGCAATCGACTACGGTTCCTCCTCCTCGTCCTATGACGACAGGCACTGGATTGTTTCTTTCTATGACGGCGAAGTGAAATTGCAGTACCCATCGCAGGCACAGACAGATCGCGTTCGCTGCGTACATTAGCTACACCGCTTTTCCCTATATTTCACACCGGAAGCTGGTCGAGGAGGTGGGAGAATGCTTCGGCGTCGACGGCTTCTCCGAGTCGTTTTCGAAAAGCGGCGGCTCCGTCGAAGCCCCTAAGATACCAGCAGGCGTGCTTTCTCATCTCCAGTACGGCGCGCTGTTCGCCGGACCACTCGATGTACAGATCCAGATGCCTGCGGCACGTTTCCACCCTGCCCGCAAGGTCGGGAGCGCCCTCGCCTCCTGCTAGCTCTCTGAAAATCCACGGGTTGCCCTTTGCGCCCTGACCTACCGCCACACGGGCGCATCCGGATTGTGCGATCATTTCCGTTGCGTCGGCCGGTCCCGCGATTCCGCCGTTTCCGACAACCGGGATATTCACCGCGTCCACTATCTCGGCAAGCAGCGCAAAATCCACGGGACCGCTGTGCCCCTGATCCTTCGTGCGAGCGTGGATGGTGATAAGCGATACGCCGCTATCCTCCAGGATTTTTGCTATCTGCACACCGTTGCGGTCATCGGCCGAATAGCCCAGTCGTGTCTTGGCGGTCACCGGAACGCGCACGGAGTCCACCACCTGCGCGGTGATCTCGCCGAGGGTTTGCGGATCGCGCATCAACGCCGCGCCGCATCCAAGTCCGTTTTTGACAACCTTGCGCGCGGGGCAACCGAAATTGAGATCTATGATGTCCGCTCCATCCGCCTCGACGATGCGAGCCGCCTGCGCCATCACCTCCGGATCCCGGCCGTAGAGCTGCACTACGAAAGGCGACTCCCCGGGGAACTTGTCCATCAGCGCGAGGGTCTTCGATCCGTGCTTGCGCTTCCGATTCCCGGACTTCTTGTCCAGATAAACCACGGCGTGACAGGAGACCAGCTCCGTGACCGCCAGGATCGCTCCCAGCTCGTGACACAGTCGCCGAAAGGGTGGATTGGTGATCCCCGCCATGGGCGCAAGCACGGCTCCGCGGCCGATCTCGTACGGACCCAGTTTCACGAGTGACTAGTCATTCTTGGGAAACGGTATATTCAGAGGGGTGAATTGCTCTTTGAAATCCTCGCCTGCCCACAGGAACTCGCCCATCTGATCTTGCTTGTACCTGTCCGCGTAATCCCTCCAGTCCCTTCCTATGGTATCCAGGGCGTCCAGCAGGAAGTCCAGATCCTCCGCGCTGGTGGCGGGGGACAGGGAGATCCTCACCCATCCGGGCTTGGACCACAAATCGCCGTCGTCGAGGGCCCGGCGGATTTCCTCGGAGTCCTCCTGTTCTATCCCCAGAAGCTCGTGGCCGTATGTTCCCGCGCACATGCACCCGGCGCGCACCTGGATGCCGAATCGATCGTTGAGCAGGCGAACGGCCAGGTTGTGGTGTAGCTCGCCGTCGTGGAAGATGATGGAGAACACCCCCAGCCTGTCCACCTCCGGGTTTCCCAGGAGAGTGATGGCGTCGTTGGCCAGAAGTCGTGTCGTCGCGTGTTTGACGAGCGCGTGCTCGGTCCTGTCGAGGAGTTCTTCGCCAAGGTATCTCTTGAGTTCGAAGACCAGCCCCGCGCGGATGATCTGCACGATGGGCGGTGTGCCCCCCATCTCCCGTGACCGGAGATCCCCGAGGTACTGATGATCCCACTGGGAAGTGTACAGGACTGTGCCGCCGCCTGGCTCCACAGGAACACTGCTGGTGAACAATTTTTTGGAGGCCGCCAGGATTCCGGGGGTCTGGGGTCCGCCGGTGAACTTGTGAGTGGAGATGAACAGCGCGTCCCTTCTCTTCCCTTCTCCTTCGCCGGGGTGCATGTCGATGGGCACGTAGGGCGCCGCCGCCGCATAGTCGAATAACGCGACTCCTTCGTGCTCGTGCATGACCTCGCAAAGGGCGTCCACGTCGTTGAGGATGCCGGTGACGTTGGAAGCGGCGGAGAAGGTGCCGATCTTCTGAGCGCGTTCCCGCACTTCCGGCAGCTTGAGCCTGCGCTCAAGATCCCGCCAGTCGATGCGACCGGCCTTGTCGAAGCCCACGAACATTGTGTGGCCCACGGTTTCCCGCCAGGCGATATCGTTGGAGTGGTGCTCCATCATGGACCGAAAGATGATCGGCCGACACTCTTGCGGCAGCTTGTCGCCGCAGCCGCAAACGGCGGATATCTGTTCGGGGATTCGTAAACCCATCGCCAGGATCAGCTTGTTGATCGCGGAGGTGGAGCCCGCGCCTGTGAAGATTATTACGTCGTCATCGGTGGCGCCGATGGCATCGGACACGCTCTGATAAGCCCGATCCACGAGGTAGGTCATCTGCCGCCCGGAGAAGTTGCTCTCCGCGTGGGTGTTCGCCATGTGGGGCAAGACCTTACTGGTGATCAGGTCTTCTATTGGCTCGAAGGGCAGACCGGCGGCGATGTAGTCGAAGTAGATCCGCCGTTTTTCGCCGAACGGTGTTGCGATGGTCGTGTTGCCGCCCATCAGGTTTTCTCTCAGGTAGCGCAGGCGCCTGTCGTCGAGGATATCCATGGAACTCCCGTTTGCGATCCCGGCAACAAGACGGCGGGTCGCAGTAGTAGTAATCCGGCGATGAGTTTAGCGACGGCGGTGAGGATTGTCGATATTGAGCTTCTTCATTTTTCGCCAGAGGGTCGTTGGCGAGAGACCGAGTGTATCGGCAGCCTGGTCGGTGGTGTCGTTGTGAACCAGGGCCGCCCGGATGGCCTGGCGTTCCGCTGCGGCGACGATATCCTCCAGGGTCTGGTTGTCGGGTATTCCACCGTCACCGGGTTCGAGCAGGTCTACTATTTGCATTTCGCCGCCCACTGTGAGAGCGACGCCCTGTTCCATAAGGTTCTCGAGTTCGCGTACGTTCCCCGGGAAGTTGTAGGCGGTCAACCGCTCCAGCGCTCCCTTGCCGAGCCGTACGGGGCGGTCCATCTTTTTCGAGTACTTGTTTATGAAGTGCTCCACCAGTAACGGAATATCCTCGGGGCGCTCTTTCAGGGGAGGGATCCAGAAGCGCGCCACCGCGAGACGGTAGTATAGATCCTGGCGAAAACGCTTTTCGTTGATGGCCGTTTGCAGATCCTGGTTGGTGGCGGCGATGAGGCGGATGTCCACAGAAATGGACTTGTTGTCGCCCACCCGGCGGATCTCCTTTTCCTGGATGGCTCTCAGGAGTTTGGCCTGAAGGGCCGGCGAGGTTTCGCTGATCTCGTCGAAGAAGAACGTGCCGCCCTCGGCCTCCTCGAACAGGCCCCTGCGAGTGCTTACCGCTCCTGTGAACGCCCCCCGGGTGTGGCCGAATAGTTCGCTCTCCAGGAGCGTTTCGCTTATGGCGGCGCAGTTGACCGGGACGAAGGGCCGGTTCGAGCGCGAGGAGTTGGCGTGAATGGCCTTGGCGATGAGCTCCTTGCCGGTACCGCTTTCACCGGTGATGAGCACGGTGGTGTCAGTGGGTGCGATCTTGATGATGCGGGTGAGTATTTCCCTCATGGACTGGGATCGTCCGATGATATTTTCGAACTTGTAGCGCTCCTTGAACTCCTGAGTGAGCAAGGAGACCTCCCCGGAGAGCCAGCGCCGCTCGAGCGCCTTGCCCACCTTGATGGTGAGTTCATCTTCGGAGAAAGGCTTTTGAATGTAGTCCCACGCGCCCAGTCTCATGGCCTCCACCGCGGTCTCGATGGTGCCATACGCGGTCATCACAATTGACTCGGTGAGGGGTGAAACCTCGCGGATGTGCCGAAGCACAGCTATCCCGTCCAGCTTTCCCATCCGAAGATCGGTGATAACCAGATCGTATGCTTCGTCGTCGATGGCTTCACAGGCTTCAGAGCCGTCCTTGGCCTCCGCCACGTCGTGTCCCAAGCTGCGCAACATGATGGACAGCGTGGTGCGCATGTTTTTTTGATCGTCGACGATGAGAATGTGCGCCACTTTGCACTCCTCTGAAGAAATAAAAATTTGGTGACTTCATCCTGTATACCAGCCGGATCGATAGGCCACAACCCGAGCTATTTTTTCATTAGAGGATAGCGTTACTTGACTTGCATTCAGCCGTGGATACATTGAGGCCACTTCAGGAGGGGCGAAAGGCCTTTTCGGGGTTCTTAGGAGGAGCAAAATGGGCAAGACAATAGGAATCGATCTTGGAACGACAAACAGTGTTGTTGCGGTCATCGAGGGCAAGGATCCGGTGATCATCTCCAATGAGGAGGGCGGGCGCACCACACCGTCGGTTGTGGCCTGGGACGACCAGGGCGAGATCCTCGTCGGCCAGATCGCCAAGCGACAGGCGATCACCAACCCCGAAAACACGGTTTATTCCATCAAGCGTTTCATGGGTCGCAAGCAAGCCGAGGTCGGCGAAGAGATGTCCATGGTCCCCTACGACGTGACAAAGACGGCCAACGGGGATGCACACGTAAAAATCAAGGATCGGGACTATGCCCCGCCCGAGATCGCCGCCCGTATTCTCATGAAGCTCAAGAAAGCGGCTGAGGAGTACCTGGGCGAGCCGGTGACCGATGCGGTGCTCACCGTACCGGCCTACTTCAACGACTCCCAGCGTCAGGCCACCAAGGACGCGGGCAAGATCGCCGGCCTGGAGATCAAGCGCATAGTGAACGAGCCCACCGCGGCAGCGCTCGCCTACGGCCTCGACAAGAAGGCCGATGAAATCATCATTGTGTACGATTTCGGCGGCGGCACCTTCGATGTTTCCGTCCTGGAGGTCGGGGACAACGTGGTGCAGGTCATCTCCACCAACGGAGACACCCACCTGGGCGGCGACAATATCGATCAGATAATCATCGAGTACCTGGTGGCGGAGTTTAAAAAGGATCAGGGCATTGATGTGTCCGGGGACAAGATGGTATTGCAGCGGCTCAAGGAAGCCGCTGAGAAGGCAAAGATCGACCTGAGCTCCCTGATGGAGACGCAGATCAATCTCCCCTTCCTCACCGCCGACGCCTCCGGGCCCAAACACCTCAACCTGCGTCTTTCCAGAGCCAAATTCGAGTCGATGATCGGCGACGTTGTGGAGCGAACCCTCGCGCCGTGCCGCAGGGCCCTCGAGGACGGCAACAAACGGCCCGGAGATATAGATCAAGTGGTGCTCGTGGGCGGCTCAACGCGCATCCCGCTGGTGCAGCAGGCGGTGACCAAGTTCTTCGGCAAGGATCCCCACAAGGGTGTCAACCCGGACGAGGTGGTCGCCCTTGGTGCGGCAATCCAGGCCGGCGTGCTCTCCGGAGACGTCAAAGATCTGCTTTTGCTGGATGTGACGCCCCTGTCCCTAGGCGTGGAGACTCTCGGCGGGGTAATGACAACCATGATCACGCGCAACACCACCATCCCCGCAAAGAAGTCGGAGGTCTACTCTACCGCGGCGGACAGCCAGACCTCCGTGGAGATTCACGTCCTCCAGGGGGAGCGGAGCATGGCCAAGGACAACAGGACCCTCGGGCGCTTTCACCTGGAGGGCATCATGCCGGCTCCACGGGGAGTCCCAAAGGTCGAGGTTACCTTCGATATCGACGCCAATGGGATTGTCAACGTTTCGGCCAAGGATATGGCCACGGGCAAGGAGCAGAAGATCACAATCACGGCCTCCTCGGGCCTGAAAGACGGGGAGATCGATAACATGGTCCAGGACGCCGAGAAGTACAAGGCGGAGGACGAGCAGCGCAAGAAGGATATCGAAACCAGGAACAAGGCCGAGCAGCTCGCCTACGCCACCGAGAAGACCCTCGAGGAGCACAGGGACAAGCTCCCGCAAGAGGAAGTGGCGAAGGTCGAGGGGGCCATCAAATCCCTGCGGGAGGTCATCGATTCCAACGACGCGTCGCGGATAGAGTCGGAAATGGAGAACCTCACCAAGGCGTCTCACAAGCTCGCGGAGCTGATGTATCAGGCGGCGGGAGCGAGCGTCGCCCCCGGAGCGGATCCCACGGACGGCGCCCCGGATCCGGGAGCTCCCGATCAGGCTGAAGAAGAGGGTGACAGCGACGTCATCGACGCCGAGTTCGAGGAGAACAAACAGTAGCCCGCAGCATCCCCTGCCCGTACTTCAAAAGAACCCCCCAATAATTCCGGTGAGTCGTTCTGATAAAAAAAGTGACTGGCACCGAAAATGAAGAGAAAATGGGGGAAATGGTAGATCCTAACGTTGAAAGAATGTTCGACGCGTTTTCAGTGCTGATCCTGGTTTCCGTGCTGTGTACCTTCGGATGTGCCAGTAAGGGCGCCGACGATGACTCCGACAGTGGGACTTCAGACAGTGATTCGGATACGGGCGATGTGCCTCCAAAGCGTATAGTCGCAATCGGCGACAATCACGCCGATCTTTCCCAGGCGCTCAAGGCTTTGCAAATAGGTGGAGTTATCGACCAGTCTCTCAACTGGATAGGTGGAGACACTATCGTGGTTCAGACAGGCGATATTCTAGATCGCGGCGTTGAGGAGTGGGAAGTCATCGATTTCTACGAGAACCTGAGACCCGAGGCCGAGGCGGCCGGCGGGCAAGTTGTCAATATGAACGGAAACCACGAGATCATGACCGCCTACGAGGATTATCGCTACTTTCAGGAAGAGGCGTGCGCAGCGTTCTCCGATCTTACCGGCCTCGATACCAGCAACCCGGCGTTCGACGAGTTCACTGATGAAAATTGCAAATTGCGTGCGGCTGCATTCTGGCCCGGAGGCCCATACGCACAGATAATAGCCAACTGGCTCATGGTTGCGGTGGTTCAGGACACGGTCTTCGTTCACGGCGGGGTTCACCAGAAGCACCTCGACTATGGAATCGATGAGATCAACGCCATGACCAGGGCCTGGCTGATGGGGGAGGGAAATCTGGATTACAACCAAGTCGGCGGGGGTCCGGATGTGTTCTCGGTGGACTGGGACCGCACCTACAGCGATGACGAAATTCCTCCGACAGCGGACCAATGCGACGATCTTGCCAGTGTTCTTGAGCAATTAGGAGTTGTGCGCATGGTCGTCGGTCACACGGTTCAGAGTCATATCAACACTGTCTGCGACGATATGGCGTGGCGCATCGATACGGGCATGGCCGTGTACTACGGTGGCGTGGTCGAGGTCATTGAAATTCTGGACGGAAACGTCAACGTATTGGTCGATTTGGCAGAATAGTTTTTACGCAATTGTGAATTGGCCTGATTGCTCCGAGATCTCCACGGTGCGAAGAAGTTTGTTATTGAGTGACTTACGACCGCCGGCGGTCAGGCCGCGAGCTTGAATTTCGTGACAAGCGGCGGCCGGAACGTGCCCGGCGGGAACTCCACATCAAAACATCCAGATCGAAAAGCCGCTGACGCTATGCGATGGGCCTTCACGATCTCCTTGTATTCCGCCTCGTACGCCTTGTAATCCTCTACTGTGTCAGCGTGACAAAGAGGTTGGGGTGTCCGCTCCCGGGGAAGGATCGGCTTTGAGAATGGGCTCTCCTTTTCGATTCGCGCCATTCCTTTGATGTTCGTTATCCCCTCTGCCCTACGCTCTTTACGCGCCAGTTCTTCGTGATTGCGCACGATGTCGCGAAACCGCGCATGACGCGCGTCCTGGGAGAGATCCGTCCAACCGGGCAGCGGGTGAAGAACAACCTCTGTGTTCTTTGTGTATTTCGACGGGTCGATATCGTGGCGGTCAGCGCCGTTTTTCCACCAGAGGGTCCGGTCCACGTACTTGAACACGAGTCGGCCTCCGCGAGAGAGCACCTCGGTCGTTGAGAAACCCTTCCACTGGTTCGCCTTTTCCACGAGGCCGTCCTTGACCACGTTGCACGCTCCGTAACCGAGCAGTTTCTCCGCCTTGTTGTCGCTTGTTATCTCCTCGACCCGTACACGGCCTGCCCAGAAGTGCCCCTCTCGTCCGTAGAACCGGTTGAGATCTCTGGCCGCGCGCCCGGCGAACTCGCGTAAAAACGGGCTGACGTTGTCGGCCTGTCCCTCTCCGATGGAGAAGATGAGTTCCAGGTGGTTGATGTTGGTGGTTGCGCTATGCAGCAGGATCGGGTGCAGCTTCAGGGCCCTTCCCAGGCTCGAACCTATGATGTTGTTGACCTTTTTCGACGGCTTCAGGAGAAACATTCTGTCTGCGCAATTGAGTGTTGCGTGATACATTCCATTTTCTTTCCAGATTCTGATTCTTCGCGCCATACTCCCTTAATCGGTCGCTCGACGGAAAAGTTGCCGAAATTCGTCCGCCGAGTGAAAAAAAGTGACTGGCACCGAAAAAGGGGAGGGTGACAGCGACGTCATCGACGCCGAGTTCGAGGAGAATAAACAGTAGCCCGCAACATCCCCTGCCCGCGTGAGCCTACCAGGTAATGGGTCCTCCACCGTGGCAACTCATTCCGGTGCAGGTCTGAGTTGAGGTGTCGTAGCTTCCGCTCCCTCCTGGAGCGATGTCCGGATTCTCATCCGTATGGGCCGTCTGGTCGGTTATCGAACCGGAACTGTCTACCATCGTATGACAGGTACTACAGCCCATGGAGTGATCGCTATGGGAACCCGTATTGGGTGGATTTCCGTGACATGAATCACAGCCCAGATCGGTATCAGTGTCCGTATCAGTGTCCGTATCCGAATCGGTATCGCTGTCCGAATCGCTGTCTGAATCCGAGTCACCGTCCGAATCGGAGTCGCTGTCCGAATCGGTATCGCTGATGATGTCATCATCATCTCCACAACCGGGTACAAAAACCAATCCAGGTGCCAGTAGTGTGGCCACAAATATGATCATCCATTTTCCCATGAGAGCCTCCTTGAGACTATAAAAGAAGTAGACATTGCATTATTGCACAGTTTTTGGGGTTTGCAAGCCGAGCAAGCGCGATGGCGAGATCTATATTTTCGAAAAGGAAGCTTCGATGATCTCTGCGAGTTGTTCCGTGGATTCCCACTGGGGCATGTGTCCAACCCCGGGAAGGACAACCAGGCGGGCTCCTCGGATCTCCCTGGCAAGTTCCTTGCCTTTGTCAATAGAGGCAACCCGGTCTTCCGATCCGTGGACCACGGTGCAGGGACAGGAGATCTCGTGCAGTCTGGAACCAAAGTCGAAGCGTCCACACGCAGCACGTTGACCGGCAATTCCTCGGCCCGTCGCCCGCCGTTCGATCCGTTCCGCGACAAGTGTCTCAAAATCATCTGCGCGATCCGAGCAGAAATACTCACCAACGCATACGGCGAGAGTCTCGCGAACGATTTCCTCAACCGGGCCTCTCGTGCGCCCCATGGCTGCAATCGCGTCCGGAGTTGATCCCAGGGCGTCGGATCGCCCGCCGCGCGCGGTACTCAGGAGGAGGAGCCCACTAACGGCTTCGGGGAAATCCGCAGCGATTTGCAACGCGATCAGCCCGCCCATGGAGTGTCCCACAACCCCAAATCGATCCATGTGGAGGGCTCTCGCCAGTCCAATGGTATCCGCAGCCATTTTCTCGATAGTGTACGGACCGTCGGGGGCGTCGCTCTTGCCGGAACCCCGGTTGTCCACCAACACGCATGTAAACCGATCCCGAAGGAGCGTCGCGAGCGGGTTCCAGACGGTCAGGTCCAATCCCAGTCCGGCCAGGAAAATCAAAGGTGGTCCGTTACCGCTCACCTCGTGGTTGATCGTCAACTAGTGACCACTTCGCAAGTTCCGCAGCAGTCTGCCGAGGGGTCGAGAACGCAAGGGGCGTTCGAGGATCTCCGATGCGCCGCTCCCCTTTGCCGCGCGAACCACCTCCGGGGCCATGGTCAGGCTGGTGGCGACCACCTCGGTGGCGCTGGTGGCTTCGCTGGTGGTGAGGCTGCGGACAGCCGCGAATCCGTCAGCCTGACCCATGAAGAGGTCCAGGATGACGAGCCGGGGATGGAGCTGGCCGGCAACTATCAGAGCCTCCGGAATGGAGCGCGCCACGACACCGGCGATGCCGGTTCCCTCTCCGGAGAGGTTGGTGAAGACGTCTATGGTGGTGTCGTCGTCGTCCGCGAGCAATACCACTACGTCGCGGCCGTCCTCGGTCAGTCGGCGGGAGGAAGAGCCCCGCCTGAACAACCGCTCGTGCTTGAGCGCAGTACGCCTCGCGACTCTAGCCTCGGATCCGTCAGACGACACCAGGGTCATTGACTGACCGTTGGCCGGAAGGACGAGCTGCTCGCCAATGAAGCGCACGAACTCTCTCTCCTTGGACATGAGCTCCAGAGCCTCGCTCGCTGTCAGGTAGCCGGCGGCCACGTGTGACAGCACCGATATGTCGATGCCGAGGGACAGGGATAGGGCGAGAAGCCGGGCCGCGTCGTTGACCGCGATCTGACCGTGCTTCCAGCGACTCGTTCTGGCGCTCTCAAGTCCGATCATCCTTCCGAGTTCGGCGTCGCTCATCTTTTCGGATGTATCCAGATCGTCCGCCACGGTCCGCACCAGGAGAAACAGCTCCAGACTGCTCGGAAATAGTGGGATCTTGCTCAACGGGTGCTCCTAAAAAAAGGTTACGTCGATGTTAAGGGTTCTAGAAGAACTATTTACTGTTGCAAAGTGGAAAATTAAAAGCGAGAAAGAGCCGGCGAGGGCTTTATTGTCGTAGAGGAACAAACCTATGGCCGGCCGCAAGCGTGTAGCTGAAACAACAGAGGTTCTCCTTCAGGGCAACGTGGCCGTGGCGGAAGCCGCCATTGCCGTGGGATGCCGGTTCTTCGGCGGTTATCCGATCACTCCTTCGAGCGAGATCATGGTTCGCATGGCCGAGTTGTTGCGCGCTGATGACGGCGTGTTCATACAAATGGAGGACGAGCTGGCCTCCATCTGCGCCGTGATCGGAGCTTCATGGAGCGGCGCAAAGTCGATGACAGCCACCTCCGGACCGGGCTTGAGCCTGATGCAGGAGGCCCTCGGCTACGCCTACTTCACCGAAACCCCGCTTGTGTTGGTGGATATCCAGCGAGCCGGGCCCGCCACGGGACAGGCGACCCACGTGGGCCAGGGCGATATGATGCAGTTCAAGTACGGATCCCACGGAGATGTGTTCCCCGTGGCTCTGGTCCCCTGGTCGGTGCAGGAGTGCTACGATCTCACCATCCGCGCGTTTAATCTCTCGGAGAAGTTCAGGGTGCCCGTCTTCCTCGCAGCCGACGAGGCCGTGGGACACCTGCGTGAGAACGTGGTGTTGCACAGGAATTTCGAGGTTGTGGATAGGATAAAAGAAGGAGCGGGCGATCCGTTCGGCTCACCGTTGCCGGATGGAGTTCCGATCATGCCGGCTTTTGGGGATGGCGGGCGCCTGATGGTGACCGGCTCAACCCATGACGGTCGGGGATTTCGAAAAGTGGACGATCCGGAAATACACGACACTCTCGTAACACGGTTGATGCGAAAGACTCTGGATCACGTGGACGAGATCGTGGAGGTCGAGGAATACATGCTCGACGATGCCGAGATTGCCTTTTTCGCGTACGGAGTCTCCGCCCGATCGGCGTTGGCGGCGGCGAAACGACTGCGCTCGAAGGGTGTCAAGGCCGGGCTGTTGCGGGCTCTGACCATCTGGCCGTTCCCGGAGAAACAGGTGACACAGCTCGGTGCGAGGGTGAAGACCATCGTGGTTCCAGAGCTGAACAAGGGTATGATAACCGGGGTGGCCCGGGGGTTCACCGGCACGCCGGTGCACGCTTTTGCGCAGACCAACGGGAAAATCATAGAGCCCGATAGCCTGGTGAAATTCGTGGAAGGGCTTCCATGACGCGCGATATGAACAAGTACCTGCGCGACGGGTTGCCCGGAACGCGCTTCTGTCCGGGGTGTGGGCATGGAATTCTCATGGGCGCGATCCTCAGGGCGGTCGACCGACTCGACGTGGCTCTGGACGATCTGCTGTTTGTCTCCGGAATCGGGTGCGCGGCGTGGATCCCCAGCCCCAACATAGGAACCGATACGCTCCATACGTTGCACGGGCGTGCGCTGGCTTTTGCCACCGGCGCCAAGCTCGCCAACCCGAAATTGACCACAATAGTTGCGTCGGGGGACGGGGATCTGACATCCATCGGGGGGAACCACCTTATTCACTCCGCGCGGCGCAACCTGGACGTCACCGTCATCTGCGCGAACAATCTGATCTACGGAATGACCGGCGGTCAAACAGCGTCAACCACACCGGTGGGAGCGCGCACATCCACCGATCCCGACGGGAACAATTTTCGGCCCTTTGATATCTGCAACCTGGTGATGGCGTCCGGAGCCAGGTACGCCGCTCGTTTCCCGGTGACTCGCCCGAAGCAACTGATCGACGCCATCGAGAAGGCTCTGCGAATCGAGGGCTTCACCTTCGTAGAGGCGGTGAGTCCGTGTCCGACCCAGTTCGGACGCCGTAACTCGACGGCGGAAATCTCCGCGTTGTACGACAGCGTGGATTCCCAGTGTATCTCCCGGGCGGAGGCACAGACCATGGATGAGGACGAGCGATTGCGCCATTTCGTCGTTGGAGAGTTCGAACCATGAACCACGCCATGAACAGATCTCCGGTTCAGGTGCGCATTGGCGGCGAGGCGGGCCAGGGCGTGATTCTCGCCGGCGTCATGCTGGCACAGGCGGCCATCGGGGATGGTCGCAAAGTGGCTCAATCCGCGCGTTACGGCGCAGCGGTTCGCGGTGGTGAGGCGACTGCGGATCTGGTTATCTCCGATACGCCTATCGATTATCCCCACGTGGAGACTCCGGACATCCTAGTGGTCTTTTCCCAGCAGACTTACGACAAATTCGCGCCGGCCGGGACCGGAGATACAAAAGTGTTCTACGATCCGTTTTTCGTCACGCCGTCGAAGACCGCCGGGGGCAGCCTCTGGGAGATCTCCGCCACCGAGATGGCCATCGAGAAGTTCGGCAAGAGCACCTCTTCCAATCTGATCGTCCTGGGTTTCATCGCACAGCTCACGGAGGTGGTATCGGAGGAAAGCCTGCTCGCCGCTATCGAGCAAAACCTCCCGTCCAGGCACCGCGCTGCGGGTCTCGAGGCGCTTGCGATGGGAAAAAAGGCGGCTGTGGAGGCAGGTGCATGAGCGGCGGCAGGACCCACAGGCCACAACGCGATTCGGCCAAATGCATGGTCTGCGGCGGGTGCACGTGGCAGTGCCCGGCAACGGTTTTTCCCAGCCTGAGGAGCGAGGAGGGATCTCTGAGGGGTGAGATCTACAGCTCAAAAGAGTTTCCCGGCGAGATGGCCGACCGTCCTCCCTGCGTGATGGCGTGCCCCCTGGGTCAGGATGTCCCGGGATATATCAGCGCCATAGCGCGGAATGACGTGGACGAGGCTGCAATTATTGTTCGCAGGACCAACGCCCTGCCATCCGTGTGCGGCCGTGTCTGCATCGCCTCCTGCATGAGGGCCTGCACAAGGGCGAGAATCGACATGGGCGTGGACATTCGCTCGCTGAAACGCTTTGCCGTGCACGTGGCCGCGGAGGCGCAAGTTGAAACGAATGTCGGGGCCGGCTCGGTGGCGATTATCGGATCCGGCCCGGCAGGTCTGGCGGCGGCCCACAGATTGAACCAGCTGGGTGTTCGATCGGTGGTGTTCGATGCGGGCTCGACTCCGGGTGGTTCAATGACGGACACGGTGCCGCGATTCGTTCTGCCCCGTGAGATGGTGGCAAAGGACGCGGCCCGCCTGGTACGGATGGGTGTCGATATTCGTTCGGGAACTCGCATCGGGGAGGACATATCCTTTTGCGACCTGGAGTCTTCATATGAGGCCGTGCTGGTAGCTACCGGGGCGCGACGGGATCTGGCGGCTGCGTTTCGAGGATCAGAGCTGAAGAATATTGTCGGCGCTGCGGAGTACTGCCGAAACGAACGGAAGATGGACGGCGTGGTGGTTGTGAACGGTGGTGGTCCGTCGGCGGTGCAGGCGGCCCGATTGGCCGTGCGGCTCGGCGCCCGGAGCGTATCAGTGATCCACCCTGCGCCCCTGGAACAGTGGCCGGCGGGGGATCACGCCCTTGGGCTTGCGCGCGAAGAAGGTGTTGAGGTTCGCCCCACGCATCGAATAGTGGAAGCGCAGGGTCAAGACGGGATCCTCACGGCGGTGATGGTGAAGGCCGTCAAGGCCGATAACGCGGACGAGGTTGGCAGGTACAAGCTCGCTTCCCGCGGCGCGGTCGAGCAGCTGGAGGCGGGGCTCCTGATCGTGGCCGGCGAGCGGAGATCATCGACCGAGGACCTGCCCGATCTCGACGGCATTACACGCGGGGTACTCGGTAATCTACTGATCGACGAAGAGTATCGCCTCGGGCGGGAGCGCTGGTACGCGGCCGGCGAGTGTGCGACCGGAGCAGCCACGGTGGTCGATTCAATGGCCACCGGGAGGCTTGCGGCCGAGACTATTCATCGCGATCTCGAGTTGGGAAAGTAACCGATGGCCATTTCACTCACCATAGACGGCGAACAGGTAACGGCGAAAGAGGGACAGAGCCTTCTTGCCGTTGCCCGGGCAGCCGGGGCCATGATCCCGTCCCTGTGTGCCCATCCCCATCTCAAGCCTTACGGCGCCTGCCGCATGTGCCTGGTGGAGGTGACGAGGAACGGGCGGACTCGGATCACCACATCGTGTAATTACGAAGTGCTCGACGGGATAGAGGTGAGAACCGACACGGAGGAAGTCCGGCGACATCGGAAGATGGTGCTTCGCCTGTTGCTCGGCATTGCGCCACAGGCCTCCGCGATCGTGGGGATGGCGAAAGCCAACGGTGTCGATGAGTCGACATTCACACCTTGGGAGCCGCCGGCGGGACGGGAAAACTGCATACTGTGCGGATTGTGCGCCCGCGTCTGTGAGGAGGTGGTGGGAGCTTGCGCCCTGACCCTGAGTGGTCGGGGCGACAGGAGAGGGTTGGAGGTGCCGTACGCGCAGCGGGTGGCGGAGTCGTGCATCGGATGCGGAGCCTGCGCTGCGGTTTGCCCCACGGGCGCGGTGGAGGAGGAGAGCATCAAGGTGGAGGTGCTGCGAAAACGTCCTGCCACGGAAAGAAAGTGCCGGTACAACATGATGGGCCTGATGCCCGGCGCCCTGTGTCCAAATAACTACGACTGCGCCGCCTGTGAAGTTGATCAACGGTTTGTCGAGGCGTGTCGCCCACACCACCCGATATTCGCCGCGAAGGGCCTCATTTCTCCGAAGGGTTGGGAGAGTAAATGACTACGCGTTCTGACGTATGCACGGTGAAGGGGGAAAAACGCGTAAGCCCGGCGATGGCGAGCGGAGCGCAACGTGTAAAGAGCTTCGACGAGGTGGAGCCGACCCTGACCCTGGCCGAGGCATCCTACGAAGCGCTTCGATGCACCGTATCGAGCCCGTGCCTGTACTGTGACGTCTGTCAGCTCATGTGCCCTGATCTGGCCATCACCCGCGATCCCAAATCGGGAGAGATCATTATTGATCTGGATTTCTGCAAGGGCTGCGGATTGTGCGCCCACTACTGCCCGCGCGGGGCCATCGACATGGTCCTGGACGAATAACCTGCCAAAGTTACGCGGCCTTCACTAACACCTTCCTGGGTTTGAGGGCGTCCGCCTTTGGTAGCCGCACGGTGAGAACGCCGTTCACGAGTTTCGCTTCGATCCCGCTCTGGTCGATCTTGTCGCTCAGGGTAAACCGCCGGGTGTACCCGCCGATGCCGTACTCCCGATATCGGAGCTTCCAGTCGGAGTCCGGCTCGTCCACTTTGCCCGTGACGGTGAGGACCGAGTCCTCGAGATCCACGTTCAAATCTCCGGGCGCCACCCCGGGCATGTCCGCGACGATGACAAGATCCTCTTCGGTCTGGAAGATATCAACAGCCGGTGAATAGAAGACACCCGGACGGGTGGGCTCTCCCGCTTGGCTGGAGATGGGCTGTTTCTCTTTTGGAACCAATTCCGTTTTTTCTTTTCGCCTGGTCATATCGATTCTCCTTCCACGATGTCAGTTCTTGACGGTGATCTGCCTGGGCAAGGCATGTGCGGCCCTGGGCAAGACGATTTCCAGGACACCGTTCTCGAACCGGGCGTCAATCTTGTCCGGGTCGATGGGCTGTCCCAGATCGATGGTGCGGTTGAAGCTTCCGTGATCTCGCTCTGCACGATGATAGCTTCTGTCGGCGATATCGTTGTTGGGACTTCGTTCACCTTTCAGGGTCAGCTGCGTCGCCGTGGCGGTGATGTCCAGATCGTCCAGAGAGATCCCCGGGATCTCGGCTAGGACGATGTACGATTCGCCGTTGTCGTAGGTGTTGATCGGCGGAAAGACACCGCAGGCGTTTTTTGAATAGTCCCGCTCGCCGAACAGGTCGCCCATGTGTTGTTGCCACCGGTTCATCTCCTGCCAGATGTCGTTGAAACGATGTGTTCTCAAAACTGTCATTGCTCGCCTCCAAATCTTTGCCGGGGTTTTCGTCCCCGGGTTTTCTCTTCGCAATGCAATGTGGGCACCGTTTTTGTGCGGTAAAGCCCGGGTTGTGTTTTTTTTGGGAGGGAAAAAACCGATCATGGAAAGGACGTTTTATAGTGTCGTCGATCACAAGCGGGGTAAAATGGTGTTCAGGAGGACGCCGTGAAGAGAATCTCAATATTGACGATATGCATTGGCGTGTTGGCTGTGACATTCACCTGGAGTGGCTGTGACGACGAGGGCGGCACGGACGAGTTTTCGGAAGCACGCCAGAGGTGCGTGCAGAAGATCAATGATTTTCGCGCCACCGAGGGGATACCTGCCCTGGCCCGCTGGTACAGCGGAGAACCCTGCGCCGACGACGAGGCAAAGCAGGACGCCCAGGCGGGGCAGTCTCACAGCGCTTTTGGACAGTGCGGCGAGGCGGCCCAGAACGAGTGCCCGAGCTGGCCCTCGGTGGACGACATCATCGACGGATGCCTCCAGAGCATGTGGGACGAGGGACCGGGCGCTGACTACAGCGTTCACGGACACTATATCAACATGAGCAGCACCAGTTACGAAAAGGTAGCCTGCGGGTTCTACAGGACGTCCGCCGGTGACATCTGGTCTGTGCAGAATTTCAAATAGTCCCCAAAAAGACAGGTGTGAGATTGCGACACGATAAACCGTCCCGCAGAAAGTTTTTCGGCGATTGCGCCGTCGCGGTGGCCGCCGTCGGGGTGGGCGCGGCAGTGGGTTGTGCGGGGGAGACCGACCGGGCAAAAGCGGAGGCTCCGGGGACCCATCACGAGCCGGGTGAATGGTGGACCGAGGGCCGTTACGTGGTTCACCGAACGGTCGATGCATCCAGGCTCAATGATGGTCTGTTGAGAGCCAGAATCGACGGCTCCTGGCGTGACGTATCGGTGGTGAACCTTCCGGACAGGTTTGTGCGATGGAGTTTCGAGGAGAGGATAGCCCGCCTTGCAAAGCTGGCCGCCGTGGGGTTCGATACCAGAGATCTGGACGGGCCCCACAACGCGTGCGTGGCCACATACGGAGGCTGGAGTCGCGACTCGGCGTTCTCCCTCAACACAGCCTACAAGGGGATGGGGTTCACGCCTACCGAGGAGAGGCTTCCGGGCACTCTCGACGAACTTGGGGAAGAGTCGGAGCGGATCCGCAGGGCGTCCAGGGGCGATTTCATGGCCGACATGCGTGAGAAGATCAAGTTTCTGGCCGGTCTCTACAACGACGCGAGCCGCTTCGATATGACCAGGCAGGTCTCCCTCGAGCTCTTTACGGAGCCGGGATATGCCACGCACACTTTTCTGAACATGATGGCCAACCCCATCGTCTCCGCGTCGTTCCTGGCCTATCCGACCTTTGAGATACGGGCGGTTCCGCAGCTCCTGCACCCGGAAAACCCCGCGCTCACGCCTCACGAGCGGAACGTTGTTCGCTACACGAACGCGATTCACGATTTCGTTCACGGTGGTACGGGGGATCGGATGACCTGCATCTACCACATTTGCGAGGTGTTCGACGACACGCCTAACAAGGGTGGAGCGGGCACGCGGCTTGTCTGACGTCATGTGACAAGTGATGGGTATTGACCCCTTTCCTTTCCGGATAGAAGCGGGTTACTAATTCAGGGATCTCTGCGTCCATTCAGTTTCATCATTGCCAAATGAGCGGCCCTGAACCACCGGGGGGTTCTTAAGTGGGCTTCGCGGATGGAGGGTGTTGTCAGAAACGACTTATCGATGAAGTTTCGAGCTTCTTCCCGGGGAGAGATACCGCCGCATGTAAAAGGGCGATACAAATGAATGACGTCTTCGTTGCCGGGATAGTCTCCCATCATTATCTCAAATTCTTCGGCCCGTTGTGCAAGTTCGCAGTACTTGGGAAGGTTGAACAACGACAGGTTCATGAAATCCACATCGGAGGAGTTGCTTTCAATGAGATCGAGAGTCGCTTGCCGGTGCTCAGACGTTTCGCCCGGTAAGCCGAACAAAAGATACAGATAAGTACGGATACCCGCGGCTGCAGCTTGTCGAATTGTTTCTGCCGATTCTTTTGCGCGTAGCCCTTTATCGAAACGGTCGAGCAAATTGTCGCTTCCACCCTCTACACCCAATTGCAGCATCAACAATCCGGCCTCAGCGGCATCTTCGAGCAGCCCGTCTCGCGTGAGTTCTTCAGAGGGCCGAGCGAATCCGTAGAACTTTACTCCGTACTCACGGGCCGCAGGAAGAAATTGTCGTAGTCTTTTGGGGGGAATTGCCGAGTCCAGCAAATGAACGATGGGTCTGCGTTCAATAATGTCATTGGGTATGGAACTCAGGAATTGTGTGTACGATGATTCGGGCACTTTGACGAAGGGCATCTCCCTGTCCGGGCAAAAAAGGCAGCGGCGCCAGTAACAACCAGTGGACAGGGTGAATGGAACAACGGGGTGGGCACTCAGGTAGGGCAGACTGCTTACAAGCGTAGGCCAGGAGATTCTATCCCAAAAACCCAGTTCGTTTTGATTGGGGATCAGTGATGCCCCGTTGGACAAATCGATTGTTCCAAGTACTTTATGAAGCGCATCGAGTCCATGCCCGGTCGTAGCGAGGCTGCGAGGGAGTGATCCTCCAATTATGGGTTCAATACCTCTCTGTTTGAGAAATGAAACCAAGTCGATTGTTGAAGCCAGCTGTGACAGATATGCCAATGAGATAAGAACATGTTTGGGCTTTATCTCATTGAGCACTGGTTCCAGGCGTTCCTCCCATAGTTGTGAAAATGGGTTGGCACCGTTGGAAAGCCGGTCGGCTAGTGCAGACGGATCGTGTACGTGTTCCGGCGAAGTAATGTCCATGAAAGTGAGTTTCCAGCCGGAATTGATGTTCGAATACTGTTTGAGTTGCTTGTGCAATGAGCCGGCTGCGGTTCTGTGCCGCATCGGGTCGTATCCGGTTTTCATGTTCAGCAGATACTGCACCGAGTTTTCAACAGCCGCAGTTTTTATTTCGGGATGATCGAGGGTTTGATGAAAGAACTCCAGCGAGAGATCAAAAAGGCCGGCGTCATAGCCGTTTCCGGTCAAACCCGCTGCCAGTATGAAAGCTCCGGAAGGGGGTTCTGCCGGAGTGCACACAGGTCCGGAGAGTACAAGATACTCCATTTGGGGAAACTACATTGCCTGCACAAGGTGCTCAACAATAATTCTCATCCTTAGAAAAAGCGAGGTGTTCGACGACACGCCTAACAAGGGTGGAGCTGGCACGCGGCTCGTCTGACGTTATGTGACAAGTGATGAGTATTGACCCTGTGGTCCTGTAATGCGGCCTATGTGCTTTCCGCAGACTGAGGAGGGTTTTTTGGAAACTTCGTCTTTGCCAAAAGACAGAGCCTTTGCGCACAACGGCGTATTGCTCGCGATGTTTTCCGCCTCATCAGTCATGATCTGGGTGGCGGCTGTGATGAATTTCATCCAGCACAAACAGTTCCTCCCCTACTTCTTGATCGCGGTTGCATTGCTCCAGACCATTATAGTCTTCTTCTACGCGAGTGCCCCTGTCGTGCGCATCGAATCGGGCATTTTAAAGTATCGACCAGCTCTTCTGCGCTACGCCCAGATCGGTGATCTGAGCAAGATTACCAGCTTGGACGTGCGAAAGAATAAGGTGATAGTCCAGTTTCAATCCGGTCAAACCATAAAGATCGACTTCTTCGGATTGAGCAAATTCGATCGACCGGCCTTGATAGAACTACTATACCAATGGAAATATGGGACGTTGTTAACTTGATGAACTTGATCGTTGGAACGAAAAGCGCGTCGGCGGATGACATATCTTAATGCCTGTGCGTTTTCGCATGCGCACGAGCCAACACACTCATAGTGATCGCAGCAGCACAGTAACAGAAAGCTTCGAAGGGCTCACCAGGTCTCGCTCTGGTCGTATCCGCATACGGCGTAGGTGTCGTCGTTGTCGTCTCTTTTTTCAACGCATGTTTTGTCGATGTCGGCGCAGTCGTAGTCCTCTTCCGGATAGGAACCGTTCCCGTTCACCGTATCGATGAAGTCCAGGAGATCGCAGAAGAAACCACAGCTGTCATCGTAGTCGTCTTCCCAGTAATCATCGTCATCGCTGACACATAGAATGATCACATCACCATCGCACCAGGTCTCACCGACGTCGCATCCGCTGTCGCATCCGCCGGCCGTGAACATCCCCAATACAAGGAGTTTGACGGCCAGGAATTTCATGGGACGAGGATCCTCGGTGAACCCGGCGCCGCCCGGGTGACGATTTCGTAGTTGATGGTGTCCGCGAGTCGGGCCAGATCTTCCGCGCTGACGGACTCGTCCCCCACAGATCCGAGGAGGACGACCTCGTCGCCCGCGCGGGCCTGCGCGACATCGGTGACATCCACCATGGTGAGGTTCATGCAAATACGCCCCACCACGGGAGCACGAGTCCCGCGCACCAGGGTGTGAGCGCCGCCGGACAGTTTTCGATCGTAGCCATCTGCGTACCCCACCGGGAGAACCGCTATGCGTGTGGGACGGGTCGCGCGGAATGTCCGCCCGTAGCCGACATACTCTCCCGTGGGAACGTCCTTGATCTGTGCGATGCGGGTCTTCCAGGTCATGACGGGTCGAAGATCCAGGTCGTTGCGCTCCAGTGCGGCCGCCGAGACCTGGGTCTCCCTGGAGGGCCACAACCCGAACAGGCCGATGCCAACCCGGACCATTTGAAAGTGCGTGTCCGAAAAAAGGATTGTCGCTGCGGTACAGGCAGTGTGTGGAATGGGTACGGTCACGTCCATCTGTTCGAGGAGCGCTGTGAACCGGTCGATCTGGCCGGCGGCGAAGATGTGATCGGTGGTGTCTTCGATATCCGCGAAGTGGGTGTACGCGCCCTCGATAGTCACGCCGCCGCCCGCGAGGAGCGAGACGGCTTGCGGCAGCTGGGCGCCTACCAGTCCCTGTCGATTTGTTCCGGTCTCCAGTTTCAGATGCACCGGGACCCGGGCGCATGAGGGATGGTCCAGAAGATCTTTCACCCCCCTTGTAGACATGATCGACAACCTCAAACCCGCCTCGACGGCGCAGTCGATCTGATCTCGAGAGGTGGCTCCGAGGACCAGGATCGGAACGGTGATTCCCGCTTCGCGAAGGGCCAGTCCCTCGGCCGCCGTGAAGACCCCAAACCAATCGGCGCAGGATTCTTCGATGGTTTTGGCCACCGGAAGCATGCCGTGTCCGTAGGCGTTCGCCTTGACCACCGCCATGAACGCGAGGTCACGCCCGATGAGTCGGCGAAACAGGGTCGCGTTGTGAAGGAGGGCCGAACTGGACAACTCGATCCAGTTGTTTGCCTGTTCAATGTCGCGATGGTCGGTCATCTCAGTTTGATGCAGTACGTAGTTTGGAGTTTTCAGTCAATAAAGAGCAACGATCGATCGACCCGGGATTATTCCGGATCCTTGCAGCACCGGAAGCCGGCAAAGAGGCTGGTCCAACCGGCGGTATAACCGCACTGCAGGCGCGAATCCGGGCCCGCGCAGTTGAACGCGCCTCCGCGGATTTCCCAGGATGTTGATGTCAGGGCGATTTCCCATACGTTTCCACCGATGTCAAAGGTACCCAGGGTATTGGTGCACTGGGGAAAGTCACCCGTCGGGAGGATCTCGTAGCAGCCATAGGTATAGCCGCAGTTGTAGCTCAAGTCGCAGCTGCCCATGGGTATGCTGTGGCTCAAGCACCACTCATCGCACAGGGCGCCGACGCTGTTACAGAGGTTTTGATCGAAAGCATTGCCGAATACATACACGAAATCGCTCTCGCCGGAGCACGCCTCGAACCATTCCTCGGATTGGCAGAGCCGTTTGCCCGCCGCAGCACACGCCGCCTGGAAAGTACCGACGTGGGTGGTGTTGATGGGATTGTTCCACCAGGGTTGTTTCCCCGGAACGGAGTGGGCGATGCTGGTGGCAATGCCCTGACTCGTGCTGGTGGCGTCGTCTCGTGACGCCTCGTATTTGTCGATGCAATACGATTGATAAACCCCCGGCACCGAAGCAGAAGAAACGAAGACCATATCCGACGGGCATCCTCCGTCCAGGAACGGATCCCCACCGTCCACGGATCCCGCGTCCACCTCGGCGCCGGTGCCGGTATCGGTGACGCTGCCCGTGTCCGTGCAGCCGCCCTCATCTTCGGTTTCGCTGTCCGTATCCGAATCGGAATCGGAATCCGCGTCCGTGTCGGAATCGGAATCCGTGTCCGTGTCGGAATCGGAATCCGTGTCGCCATCGGCCCCGGCGTCCATGTCCAGCGAGGCCCAGTAGTCGTAAGTGTCAGGAGAGCAGGCGATCGCAAGGATCACCACAAAAAAGCACAGAATAGGGCAAAGGTTTTGATGAAGCATCTCATCACTATGATAACCGCGAACAATGTAAAATGGAGAAAAAATAATAGGCGTTATGATATAGAGCCATGATGTGCGTTCGGGTCACTTTTCTGGCTTTCGTGGCTGTAATTTCTTTCGGTTGTGACGAACCGGAAGAGATTTCCGTAAGAGTGGATGCGGGGCCGGGTTTGAAAGAACCTGACGCATCGGCGATTTTGGCACCGCTTTCCAACCCTTCAAAACCCCAGGATGATCCCGACGGGGTTGTGAAAATGCTGGACACTGCCCGGCCGCCGTCCAACAAGAAGAGCGAGCCCATGCTCGAGCGACCATCGTTCCCGATGCCCGCCGCCGGCACTTCTATCAAAATCCCGGGTGGAACCCTGTCACGGGGCAGCGCGCCGAATGATCCGCTGAGAGATCAATATGCTGAGAACGACAATGTCCCCACCACCATAACGCCTTTCGAGATCGATGCTCTTCCATTTCCCAACGATCCGGCCCTTCCATTCCTCACTGGTTTGATCCGTGCAGATGCGGAAGCTAAATGCGCCGAGCAGGGAAAGAGATTGTGTACGGAGGTGGAGTGGGAGTGGGCTTGTCGAGGTGATGACGGTTGTCGTTATCCCGGCGGAAACAAATACCACGATTCGGAATATGCCTCGTCAGATCCGATCTCGCCGCCATCGCCATTCGGTGTTTTTGCCATGGGAAGGGTCCTGGAGTGGACCGCGAGTCGATGGGGCTCGGACGCGGATCAAGTAGAGCGGAGTGCGGTGCGCGGATATTCAAAGGGAGAGCTTTCTGCGGGCAAGCTTCTGTCGGAGCGAAATGGAAGGCGCTGCGCCAAGCGCTGGCATCGCATGCCCGAAACCTCGGCGGCAAACCTGAGCTTCAGGTGCTGCAGCGGGAAGGTTAACGAAGGCGTTTGCTTCATAGAGGGAACCCGACCCGCCGTAAGCATCTACAACAACATGAAGCCCGACAAATTCGCTGAAGTCATCAAGAGTATCCCCGAGATCTCAATGATCCACGACAACCCTCACATGTTCAGCGACGCGGATGTGAGAGCAGTTCTGGCCCGGCGAACCAGCGACCGCAAGGAGCTGGCGCGGCAGGGGATACATTTTCGCTGGAAGCCGTTGCGCTGGATTCCGCGACAGGGGATGGAGCTATGGGTTGCCGTCGGACGTTCCAACCGCCACTCGTTCGTGGTCGCCTTTCACGAGATAGAGGACAACGAAAAATACGTGTATGCGTCTAGCGTAATCCTGTGGAATCAACCGATACCACTCGCCCTGGTATACCGAGAGGGTCACAGAGATCAGCTCTTCTGGGCGCCCTGCTGGGGGTGTCGCGATGGGGGCACCGTCGAATTTGATGACAAGAAGAACGAGATCATAATCACGTACAAATGGTAGCGTCCCGCAAGACTGAAATAAAAGGAAACTATGGAGGGGGGGTTGCTAGCGAAGCTCGGCGAGGCGCCGATCGAGATCGTTGAGGCGTGCCACGAACTGACGGGTCCGTTGTGCTGCCCTGCGTTTTCTGAGATGATCGAGTATTCCGTCGTCCTTCATTTCAGATTCCTCACCCAGGAATAACCGTTTTTGAAAATCAGAGACGATGTTGTTCAACCAGTTCATGCGAACCTCCTTGCCCCACCCTGGATACGTGCAAATGTCTTGCCAAATTGCCACAATTCACTGATTGTCGTTTGTTTTCCTATATTTAAGTGGGGATATCCGGATTGTCGAAAAGGGGGTAGCGCGAAGCTGATCACCCGGTTTTGCAGCATAATCAGGCTAATCCAGTGTCGCCAGGCCAGTCAAATGCAATAGTTTCGGGCAGATAAGTTGGTGCGATTTGTTTTTCGCACCATATTGGCTCCGATCCTGCGAAAGTAGCGAAAACAATTTGGCGGTTTTCCTATAGTGGCTGTGTGGACTATAATTCGATGCCACTTGAGGTCGTGCAAATTCAAGGAGGAGGATCGGGATGAAGATTTCCATTGGATACATGCTTATGTCGTTGTTTGTTTTTGTGTTTGCCGCAGGCTGCGGAGGCGCGTCCCCGGGCTCGGCAATAAATGACTCGAGTTCCGTGCGTGGCGACGCGGTGGAGTTGTGGGCCACTTCGGGCGGTGAAGAGTTGTCCATCTACAGGGTGGAAGGACGCAACTACCTCCTGGGGAGGATGGGTAACGAGTATCAAATCTGGGTAGCCAATCGCACAGAGGCGCGAATAGAAGTGGTGATCTCGGTGGACGGACGTGATGTCATCTCTGGAAGAAGCGCTAATTACGTGGAAGACAGGGGATACGTGTTGTCGCCCGGGGAGGAGATTCGCGTGGAGGGGTTCAGGAAGAGCCTGCGGCAGGTGGCGGCGTTCGAGTTTTCGTCGGTGGAGGAATCATACGGCGCGCGGATGGGTGACGAATTGAGTGTCGGCGTCATCGGCCTTGCGGTGTTCGATGAGGAAGAGGGGGGAGACTACGACAGGCCTGTACCAATAGCATCCGGAGATGACCCTCGCGACTACGAGGAGTCGGAGATGCCCTCTGGCCGTCCGGCGGCCTCGCCACATGGAAAGAGCGTGGCCATGCAGCCGATGGACGATCAGTCATCCCCGGGGTTGGGTACGAAATACGGAGACGAGAAAAGCTCGCAGGCTGAGATCGTTCCCTTCAGGCGTCGGGATCCGGACAGGCCCATGGGTTTGATGGCTCTGTACTACGATGATCGCGAAGGGCTGGAGCGAATGGGCGTGGTCTTCCCCGAGGATCCTCCCGTGGATGATTTCTGTTCCGGACCCAATCCCTTTCCCGGTGTGGAGTGCGATAGTACATACGCCCCGCCGCCGCCGCCCCTGAAACAAGGTCGGTAAAATTTTGTCGCGAAAAAAGGATGAAAACCGCGCCAGTATGATCGGTGACCCCGCAAAGATCGAGTACCGGGGCAAGACGCTGGACGTGGACAGGGGAACGACGGTCGAACAACTCATGAAGATCCATCCCCACGAGGGAGATGATCAGATCGTCGCAGCTGTGATCAACAACCGCGTCGTGTCGCTATCCGCCCAGATCCTCAGATCCGGCACGGTTGAGCCGGTGTCGGTCAAGTCCCACTTCGGTGCTCGCATCTACCGGCGTCATGTGACGATGATGCTATACGAAGTGTTTCATCGTTTGTTTCCGAAGGCGCATATATTCGTGGGGCAGGCCATCTCCGAGGGTTATTACTTCGAAGTGACCGGGGTCGAGGTAGACGACAAGTTTCTGAGTGAGATTACTCGAGAGATGAAGGTTCTTGTCGCAAAAAAGGATCCGTTCGTCTTCTACAGAACCCCGGTCGAGGAAGCTCGGCGCCTGTTCGCGCGGAAGGGAGAGTCGGTGAAGAGGTTGGTTCTGGATAGGTGGCAGTCCTCTCACGTGGGAATCATGAGCCTCGGGAAAACGGTGGATTTCTGCCTCGGACCGGTGGCTCCCCATACCGGGTATTTCGGTGAATTCGAGTTGTTTCAGCTGGGTGACGATTTCGTCCTCCAGTTTCCAAACATGTTGCGCCCGGACATTGTGAGAAACGAGGGTCCCCAGACCAAGCTCTACCAGACCCACAAGGAGGCCAGGGAGTGGAGCCGGCGGCTCGGCGTGGCCCACGTGGCCGATCTGAACAACGCATGCATCGACGGGAGCATCCGCGAGATCATCAAGGTGGTGGAGGGATTGCACGAGAAGCGCATCTCCGACATCGCAGATCTGATCGTCACGAACCGGGACCGCAAGTTGGTGTTCGTGTCCGGGCCTTCGTCGGCGGGAAAGACCACCTTCGCCAAGCGGATCTCCATTCAACTAAAGGTGGCGGGGATCCGCCCCACGGCGTTGTCCCTCGACAACTATTATGTCGATCGCCATCAGACGCCCAGGGACGATTCGGGGGAGTTCGATTTCGAGGCGCTCGAGGCCATCGATCTCGAGAGGTTCAACAGGGACCTTCGCAGCATCCTTGATGGCCAGGAGGTGCTCACGCCGGTCTACAACTTCCAGAGCGGAAAGCGGGCGCACGAGGACAAGTGGATCCCCATAAAGCTCCACGACGACGAGGTATTGATCATCGAGGGTATTCACGGACTGAATGATGCCCTCGCACCTGCCATTCCGGCATCGGAGAAGTTCCGAATCTACATCAACGCGCTCAACCCTCTGGCCATAGACGAGCACAACAGACTACACACCTCCGACACCAGGCTCATCCGAAGGCTCGTTCGAGATCGCCATTATCGTGGATACTCTGCCGCGCAGACCATCAAGATCTGGCAGTCAGTGCGCAGGGGAGAGAGACGACATATCTTCCCGTTCCAGGAGTCGGCGGATGTCATCTTCGACACTTCGTTGATCTACGAGTTCTCGGTGCTCAAGATTTTCGCGGAACGCTATCTCCTGGAAGTTCCCCGTACGAGCCCTTCGTTTGCGGAAGCCTACAGGCTGAGGGAATTTCTCTCGATGTTCATACCGGTCATGCCCGGAGATGTGCCGCAGACTTCATTAATGCGTGAGTTCATCGGAGGATCCAGCTTCTCGTATTAATGCGTTACCAGAGGCAGATGTCGATGTCGGGCAGATAGTGACTATTGAAACCGTCGCCCACCCAGATGTAGTAGGTTGTGCTGGGTGTAACTGCGATCGATCCATTATCGTTCGGATCTCCATAAGTGGAATGACAATATTCCGATGCGCCTGCGGGATTGCAGGGTGATCCAGTGATTTCTATTGCCAGATAGCCGTTGCCGGAAGAAGTGCTGTAGTTGGATACGGAAGCGTCGAAGTTGAGCTGGGTCTGAGATGATCCGGTTGTGTACTCGATCACCATGTCCCCTCCGGTACCCCCTCCATCGCAAGTAAACGAGTGATCAGTCGTGGTATTCAGATTGTCCGCTAGCCACCACCAGCAATCCTCTCCCAGGGTGTCCACGTAGTGGTTGGAAGAGGTGACATCGGCCGGAGATGAACAATCGTCTCCGGTGAAAACCGTGACCAGGAATTCGGCGGAGGAGAAATCGTTACTGCCTGTCTCGGCGATGGCCTTCATGTAAAACACGTCCCCCACAGTTGGATGGTAGAAGAAGGAATCGGCGCTGCTTGTAGTGTTGTGACAGAATAACTCCGTGCCCACCGCCGGATCGCAGTCTCCAAGGAAAATCTCATAGTTTCTCCACAGATCGGTGCCGTCCGTGACATTCACGTTGCTCCACGAGAACTCCAGCGGATCATCTGTCGTGGCGGTATAGGAGGCGATGATATCGGCGCCGTTCTCCGTCCAGCAGGAGCCGGAGCCGGAGTTGGTGGTATCCCCCGTCGGTAGCGTCGGCGGGGAAGCGACAACTCCCGCAGTCAGTGTTCCGAACTCCGTGCAGCTGGTCCAATCGTATGGCGTTATCCAGAAATGAACGTTGTTGTCCCCGGATATGGAGGCTCCGCAGGTGTCCTCCACTCCAGGAGAGATGGTGATGGTGTACTCGTCTCCTGCATAGACTCCCGAGAAATCAATGGTGTAGGTGCTGCCATCCACGCTGGTGATGCTGTCCATGGTTCCGCCTCCGATGTCTTGAGTCCAGGTGACATTGGTGGTGTTCACATTGAACACATCCTCACTGAAGGTCAGAGAGTACGTGCCGGATGTGGTTGGCGGAGGGAAAGTCCAGTCAGTTGAAGTGACTGTGGGATCACCGGCAACCGGATCGATGCACGAGCCGGTGTCTGTATCGGTGTCTGTATCGGAGTCTGTATCGGAGTCTGTATCGGAATCCGTATCAGAGTCTGTATCAGAGTCTGTATCGGTGTCTGTATCAGTGTCCGCATCGGTGTCTGCGCTTGCGAAAGGAGCCGCTTCGTTGGCGCAGCCGGGTTGAGCCAGCGCCGCAGAAACGACTGCCGCCAACAGAAATGATGAAAATCGTGCCATTGCAGGATCTTTCCTTTGTTTTGGGACCGACGCGAATGCCGCGAAAGTCTACTTGTTGTTGCGCAGACGAATTATACCACGTGCGGTGAAAGCAGTTACATATTCTCTGTCATGGTCCGGGATCCTCGGTCCATGAAGGTGGTGATTTGGTATTGAGGTCTTGTGTATGGGCACCAGGTTCTAAAAGAAAACTATGCGTATGAGAAACAGTTGCTCAAGCAGCAGGTTATTTCATCAGGTTCGAGGGCTGAACCGGTAGGGGTGGCGGCGGCAACGGAAGCGTTTTTCGCTTCAGCGACGTGCCTTTTTTCTTTGGGGCAGCTTTTTTCTTGGCGGCCGGTTTTTTCTTGGCCGTCGCCTTCTTGACTACCTTAATTTTTTTTTTACGACCTTTTTCTTGGCCGGTTTTTTCTTGGCGGCGACCTTTTTCTTTACGACCTTCTTCTTGGCCGGTTTTTTCTTGGCAGCGACCTTCTTCTTCACGACTTTTTTCTTGGCCGGTTTTTTCTTGGCGGCGACCTTCTTTTTCGCGACCTTCTTCTTGGCGGCGGGCTTCTTCTTGGCGGCGGTCTTCTTCTTGACTACCTTCTTCTTGGCGGCCGGTTTTTTCTTGGCAACGGGTTTCTTTGCTTTTTTAGCGATAGCCATTTGGATCCTCCCTGGTGGCTGACTTTGATTTGGATTATCAAGCCATACCCGACCGATGTCAACATAAATAATCAAAATTTAGATATAACTTAGGTGTCTATTAGATGATGTTACCGCTAATTGACGCATAGTTACCGGTCAATATTCGAAAATCCCCTTTGTTTACAAGAAGATACATCTACATCAAAAATCAAGGTAGAAATTGCAAACCCAGGTCATGATTCACTTTTTTCCCCAAACAGATGCGGAATGACCTGATACGGAGGAAACTCGCCACATCTGACCGGTTATCCATATCGGGAGGATTGCCCGACTTGCCCACAAATAATGAAAACGAGTCCAGGAGATTTTGACGAGATTTAGCTGCACATGCGGTCATGCTTGCCGACCCCCTCCCCATGGGAAGGAATAGGCTTATTTGATGTAATGTCATTGATAAAGAACATCTCAAAGGTATAGTACTGTAATCAGTCCTCGCGGGCTCTTCCCGCGATCCACAATACCGGAGAAATCGATGACCGAGAACGACGACAGGAATAGCGGCGCGACACAGCCAGGGAGCGAAGAATACAACGCCGATAATATAACGGTGCTCCATGGCCTCGAAGCTGTGCGAAAGCGGCCCGGCATGTACATCGGGGACGTGGAGTCCGCCGAAGGACTACACCACATGATCTATGAGGTGGTTGACAATTCCATTGACGAGCACCTCGCCGGGCATTGCGACCTGATCTCAGTGATCGTCCATTTCGATGGAAGCGTCTCCATTGAGGACAACGGTCGGGGTATTCCTACAAGCATGCACGAGCAGGAGGGTCGCCCCGCTGCAGAAGTGGTGATGACAACCCTGCACTCGGGGGCCAAGTTCGGCGACGATTCGTACAAGTACTCGGGTGGCCTGCACGGAGTCGGTGTCTCCGTTGTCAACGGGCTTTCCGAGTTTCTCAACATGGAGATCTGGAGAGAGGGGACAAGCTGGTACCAGGAGTACGAGCGGGGTATCCCCACCACGACCCTCAAGCAAGTTGGACTGACCAAGAAGCGTGGCACAAAGATAACGTTCAAGCCCGATCCCGGGATCTTCCCGTTCAACGAGTTTTCCTTCGAGACGCTGTCCACGCACCTTCGGGATCTGTCGTTTCTAAATGCGGGGGTGCGCATCATTCTCGTGGACGAGCGCGGCGAGGGCAAGCGCCACGATTTTCATTACGAGGGCGGGATCAAGTCTTTTGTGGAGCACTTGAGCCGAAACAAGATCTCCATTCACGATGAAGTAATATCCATTTTTGACGTGCGCGACGACGTGCACGTGGAGGTGGCGCTCCAGTGGACTGATTCCTTCGCGGAGAACATCTTCTGCTACACCAACGCGATCTTCAACCGTGACGGCGGGACCCACCTCACCGGTCTGCGCTCTGCGTTGACGCGCACCCTTAACAGCTGGGCGACTTCGAACAAGTTGATCAAGGACAACCAGAGCGCGCTCTCCGGCGAGGACGTGCGCGAGGGTCTCACGGCGGTTATTGCTATCAAGCATCCTGATCCATCGTTCAACAACCAGCCCAAAGAAAAGCTGATAAACAACGAAGTGAAGGGCATCGTCGAAGGGATCGTCAACGATAAGCTCGGACAATTCTTCGAGGAGAATCCCAAGGTCGCGCGTCTGATCCTGGAGAAGGCCATTACAGCATCGCGAGCCCGCGAGGCCGCCCGCAAGGCCAGGGAGATGGTCAACCGCAAGGGAGTTCTTGACGGCGCATCCCTCCCGGGCAAGCTCGCTGATTGCCAGTCCAAGGATCCGGCCGATTGCGAGCTGTACATCGTGGAGGGAGATTCGGCGGGTGGTTCGGCGAAGCAGGGCCGGGACCGAAAGAACCAGGCCATTCTGCCGCTGCGTGGAAAGATCCTGAATGTAGAAAAGGCGCGGCTCGACAAGATGATTGGGTCGGAAGCCATCGCCAATCTCATCACGGCTATCGGCGTGGGGCTCGGCGTGGAATCCTTCAATTACGAGAAGCTCCGGTATCACAAGATCGTTATCATGACGGACGCCGACGTGGACGGGGCGCACATCCGCACCCTGTTGCTCACCTTCTTCTTCCGGCACATGCGCAAGTTGATAGAAAGCGGACACCTCTACATTGCTCAGCCACCCCTCTACCGCCTCAAGAAAGGCAAGCGAGACGTCTACATCAAGGATGAGGACGCGTTCGAGGAATTTCTGATCTCCGCGAGCACCGACACAATGAAACTGCTCGACGACATGAAGGAGCCGGTGAAAAAAGATCGAACGGAGGAGATCATCCGCCTGTCCATGACCAAGAGAAAGCTACTCGATCGAATCGATCGATACAGCAGCGCCCGGCTCGCTGTCGAGTTCTGCGAGGCAGGTGCCACGAATACGATGTTCGAGAACAACGACGCCCTGAAGGTCCTGGTCAAGGATGTAAGCTCGAAGCTCGCCATCGATGATGGGGGGGTGCAGATAGTTTCTGACGATCAACACGGTGGCTACAAGATTCGTGTGCCGGCCGGCACGAACGACAACACCAGGACTCTCGATTTCGATTTCGATTTCTTCTCCACGCCCGAGTATCGGGATCTCATCAAGATCACGCAAAAAGAAAAGGCGTTCGGCAGCGGTCCGTACGAGGTGATGGTGGGCGAGGAAAGGGTTGTTCTCACATCCATAGACGAGCTGTGGACGCTGGCGGAGAAGACCGTCAAGAAAGGGCTCAGTATCCAGCGCTACAAGGGCCTGGGCGAGATGAACCCGGAGCAGCTCTGGGAGACCACCATGAACCCGGACACACGCACACTGCTCAGGGTCACCCTGGAGGATTACACCGAGGCGGACGAGATCTTCTCTATACTGATGGGGGATCAGGTAGAGCCGCGCCGGGAGTTTATTGAGAACAACGCCCTGTTCGTGAAAAATCTGGACATTTAAAGTCGGCCGCCATCATCATCGGGACCACCGATCACCAAATGCTATTCGTTGGCGGCGACAGGACGGCGTTCCATACGCGTCACATACATGCCGCAATTGGAACCTATTTCGTTCTCGTCGAGCTCGCCGATGCTCAGGATCGTGTCGTAGCCGAGTCGTTCGAAGCGCTCCGCTATTGATCGGTTGAGATCCTCATCGGCCGGATCTATGAGGCCGGTCAGATCATTCCTTTGCGAGGCGAATGTGGGGTTGATGGGCGTCAACTTGACAGCGAAGCGCTGTGGTGAAAACAGCGGCGCGAGCACCTGCGGATCGAGCTGAAACCCGACCGCCGGCGCGAAATTGAGGGTAATCTTGCGATCCCCTTCCTCGAAGAAGCGGTCTCCAAAAGAAGCCATTTTTTTTAAATCCCAGGTCTTGATTGGAATCAACTTTCTCCTGGCGGCTTCGTCGGTGGAGTGAATCGAGAATTGCATCTGAAACCTTCCGCCGCCGTACAGCTCGTGCTTGATCTGAGCGAGTTCCTCCATGAAGTCGTCCCGGCCAAACGGCGCCACGGTAGAGAAGCAGGGCAGAAGGCCGGGCAGATCCAATAGCCCGGGAAGCTTCCGAAGAACGGTGATCATGTGGTCGTTGAGAGCGGGATCCCCCATCCGCGCGAACTGGACCTTGAGCTTGGGCACCGGGCATCTGCCGTCTCGGTACCGGCGGCGGACCAGATACTCCACCTGGGCCAAGATCTCCTCCGAGGTGAGTGTTCCGCGATAATCCCCGCCCGCGTCGCAGATGGGACAACCCACAGGGCAGCCCTTGAGCGTGGAGACGATAAGCACCCACTTTTCATCTCTGCTGTGTGGAGGCTGAATAGACTCGACGAACTCTATCGGGGAGCCGTCCGCTGTCCGCGCCACGAATACCCTGGCCAGATCGTCGTTCCCCGCAGTGTAAACCATCTCGAGCGTCAATTGACCTTCTCCCGGATTGCCAGCTTGACGGCCATGGCGGCGGTGGCGAGTCCGTCTCCCACCGCGATTCCCACCTGTCCAAGCCCGTCCGACCTTGCGTCGCCGCAGATAAACAACCCGGGCGCGTGTGTCAAGCTCGACGGATCCGGGGAAGAGATGATGAGAGGGGCGGTGCTCTTTCTGCCCACTGCAGCGAGGAGCGCGTCGGCCGGGCGATGGCTTTCACAATTCGCCGAGATCACGGTTGCTGCCACACCTCCATCGGTCTTTTTGAGAGTGACGAGTCTCGTATTGAGCTCCACGGAGATCTCCGGGTGGTTCATCACCATTTCTCCGAGCCTGCCGCGCGCTCTCACCCGATCAGATCGCACCAGGAGCGAGATCGAGGCGCCTGCGTTTGCCAGGGAGAGCGAATAGTCGAAGGAAGCCTCCCCTCCGCCCACGACGATAATTTTTTTGGGCGATGGTATCTTCGCCAGAAGATCCCGCACCTCGTAGAAGAGCACAGTTGAGACGAGATCCCGTTCCTTGGGGATCGACAGGGGCCGGGGCACGGTCCCGGTGGCCAGGATCACGCATCGTGCGCGAACGTGTTGCCCGTCTGTACGGACAATCCACCCGTGGGAATCGGGCTCCACCCGCGAAACGGTTTGTGCGGTTATCGTAACGTCGAACCGGGCGAGATGTTCGGCCAATCGACCGGCGAACACCTCCCCGGTGAGGGGTTTCTCCAGACCGGGGTAGTTCTCCACGAGGAAGGCGTTGGCCACCAATCCGCCGGCTTTCCCGGACGAGTCGAGCAACAGTGGCCTGACTCCCAGCCGTGCACACTGGACGGCTGCGGAGCATCCGGCGGGGCCGGCGCCAACTATGACTATTTGTTCTTCTCCCAAAGCTTCAGAACCTCGTCGGTGCGTAACACAACCGCCACAGCGTCTGCCATGGCCATGAGCGAGGCCAGGTGTCGCTCCTCGCAGTTCGATGCGGTAGCGTCCACCGGCACGTAAACCTCGAACCCCCGGCAAAACGCAGAGCGGGCGGTGGTCTCACAGCACATGTGCGTCAGCACGCCGGTTACCAGCACCTGCTCCATCCTCTCCTTTTTGAGATATTCCTCGAGATCGGTGCCGATGAAGGCGTCGTATGTGGTCTTGTTGAAGACCCGTTCGCCATCCAGGGGCTCCAGCATTTCTATTATCTGCGAGTCCGGTTCCCCGCAGGCTATGTGATCCGAAAAGAACCGCCCGAGCATGCCCAGGTCGTGCTCGCCTTCGTGACAATGTCGGGTAAAGACAACCGTCCCACCGTTGCGGCGCCACGCGTCGAGCAGGGATTGAATCTGCGGGGCGATACCCGCAGAAGCGGGCAGGAAACACCTCCCATTTGGCGACGCGAAGTAACGAAGCATGTCCACCACAACCAGGGCGCAAATTGAAGGGCTCACCTGCAAGTGCGGTCTCGGTGTGACAGAACCCCTCACCGCGTCGAGCCAACGGCGCGCCTTCTCGTTCAGGGTCTTCTCGGTGGCGTATTCGTCCGTTCTCATGATCCAGGTGTAGGCATCGTCATCGATCCCCATTGTTCCGCACCATTGCTCGTTCTACCATATGACTCGCCGGGGTTTTGAGACGAATAGAAAACCACGTCGTAAACGGTGCATCCCTCTTCGCCCTCTTCCCCTTCGCCCTCACCTTGGAAGTAGAGACCGATCTCTCCTCCATCCGGATTCACCGTGAAGCCCAGGTGCAGATCGCCCTGATCCGGTTGAGCGTCCGCAAAAAGAACCAGAACCTGCCCCGGCCCGATCACCGCCACGTCCCCGAAACAGTGCGCTCCTTCGCCGTTGCGCAGATCGGTGGTGAGGCAGATCCCCGCCAGTTCCATCGGGTCGTTTCCGCGATTGTAAAGTTCGATCCAGGGATCCTCCTGCCCAAACTCATCCGTTATCTGCCCCGTGTTTTGTAACTGAAACTCGTTGATAACCAGCGGTCCATGGATCGATTGCATCGCGGCGATCTCCCCGTTCATGAACGCAGTTCTTTGAGACGCGAAATCCTCAATTGCGGGAACCACGTCGTTCGCGAACGATTGATCTCTCTCCCACGCGACCATCCACGGATCCAGAGCAACGTCAACAGCGGCGCTCTGCACCGCAGTGTTGCACAGCTCGACGATCTTTTCGCTGCTCAAGACACCAGAGATGAGGGCCTCGATCCGCGCGAGCAGTCGCGTCCGCAGATCCGTATTTGTCATCACCCGCGTGATGGAGTTGAACCACCATGGATTGTCCATCCCCGCGCCGTAAACGGTCATCGTGGTCAGCGGGAGGCCGGTGTCCGCAAATGTGCCGTTGTTGTAGTCCCAGGGAATGTGGTGCCACTCATCGAGCAGGGTGTCGTGATACATGTACTGATTTCCGTCGATCATGTCGTAATTGGCGATGAGGGCATTTACAGCCAGAAAATCAATGTACTCATCCGAGGCGAACTGCTGGTCGAACCATCCCGCGAACAGGTGCTCCTCGGTTCCGCCGAGATCTTCTGTTAGCTTGATGATATCCAAGTATCCGGCGGGATCGCTCTCGTTGGTCTTCTTTTCGTAGGTTTCCTCGTACTGGCCGTCACTGGGGAGGACATTCAACATGCCGGTCCCCATCCGGTAGAGGTTCCCCTCATCGGAGATCCCGTTGTCCAGGAAGAACAGCTTGTCCACCTCTTGAATCTCCGTGTAGACGCCCATGTATCTCCCCGCCCACGAGAGATGAATGTAGCTCGCGTTTGGAGCGAGGGAATCGGATTCGTTGAACATGTCGTAAGCAAGCTTCTCGCTGATCATGGTTTCATCAACCACTTCGGAGTTGAGCTTGAAGCCGTTTCGCCCCTGATACTCCGCATTGTTTTTTAGCCGAATCTTGAAATTCGGTTTTGACAGGTACCTTGTAGATGCTCCCCTGTTGCGCGCTTCCACCGCGTACGCCTGACCGTCTATCGTCAGCGTCGCGGGGACGTACGTGTCCGAACTCACGTCTTTTGTCATGCCGATTATCGCTTCGGGCGACATATCCAGTTGAAAAACTCTAAGAGAAGATTGGGAGTGGTTCAGTATTGTCACCGGGCCGACCTCAACTCCCTTCGATTCGTTGCAGAATATATCCTCGGACGTCACCTTGTACGAGTAACTCTTCCCCGCCTGCGCGCCGTGATCCACAAAGTGCGCAACCGCGACCCCCCTGGGGTTCACCCGCGTCCACGGCTCCTTTTCCTGTTCCCGCCTCCACACGTTCACGCCGCGAAGATCATTGTCAGGAGAGTTGCGCCAGCTCAGTATCGCTTGCTCGTATCCCCCTCGGGCGATGAGTTCCGTCACCTCCGCCGGGGCGCTGTCGTCAGGATCGATCGTCTTTACCTCGAGGCCAGAGAGGATCGGGGATTCCCCGGTGCCCAGAGGTTCAAGTGCGATGTCCAGATGGCCGTCTTCGATTTTTGCAACTGCCTTCGCGGTCACCATGAAGCGGTTTCCCACCTCCTCGAAAATGTCATAGTCGGCAAAGACCGTCTCCCCTTCCAGGACGAGATCGGTTCTTCTGAAACCACTCCAGTGCTGGGTCTTTTCAATGAAGTGAAACGCTACTAAATAGACACCGTTTTGAATGTCGAAGCGATATCCATAGAAACCCTCACGCCCGGAAAGACAAATCGAGGCGTTCCCCTCACCTCCGTACGGCCACGCCGAGAGGCTCCAGCCGGGATCGACAGCCACCTCCCCTTGCGCGCCGACGTATCCGAAACCGTCTCCGGGTGTGTACTCGCGGTCCAGCTCGAATGGGCTCGTATCGACGGGCTCATCGTCTTCCCATTCGTCTTCCTGCTCGCCGGTGTTACCCACGTCCACTTGTTTGAGGTATTCAAACCCGTTGGGGCCTTCGTCTCCTGAAAGCATCGTTTCGCAAACCTCGAAGCCGTCCGGGATGATGTGACTCTTCGCGGACGCGCGCTGACATGCGCCGCAGGCCAGAATTGCCCCGACGAGAACGAGCGCGTCCATTGTTTGTCGAACCATCTTCACAATTCCCTTCAGCCGATACTCACCTTTGTCTTTTCGTAGAAAGCCTACACCATTATGGTAGTATGCGTTCTTCAAAGGTCGATGAATGAGAATTACGCAAAGCACATCCTTCTGGATTGTTTGTCTCTGCCTTCTGGCGGCTCGAAGCGCGTCGGCCGAAGAGGGAGATGCCCTGATCGACTACAACCTGGGACTCGTGGCCACAGGGGAGGGTGACGAGGACGGAGCCTACAAGCTTTACCGAAAAGCCTGCATGGCCGAAGACGGCGTGGTCGACGCGTGTCTCGCGTGGGGTGAGATGGCCGCGGCGAGGGAAAACACCAGGGACGTCAAGCGGGCGCTCAGCTCGGCCATCATGTTCGATCCGCAGGATATCCGAAGCCGTTATTCTCTCGCCCTGAGTCTCATGGAGCGAAAGGACTGGATCTGGGCCATCGAGCACCTGGAGGCGGCCGTTCCAAATGCGAAGACCGTGGAGGACGCCTCGCTGATACGCTACTATCTGGGTTATTCCAGGTACAAAAACGGCGAACTCGAGGAGGCGTCCAGGCAGTTTGCCATGGCGAGTCGGAGCCTTCCGCCCCTGCTTGATCAGCGCAGCAGCTTCTACCGGGGGCTGGTAGCGCGGGAGCTGGGGAAGAACGAGAAGGCCCAGGCGTTGATGGATCGCGTGACAGAGGGTCCCAACGAGGATCTGTCGGAGGCGGCTACAGCTCGAATCAGTTCGTGGAGCTCGTTTCCGAGGGTGGAGGGTTTTGCGGGGCAGGTCATCGGTTCCTTCGGATACAACTCCCATCCCACGTCGTCGTTCATGGACGACGCGAGCCTCGGCGACCACAGTGCGCTGGAGAGTATCTTCAGGGGCGACGTTATCTTCGGCGCCGGGGGATACCACCACGGTTTTCAGGGCAATTTCACCGCGTACCGGGATCAGTACTGGACGGAGCTGGGCGGTTCTTCTTCGGAGAGTGAGTTCGAGCTGCGGGATTTCAATACCACGCTCTTCATGCTTCAGCTGGCGTATATCGGCAGAGGCCGGGCCGGCGGGTTGGAGCACGAACTGAGGGTCGGTTTTGATACGGAACTCGCCTACATGGATCACATGCCGGAGAAACAGGGAGAGGAGTGGTTACGCGGCGAGGACACCTTCAGCATGATGGGATGGGCCATGGGTGGAAGGGTGTGGTGGTCCATGGCAAGGGATCCGTCGTCCGTCTGGTCCGTTCGCTTCAAGCTCGAGGTGCGGCCCAACTACATGGAGGACGACCGGAGCACCATGAGAACCCGCCTGCGGATCATGAACAATCGGTGGTTTCTGGACCATACTCTTCAGCTGAAAATGCTTGTGGGCGGACGTTACGACCGGGCCTACCGTGATCCCCTGGTGATCAAGTACGATCGACTTCTCCCGGAGGCATGGCTCGATCTCAAGTGGATCACCCCCGTGCCGCGACTGTCCGGGCTGGTTGGGGGAAAGCTCAAGTACAACTGGTACATGAACTCCAAAAAGAACGGCAAAAACTCTTTTCGTCCGGCGTATCTGTCAAACCCCCAGTTCAGCGAGGAAGAGAACCTGCAGTTCGAGCAGGACTACTACAAGCTCACCCGACACGACTTCGAGTGGGAGGTCATGGTGGAGGCCCAGGTGAGCCTGTGGGAAAGGGCTGCCCTGGGACTGAGGTACATTCACCGCAAACGGTATTCCAACCTGGACGGCGCTCCGGTTCCTTTTATCATGAACGAGGAAACGGGGGAGTACGCGCGCATGGAGACAACCGATATCGGGTATGGTCAGGACATGGTGGTGCTCGAGCTGAAACAGCGTTTCTAGCATGACAAGAGTCGTATTTGCGCATGGCCTTGAGGGAAGCCCCGACGGAAACAAGGCTGTCTACCTCCGCGACAAGTTGGGCGCTGTCACTCCCTGGTTGGGAGAGTTCAATCTGGACGAGCAGGTCGGCGCGCTTGAAAAGGAAATTCCGCAAGGATCCGACGCCGTTGTTGTGGGCTCCAGCTTGGGCGGGCTGGCAGCGCTGGGATTTGCGGTTCGCCACACCGGGCGGATTCGACATCTGGTGTTGCTCGCGCCGGCGGTGGGAATGCATCGTTACGCGTCCATCAGCCCGGAAGTGGAACAAAAGAGACCGGGCCTGTTTGAACAGAGTAAGAAATTCGGCGCACTTTCGGTTCCCCTATCGATCCGGACCACGGTGATCCATGGTTTGCAAGACGATGTTATCGACAAAGACGACGTCATCGCCCTGGTGGAACGATCGCCATCCGCGACTCTCCTGCTGGTGCACGACGACCACACGCTGTCCGGGAGCCGCGAACTCATCCTCCATGTCGTCGAACGCGCCGTGAGTGGTAAATTAGTGGTATAATCGTTTCCCGAATGGAGGGGAAAGACGATGAAAAGAGTACATTTCTTTGTGCTGATGGTCGCATTCGTGTACGCCGCCGGGTGCTCACCCGGCTCGTCTAGTAGTGACAGTGGCACAACCGACTCCGATTCGGACTCCGACACGGATACGGATATCGATACGGACACGGATATCGATACGGACACGGATACCGATACCGACACGGACACCGGTACAAATACAGACACTGATTGTCCTCAAGGAGAATACATTGGCGATTTTGAGATCCTCGATCAATCGGATGTTGCAACTCTCTCGGGATACACGTCGATCTCGGGATACCTGGATATCAACTGTCCTTCGTGCATCGACCTGAGCGAATTGATTTGTCTTACCTCGGTGGGTGAGCACCTGTACATCTACTATAACGAAGTTCTCACCGACCTGGCCGGGCTTGATACTCTCACCTCAGTGGGTTCGTATTTGTCCATCTACTACAACAACGCCCTCACCGATCTGACCGGGCTGAGCGCTCTCACTTCGGTGGGCGGGGACATTGACATTGGGAGCAACGACGCCCTGACCAACCTGAATGGGCTTGGTGCCCTCGCCTCACTGGGCGGGGACTTTTCTATAAATGGCAACGACACCCTCGCCAATGTGGATGGACTTGGAGCCCTCACCTCTATGAGCGAGGACATGAATATTTGGAGCAACATCGCCCTGACGAACCTGGCTGGCTTGAGCGCCCTCACCTCGGTAGGGGGGGAATTGTCGATTCAATGGAACGGCCTCCTCACCAACATGGATGGGTTGAGCGCTCTCACTTCGGTGGGTGGGGTGAACATCAACTATAACCCAGCCCTCACCAACTTGGACGGGCTTGGCGCCCTTACCTCGGTGACCGGGACATTGCAGCTTATCAATAACGATTCCCTGACAAACCTGGACGGTCTGAGCGGGATAACCTCTTTGGGTTGGTACTTGAACATCAACGACAACGACTCCCTCACCAACCTGAATGGGTTGTCCAACATCACCACGGTGGGGATGAGCTTGATGATACAAAATAATATTGCCCTCACCAACTTGAATGGCCTGAGCGGAATCACCTCGATTGTCGCGTTCCTGAACATTAGAGAAAACAGCGCCCTGACAAACCTGGACGGTTTGAACGCTCTCACCTCGGTGGGGAATACCCTGATAATCTACAACAACGACGTCCTGACAAACCTGGACGGTCTGAGCGCTCTCACCTCGGTGGGTGGGGACTTTTACATCTACGAGAACGACACCCTCACCAACATGAGTGGTTTTGACGCCCTTCTCTCGGTGAACGGGGATTTCTACATTTACCAGAATTACACGCTCACCGACCTGAGTGGTTTGGGTGCCCTTCTATTGGTTGGCGGATACTTGAATATCCACGAAAACACCGCCATGCCCGATTGTGAGGCGTGCGATCTTCTGGACCAGTTCGTCAGCGCACCTACATGGATAAATGTCCACGACAACTTCGACGACACGTGCACGCCGGTTCCGGCGAATTGTCCGTAGTATTTGCAAATACTGTACAGTCCATTTCGTCCACCGAAGTCCACTTCGTCCACACTCGACTCTGAACACTTGACGCGGTAGTTATGCGAACAGAACCTCATTGCAGAAAAAAATGCTGAAACTGTCATATCAATTCGGCCCCCGCACCACAGGTTTGTGAGATGGGCGATACGGAAACAGCGGCTGCGCTGGCTGCCGAACATCACGACAGCCTCTTCCGCTGGGCTCGAGCCCTGGCGAACTGGGACCGCGAGGAGGCCATGGAAATCGTACAGCAGACATACATGGAGGTAGTCGAGGGTCGAGCCGATCTTAAGGCGGCCGACGATCCCAAACGGTTCCTTTTCGGCGTGGCCAGGAGAGTGGCCGCTTCCCGAAGACGCAGGCGATCGATCTGGGGACGCGTATTGAGAATGCAGATCGATGCTCCACAACCCGCCGCAACTTTTCCGGATCCCGAAAGCTCGGCAGATCTCGGCGAGCGCTCCGCAAGAGTGAAAGAGGCTCTTGCGAAATTGCCGGATCGCCAGGCGCAGGCGATGTCACTCGTGTTCATGGAAGGGCTCACGGTGGAGGAGTCGGCCCGGGTAATGAATGTATCGGTCGGTTCAGCGCGCACTCACTACCATCGTGCAAAGAAGAAACTCAAGGAACTGCTGTCAGGAGATATCAGATGAAACCCGGTGATGAAAAACTGCAGCGGATACTGAAAGAGATCGACGCAAAAGAATCGGCGCCTCAGTTCGACATCGTGTGGACGAGGGCTCGGGCTCGCGCCTCTTCAAGCGGAACAGGAGATGCCTGGAGATGGGCGCTCTTGCCCGGTCTCGTTGCGATGTCGGCCGTCGCGCTGGTGCTGGTGTTCTCCCAACAGTCGAGAAACACAGCGTCGCCGGAGATGATCGCCTCCCTCGAAACCCTCGCCGAACTCGATGCCGGGACCATGCCGTTCGACTACCTGTTCGAGAGCGACACGGACTACGCGGACGATGAAGAAGTCGCGGGCGAAGAACTGGCATACGAGGACGGGGTTGTAGGAGAGGGGCTGTTTGTCGGAGAGACGGATTTTTTACTGGAAATTGAGATTCCATCCTGGGATCAGGACGAAGAAAGGAACCTGTTATGAAAAAGTTAGTCATATTATCAATAGTCGCTTTTGCGATGGTGCTGGCTCCCGAGGCGTTCGCACAGAGACCGGGTCGCGGTCCGGGTCCGGGGATGGGTCAGGGTCCGGGCATGAGCATGGGTCAGGGCCCGGGGATGGGCCAGGGTCCGGGGATGGGCCCCGGCGGCATGAGGTTCGCCCTCAAGAAGCACGTCTACCCCATAGAGATGGTGCGAAGGCACGCGGACGAGTTGAATCTGACCGACGCGCAGATCGCAAAACTGCGCAAGGTGGTCACGGATGTGAACACGGAGGTAGAGCAGCTCAAGTGGGATCTCTCGACGCAGACGCGCGTGCTGGTCAAACTTGTAGAGAAAGGCGCCTCCAAGGACGATATCTACACTCAGATGGATCAGGTGTTCAAGTACGAGAACAAGATCAAGAAAAAGCACCTCGGGCTGATGATCGTCATTCGCGACATCCTGACTAAAAAGCAGAAGAAATACCTCGATGACATCAAGGAAAAGTTCATCAAGGAGGGGTACTTCAATGAAGGTCGTAGAGGAACAAGAAGCAATGCAAAACGCCCCCTCCGCGGCGGCCCCAGCCAACCCTTCTGATCCGATCCTTTCGGAATCCTCCACCAAATTCAGTTTATTTTCCCGGTCGACTTTTTACGGAACCATCCCGTACACTCCCCCCAGGCGGATTTTGAAGACCCCATCCCGGCCCCGCCTTCGCCAAGGAGGGTGTCGCTTTTCTACCCGAAGCATAGTTTGAAGTATATGGCATGTGTGGTATATTGGTCTGCATGAGCAACTCAAGAAGTTATCCCAAGAAGAGACCATCGAAGAAACT
>JAUVDV010000061.1 GCA_030595125.1 Deltaproteobacteria bacterium
GTGATAGCCGCATGGTTACAAGACCAAAACGTGCTCAAAAAGGCACAGAAGGGGACCGACCATGCATTACTGTGGATTGGATCTGGGAAAGAAGTCGAGCAATTTCTGCATCGTGGATGAGAAACGTTCGGTTATTCGTGAGGGGAAGGTGCGAAACCGTGTGCACGAGCTCTGCCGTCTATTTGGCAAACTGCCACGGATGAAGATCGCCATCGAGGCGAGCACCAAGTCGTTCTGGATAGCGGATCGGCTGAGGGAGTTCGGTCACGATGTAGTGGTCGTCGACCCGGGCCGGACCAAGGCTATCGGCTCGGCCTTTATCAAGCACGACAAGCTCGACGCTCGAATTCTGGCCACGTTGTGTGCTGCGGACGTACTCGCCGAGATAGACCAGCCGACCGAGGAGCAACGCCTTGCGAGAATGCCGGTAGTCGCTCGCGACGGGATTGTCCGCTCTCGAGTGAAGCTGGTTCAATTGGTGCGCAGCCTTCTCGACTCGGAAGGGATTGAGCTGAAGAAGTGCGCTTTAAAGGTCTTTGTCGACCGAGTCACCGACCTATGGGACGAGATCCCCGCCGGGATGGCCCACGCTATCGAGCCGGTGCTGACAGCGATCCATATGCTGACCGAACAAATCGCCGACTGCGACTCGCGCATCGAAGAGGCAATCACAAAGGACCCGGACGCGCAGCTATTGATGACCGCTCCAGGCGTGGGACCGATAGTGGCAGCGTGCTTCCTGATGGCTGTGCGCGACCCATCTCGCTTCAAATCCGGCAGAGATGTGGGGTCGTATCTCGGATTGGTGCCGTCGCTATACCAATCGGGAGAGACGTGTCGCCGAGGGCGCATCACCAAGCACGGCAACAGACAGGCGCGCTGGGCGCTGTCGATGGCGGCGAGCGTATTGATGAGCATCGTAAAGAAACCATCAGCACTGAGGCAATGGGGATTGGAGGTGGCTGAACGTCGGGGGCGAAAGACGGCGGTGGTGGCGGTGGCACGAAAACTATCGGCGGTTCTTTGGTCGATGTGGAAGAACCGAACACCCTTCGAGCCAAGGCTTACTGAAACTGCTTAGGCAATAAGGATGAGAAATCTTGGAACTGAAACCGCGAAGCTCAGATGACGACTACGGAAGGTCATCCAATCGGGAGAGTGCGACGGGTGCCATGGCCCATGATGTGCAAACATCGGGAGGCCGAGTGTCTGGTAGCACCCCCGTTCGGATACCACCATGTGCCCGGGCAATATGGCCCGAAACAGAGCACGTATCGATGGCTGAGGAGACAGTCCGTTATCAGGATTCCGAACTACGCGTGAACGACTTGGAGAAGAGTATCGGGTAAATGGGCAACATCTGCGGCATCACGAAACGGGGGAAGAACCAATTTCTTCCTTGACGCTGACGTCCGCTTTATCGATGGCACCCCTTAGTTCGGTCTCCAGGCCAATCAATTATTCACGAAACCCTCACAAGCCCCCCGGAAAAGTGTCTGGCACCTTCGGAAGCTCCTGAAAAGACACCAGAAAAAATGTGTCTGGCACCCCTTAGTTCGGTCTCCAGGCCAATCAATTATTCACGAAACCCTCGCAAGCCCGTATAATTGAATAATGAAAACTAAAAACACTTTCTGGATAGTTGCAATCTCGCTGCTCGTGATCTGGGCGGTACATCTCGGCAGCTGCGCGAACACCGTCTTCGAACCGGCCCTTCCCGAGTCCGATGCCGATTCCGATGGGGATTCGGACTCGGATGGCGACTCGGATACGGACGGCGACACGGATTCTGACTCGGATTCGGATTCTGACTCGGATTCCGACACCAGCGTGGACGAATGCGAAGAAGAACTCGATGATTGTGACGATAACGCCACCTGCACAGATCTACCCGACGGCTTCGAATGCGAATGCAACAGCGGATACGACGGGGACGGCCTGGTCTGCGACGACATCGACGAATGCCTCACCACTCCATGCGCCACCAACGCCGAATGCACCAACACTGACGGCGACTACACTTGTGTTTGCCTGACCGGCTACGACGGCGATCCCTACAGCACCATCTGCGACGACATCGACGAATGCTTCCTGGGAACCGACCTGTGCGACGTCAACGCCACCTGCGCCAACACGGACGGCGACTACACTTGCACCTGCAACTCGGGTTACTCGGGGGACGGTTTCACCTGCGTTGTGTCGTCCCTGCTGGAGGATTTCGAAACCGGGACATGGCCCTGGTCACCGTGGGTATCTGTAGGCGGCGGCGGCACGGTCAGTTCGACATACGCCCACGACGGATCGAGAGGCATCTACAACCCGGGCTGGTACTACCGGACCGATGTCACCTTTGGAACGACAACCGGACAGACGTTATCTGTGTGGGCAAGACCGGACAGCGGCACCGACGGCCGGTTCTACTTCGGTTTCAGCGCGAGCAGTTCCGGCTGCCGGTCGATAATCCTGGCGCCCAACACGACGCAATTCTTTTTCCAGACCAATTCGAGTTATAGTTACTCGGACCAGACAAGTGTTTCACAGAGTTACACCGGCGCAACCTGGTACTACATCGAGCTTGAATACATGGGCGGCGGTCAATACCAGGGCAGGCTTTACAGTTCCACAATGACCCTCCTCAACACCGTGACCCATGATTTCGGAACAGCTTCCGCCGGCGGAATAGCCATGCGCGCCTTCAACAATGTCTCGATCGACAGCATTTCCATGTAGCGACTGGGCAGAGTTTTCCACTTCTTTTCACAGTGTCGGCACCGAACCCGGCGTAGGCGGATCGAGGGGATCCGGTCCCCAGGCCCATTCGTCCCCATCGGGTAACTCTGCAGACAACCTGGCCGCCGACTTGCCCTCCTTGGGGTTTCCCACTTCGCCGAGGTACTCGCTCACCAGCACACCGGCGGCGTCCCACAGCTGAATGGTCTCTGCGGAGCTGTTCTTCAGGCCGCTGGTGCCGATGGATGAATCCAGATAGATGATCGTTGCCGACGACGCGGGCACCGGGTCATCTCCCGCCGACGGATCAAAATCCGGGGATACGATGATCCCCGTTGAGCCCGCGCCCAGGGTGGTTCCGGCCGGAAGTAGATCCCCGTCCTTGTCCCCGTTGTCATCTATCATCCATCCGGAGAGATCCACGGCCCCTGCACCGAAGTTGTGAACCTCGATGAACTCCTGATCGGGCTCGGCCCCGTTGGGATCGGCCAGGATCTCCGTGACCGCCACCGGATACCCACCCGTAGCCGTCACATCGAGAACCACCTGATCCGCGTTTCCGTTGACGTCCTCGAACGAGAGGGTTACCGAGCTCGCAACGCCTTCATCGAGGAGTACCGCCGCCGCGTGATGTTCGACCGCCCACAGCGCGGTGAGCACACTAGCCGAACCGCTCGAGGAACTCGAAATGGTGACCATCGCCGGCTCGTGGGTCTCGAACCGAAACGACGCCGATACCGTTCCCTCGGCAACGCAGACCCCCTCAGACATTGACTCGAATGCTCCGCATGCACCGGTGATCAACGTTGGCGGAATCGAATCGTCAGCATCGGTGGCGGGAAGGCCGTCCGTGTCCACATCGGAGTCACCATCCGTGTCCCCGTCGGAGTCACCGGATCCGGCCACGCCTTCCTCTTCACCTGCGTCGAACAGGTCCATCTCGCTCAGGAGTTGCAGGTTCATGCAGCCGCTCGCGGCGGCCATCGCCAGTATTCCCAGGAGGTTCTTGCATTTCATACATCCTACATCGGACGTTCGGGCGGAAAGTTGCGCAAAAAGTGAAAAAAGATTGAAAAAAGGTGTTACGCGCTACGAATTCTCTCCTCCACCGAGCGCAGCGTTTCGCTCCTCGTCGGAGAGATCTTTGTCCATCGATCCGCTCCGGTAGCCTTCCGGATCGACTACCACATTTATAAAACCCAACCCGGCGAAGCTATCGCGGATCTTTCGCATGGTCTCCGATTCCATCAGGGCGGCTACCTGCGGCTTCCCTACTTCGATGCTAGCATCGCAACCTCTTGCGCGAACACGGACCTGTCCGTCGACGAATCCGCGAATCACCTCCTCCGCGTCTCCCACCCTGGTCAGCCATTCCGCTGTGAGCTCCGCGCCGTATGGAAACCGCGTGGCCAGGCAAGTTCCCGAGGGGCGATTGGCGGTTACCAACCCCTTGATGGACGACAGCTCCCTGACGTCCGCCTTGGTTAAACCGGCATCGATCAACGGACTGAGGATCTCCAGATCCGCAAGCGCGCGACGGCCGGGTCTGAACTCGTTGAGATCGTCCACGATGCTGCCTTCCATTACGGTTTCCAGGCCCTCTCTTTTTGCGAGATTGAGCATTCCCTGGAAGATGGTGTGCTTGCATATATAGCAACGATTCGGCGGGTTCATCCTGAACGCGGGGTTCTCCATGACGGGCACGTTGAGGCACACTAGCTCCGCGCCCATCTGCTGCGCAATGCCGGTAGCATGTCCGGCTTCTCCGTGAAGAGGTGATATTGCCGTGGCGGCGACAACCCTTCCCTGAATGTTCTCCATGCACATCTTCAACAACAGCGTCGAATCCGTACCGCCCGAAAACGCCACAAGTGCGGAACTCACCTTCGAGAGGGCATCCGCAAGTTTTTTGGCCTTGTCTTCCAGGTTCGTCATTGCCCTATTTTGATAGCACGGAATCACTTGATCCGCTTATGGTATGATCGATGTATTGATTTCGAAGCGTCTAATGAGACGAGGATGAGTATCCTCAGGAGGATGCAATGAAGAAAATTTTTTTGACAGTCGCCATTTGTCATTTCGCAGTGATGCTTTCGGCCTGCGGGGATGACGAGGGTCTTCCAGGAGATCCGGACGGAGGGGATACGGATACTTCCGATTGTTATATTGGAGATATTACAGTTGAGAACGAGGCAGACATAGAATTCCTGAAGCCCTACCCTTGCATCACAGGCAGTCTTACCGTTGAAGAAACAGCGCTGCAAAATATCGAGTTGCCCAACCTGGAATGGGTGGGCGGAGAACTTGATATTGGGCACAACGTATCCCTGACAAGTCTTTCGGGACTTGGAAACCTCACTTCCGTGGGAGAGGACCTGGGAATATGGGAGAATACCGCTCTTTCCAGCCTGGCCGGTTTAGACGCCCTGACATCCGTGGGTGGGGGTCTAAAAGTATCGCGTGCTAACTCAATCACGGATCTCACGGGCTTGGGCGCCCTCACCTCGGTGGGCAAGATCTTGTCTATTTCCTGCAACGACGCTCTCACCTCTCTTGCCGGTCTGGACAACCTTTCTTCGGTGGACCATTTGAGAATCACATACAACTTCGCCCTCACCAGTCTCGACGGCCTGTGCACACCTACTTCGTTGACCGGTCTGCGATTAGAGGGCAACCCCGTCCTCGCTGACCTTGAAGGCCTCAGCGCCCTCACCTCAGTGGAGAACTACGTATCGATCCTTGACAACGACGCCCTGACGAACCTGAACGGTCTGGAAAACATCACCTCATTGGGCGCCATCACCATATCGGACAATGACGGCCTCACCGATCTTGACGGATTCCCCACCATTACTTCGATAGCGACCCTGGAAATAGGAGGCAACCTCTCCCTTACTGACCTTGACGAATTGAACGCCCTTACCCTTGTGAGCGGCGACTTGCGTATCGCAAACACCTCCCTCACCGATATCACCGGCCTGAGCAACATCACATCGGTAGGAGGCGTAAGTGTGCCCGACGGGCCCGACGGTATGTTGGATATTTATGGAAATACCGCACTGACCAATCTTGACGGTTTAAACAACATCACTCTTGCAGGCGGGCGCCTGCTTATCACAGAAAACGCCACCCTCACTACCCTCACCGGCCTGAGCGGTCTCACAACAGTGGACGAGGACTTCTCGATTTACACCAACCCCGCACTGCCGTACTGCGAGGCGTGCAATCTACTGGATCAACTCACCGACGCACCCAATGAGATATTTGCATACGACAACTTTCCCGACACGTGCTGGGACGGCACCGATCTGGTCTGTCCGTAACCGAGGGGGCAAAGGCCGAAGATGACCGATGACTCGAAAGACAAGCTCTGCGTGCAATGCGGTGAGCCGATCCCGGCAAAGCGTCTGGAGGCGGTTCCCGGCACTACGACCTGCGTCAAGTGTGCCACCGTGTCACGCAGGACTCGCGCCGATCTCCCGGGACGTCACTTTGTCCAGCACACCGGCGGCCTGCACGAGAAATACCTCCACGAGGAAGACGCCGAAATGGATCAGAAACACGGCGATCTCAAGCGCGGCTAACCTAACCTCTGATAAGGCGGGGCAAGATCATCTGGTGATGAGGGCAGATGGATTTGGGGTTGGAGTGGCAACCCGCGGCGAAGGCGACAACGTACTTTCTCATGTCCGCAAACTTGATGACCTCGTCCACGAATCCTCGCTTTGCGCAATACTCGGGACGGGACTTGTCGTGGTAGTTCGCGGCAAGCGCGTTCATGTTGTCTATCACCGGCTGCAGATCGTTGCCCGCAGCGTCCTCCTTGACCAGTCGGCGGGCGTAGGATGCCACTGCCGCAGTCTCTCCGTGCATGACGTATATCTCCGTGGTGGGCGTGCCCAGGGTGAAAGCGTTGTTGTCGTTGGCCTGCGGTCCGCCCAGAACGTAGTGCGCCGCGGCGGTTCCCTTGCGCAGCACGACGGCCATCATCGGGTTGTCCGTATTCTGGATGGAGTAGATCAGGGATTGGCCCAGACCGAGCAGCTCCGCCTTTTCCGCAACGTCTCCGACATCGATGCCTGAGGTGTCTTGCAACCAGATGATCGGCACCCGATCACGCCCGCACAAAGTCACAAACTCGTTCATCTTGGCCAGGCCCTGGCGATAGAGCTTGCCCCCGATGCCGGGATAGTCCGCATACTCGGGATAGCCCGCCCCCAGGAAGCCCTGGCGGTTGGCTATGATGCCCATGAGGAATCCATCGATCTTGACGATACCGGTGTACATCTCCGGGCCGTAGTCCGGCCTGAACTCCATATGCTCCGAGTTGTCCACCAGACGGGCAATGACCTGCTCGACCTTGTAGGTCTGCTTCTGATCGAATGGGATGATGTTGGCTATCTCCGAAGACGCCCACTTGGGCTCTTTGGGCTCGGCAACCCGGAAGAATCCAGGATCGTAATTGGGCATCCGCGCCATGTACTCCTTGATGCCGTCCAGAGTCGCCTCTTCGGTTTCGTACATATGGCGGAAGAAACCCGTCTCGTCGTAGTGGATCTCGCAGCGCCCCGGCGGCTTGCCCTTGAGAGCCTTCTGCGCGTCGATGATCTGCTGGGCTCCTTCCAGATCGAAACCTCCCTTGGGAGCCATGCCGCCCACGATACCCGAGCCGCCGACCGCGATATTGCAATCCTTGTGCGCAAAAAGGACAGTCGGAGATATTCCGTGGTAGCCGCCCCCCGCCGGGTTGGTGCCGAAGATGGCAACGAGCACCGGGAGACCCATCTGTTCCAGTTCTGTGTGACGGTAAAACGGCGTGCCGTTGCCTCGTCGATCCGGATAGACCTCCTCCTGTTGAGGAAGCTTCACGCCGGAGCAGTTGAGCACCCACACCAGGGGGAGGTGCATGCGCTTGGCCAGGTCGGTCACGCGCAGGATGTTCTCGGACTGTCCCGGGATCCACGCGCCGGCCATCACCTGATTATTGGACGCGATTATGACGGCCCATTTGCCCGCGATCTTGCCGAGGCCGTCGATAACACCGGTAGTGCCCTCTTCGTTGGCCTTGGGATCGTAGATGGTGTGCAGGGGGCACCAGGTTCCCTCGTCTACCAGATACTCGAGCCGCTCCCACCCGGTCATCTGTCCTCTCTTCTTGAGCTTCTCCGCCGGAATACCTGCGGCCTTCACGCGATCTACCTCTGCATCGAAGATCGCCTCCGCCTCTCGGATGCTCTTCGCGCTCGCCGCCGTGCGCTCGAGAGCCTTTGGCTTGAGCTCCTTGCCGATATCCTCCATCTTTTCGAAATACTGTCTCATGGGTGGGCCTCCGTTTCTGGACTCTCATGCAAACTGTCTGCCGCCAGCTATATCATGGTCACGTATGGGTTCAAGGGATTCCGGCTATCCTTGACAGGGCCCGCTCGTATCGAGGGGCGTTGCTCTCGTCCGGATCGTCCGGACGCAGTCTCGACAGGGGCCCGACGGCCCGCCTGTCGCCGATCTGCCCGAGAGCCTCTATTGCCGCCCAGCGTGACTGCTTGACGTCGAGGAGATCGATCAGCCCCGGCACTGCCCTCGAATCCTCCAGCACTCCCAGTGATAGCGCCGATTCCACCCTGATCGCCGGATCGTTCGACTTCAGGGCGGCTAGAAGGGGCCTCAAAGCCCCGGGATCCTCCAATCTTCCAAGGGCGATTGCGCTCCAGCGACCGAGGTCGGTTTTCTTGCCTGAAAAAGCGTCCACAAGCCCGACGGGACACGTCTCTTCGAGAAGGGTCGAACCGACACATGCCCAGGCCGCAACCTCCGGGATCAGGGAATCGTGCAAATCCTCGAAGTCGCTTTTCAGATCCGCGTTTCGAAACATCGCCAGAAGACGGGCTGCCTCCGGCGCCCTGTTCGACGTCTTTGAGCGCGCCGTTTTCAGCAGATCGTCCGCCGCATCCTGTCTCCCGAGCCTTCCCAGCGCAATAGCCCTCGGCACAGCCGAAGACACCCTGTTCATCACTTCTCGGTCCCAGCGTTCCAGCGCGGCGAACAGCCTCGCCGCCTCCATGGGCTTCCTGCCCGCGAGGTTTCGGGTCTCCTCCGGATCGCGCCCCAGATCGTAGAGCGCGCACGGACCCTCTGGCCAGCCGTTGCAGATGAGCTTGCGCTTCCTCACGACGACCGCCCGCTTGTCGCGAATCGATGTGAACACGGGCCCTCCTGCAAGGTTGCCGGACATCAGGCCACGCCCCTGCGCCCCTGCCCGCCCGAGCACCAGATCCTCGAGGGTCTCGCCAAGATCCACGTTTGAGACCGGCGCCGTGATTCGCCGCAGCTCACCGCCGGGAACCCTGACGATCATGGGGACCCTGGTCTGCTCCTCGAAGAGATCCGTCGAGTGGTACAACCTCCCGTGCTCCCCAAAGGCCTCTCCGTGATCGGCGGTCAACGCGATCACCGGATCGTCAAGCCGCTCCTTCAGGTGTGGAAGCAGCTCCCCGATAACTTTGTCAACGTGGGCGATCTCCGCGTCGTAGCAATCCACCGGATCTTTCCCGAACGGCTCGCCGTGGCAGTCGTACGGCAGATGGGGATCGTAGAAATGAACCCAGAGAAAGACCGGCCTTCCATCCATTTCCTTCAGAGCTCCGCGCACCATGCCCAAGTCGGCGCGCGCCTCCATCGTCAGGATCTCCACCTCCTGGAAACCGAACCTGCTTTCCTCCACCCGGCCCATCAGGTCGGGCCCGGCAGAGAAGACCTTGGGGGGATACAGCCCGATGGTTCTGTATCCGGCGGCGCCCAGCCTGTCAGCAATCGTCGACGGCAGGTGAGCTCCCGTGCGCAGGATCGCCTCCATGGGCTCCCCGGCCAAAATGGCCGGGATCGAGAACGAGCTCGCCGGGGAAGACGAGTAAGCCCGCTCGAATACGACCGCCCCGGCCGCGAGGGCGTCTATATTGGGCGAGACTACCCTCTTGTATCCGGCAAAACCCAGATGATCGGCCCGCAACGCATCGATGGAGATCAGCACAACGGAGCGACCGGTGACGTCCGGCAGATCCAACCCGGCAACACCGGCGTCGACCCCGGCATCGGCATCGCCGTCGGCATCGAGAGATTCCACTGATATCCGGGGGACTGTTTCCACGCGCCCCGCGCGCGACAGGTACGACGCTATCAACCCGCGATCCGCCGCATCGAATGAATCCTCTATGCCGACAGGAAAAATAAAAGCTGCGATGGAACAGCAAATAACCGCCGTCACGATCGGTTTCACCAGTTCCGGACGAACGCGGCCGACGATGGGAAAGAAGGTCAGCGTGAGCGCCGTCCATGAAAGGAAAGAGGCCCACAAGGCCAGGGGCATATGAAGATCGCCAAGAGCGCGGCCGAGATAGAACAGAAGCCCGGTCACGGGAATCGCGGCGATCTGTACGATCAATGGTTGACGAGATCTCGCCAGCCGACATCTCAGCAACATGGTTGCAAAGAACACCGCAATCATGATCGCGGCGCCGATGCCGATGATCAGAGACTCGGGAAGAGCGCCCCTCAGTGTCGCCGTGCCCGAAAGGTGGAGTCCGGCGCAGACGGACCCGGGGAGCGCGAGAACGACGGACGCCGACAGGCTAAAAAAACGGTTTCGCAGATGCAGACGTTCCCAGGCCCACAGAATGACGCCGAGCAGAACTCCCAGGCCCACGCCGCGTCCCGCGAGCAGAACACATCCCACAGGCCCGCACCCGCATGCGATCCCATCAGCAACCGAGATGAAACCGGCCGCCATCCCCCCCGCGACGGGGAGGGTCAAAAAATGTTTCTGCTTGTTCACGAGCGCCATCGTATTGCCGAACCGACCTCGAATCCAGCTACAGAGGCCCTCTTTTTGACAACACCTTGCAACCGTCGTGGGTGATGAGGATATCGTCCTCCAGGCGGATTCCGAACTCTCCGGGTAGATAGATCCCCGGCTCCGCGGTGAGGACCATGCCCGGCTCCAGCGGCTCGGTGTTGCCCGCGACGCAGATAGGAAGCTCGTGAAAATCGAGGCCCAATCCGTGTCCGCCTCTGTGAGTGAAGAAGTCTCCGTAGCCGGCCTTCTCGATAACCCGACGGGCGGCCAGATCTACTACCTCGGCCGGGGCCCCGGGCCGGGCGGCGTCTATGGCGGCCGACTCCGCTTCTTCGACCACCCGGTAAACCTCTCGCATCCTTTCGCAAGGCTCCCCGAAGAAGAACGTGCGGGTGAGATCGGATCGATATCCCTCCACCCGGTCCCCCGCATCGATGACGATACAATCGCCTTGCGCCAGCCGCCGCAGCCCCGCCGTCTCGTTGGGCATCGATGTGGACAGACCAAACTGGATCATGGCGCTCGGCCCGTAGAGTCTTGCGAGATCCAGCTCGGTCATGCCCTCTTCGAGCTGTTTGGGCACCTTCTCCATGCGCGAAAAGGTTCTGGCGCACGCCTCGGAAAGGCAGGCTATCTCGGCCTCGCTCTTGATCGCCCGCAGGCGATCTGTACATGGAACAGGATCCACGAACTGCGCCTTGCGCATGGCTTCTGAAAGGCCCTTGTAGTGATAGTAATTGGTGGTCAACTCGACCGCCATCTTCGGCGAGGATCCACACGCGTCGCCGATCCAGTCAGCCAGACGGGAATACTGGTTCTCCTCGTCGGTCCAGGTAATCACGGCGGCCCCTCCGGGACCGGAGCGCATATTCGCTTCCTCGAACAACGTTCCCATGATGACCAGCTTGCCCTTCGCGGTGAGCAGGGCTACGAGCAGTCTGTACCGCTCCCGCACGAACTTGAGGCCGGTGAAGTAGGTGAAGTTGCTCCCCGGCAGCATGAGCAGGCAATCAACACCCGTCGAGTTCATCACCTCTACGCAGCGCTTCTGCCTTGTCACAAACTCGGTTCGTGGAATCTCGATCATTTAGCGCACCTCCAGCCAGTCGAACATCACCGCGAGCTTCCTGGAATCACTTGAGAACCCCAGCTCCTTGGGTGAAACCGCATAGGCGAACTCGAAGCTCAGAACACTCTTCTCTCGTGCCTGCGCCGCCGGTACTTCAAACGTGTACACGCGGGGTTCGGGATCCAACTCCAATCGAGCCAGGCGTACACCGTTGACCCGGACGGTGATGGTCTGCGGCAGCGCGTTACCGGGGATGATCATCGGAGCAGCCCTGAACCTCACCAGGTTATCGCGTCCGGGTTTGAGACCATGTGAGATTTCCGCGCGTTTTCCGATTGCCCAGACCCAGGTTGAGTCACCCTCCCCCTCGTTATCGCCCCATCCCGAAACAAAATGCTCTCGCGCCAGAGGCGATCCGAAATCAATCGTCGCCATTACCCGATGGTACCTGGAAAGATCGATACCCCGGTATTGCGGACCGACCGCGAAGAGGCGCAAGGGATACCTCGAGAGTCGGGCAACTTCCTCGGTTCGGTAGTTCGACATGATCACGCGCATGGCAGCGTCCCCTTCGAGATCCCGGGGATTGACTATCATGAACACCGGTCTCTCGTTCAAGATCCCGTGGCTGACCAGCTCCGGCGCACCTGGATGGCTCCAGGAAAAAGATTCGATATCGCCGTACAACCTCAAGGGACCGGTGAAGTTGAGGGCTCCCACCAGGCTATTCCCAGGTAGTCTCTTGCTCATCTCCAGGGTGTCCAGGTAGTAGCTCTCATCAAAATCTTTACGGTAGACACCCTCGTTGTGTGAGAACCGAGCCATGCAACACACGGTGACTACAAACGCGACCGCCGCAATCACATACATGGAGCGTATACCCCGTGGCCACTTCGCAAGCGCCCTCCCGCCGACGAGCCCGATGCCGTCTCCCGCAAGCAATAAGATCGCCGGGTATGCGGGCAACAGGAATCGCACCTCCCACCAGGCCTCGAGCGAAGGCTCCCAGGTGGACAAGAACACGACAAACGAAAAGAGCCACAGGAGCAACGGGCCATTCCTGCGAAACCCAACGACCGCCGCATAGGCTGCGGGTATCAGAAGCGGCCAGAGCATCGCCAGAGTGATGCGACCGAAAAAAGAGAGCTTGGCCGCCAGATCGCCGGGACCAATCTCGTGGATGTTGATCCCGTACGGAACGGCCCATGGCGCGCCGAACTGAACGTAGATGTATACGGCCAGGCAGGTGACCGCCGCCGCAAACCACAAGACGAGCGAACGCAGCTTGCCACGCTTGCGAGCCGACCACATCAACGCGGGAAGAAAAAGCACGTTGGTGGGTCTCACGAGGAGGGAGAGCCCGAGTAGAACTCCCGAGAGTCTCTCCCTTCCCCTGGATAGCAATACATAGGACAGCAAGATGAAAACGGTCGCAGGCATGTCGCTCATCACCTGGGTAGAACCCCAGGTTACAATGGGTGTCGCGGCCCACAACACCGAGACGGCCAGCGCCGTAGTGCGACCACCGGATCCGGGGGTCCCGGCGAGATATATCAACACGACGCTCGCCGCGCCGAGCACCGGCGTGCAATAGAACTCCAATCCAACCGTGCCGAACAGGGCCATGATCGCAGAAAAACCCGGCGGAAATATGGAAGCCACCTGGCCATCAACCAGCGCGTGACACAGGGGCACCAGCGCGGGGTAGTCCATAGGGCTCAACGCCAACTCGAGACCCGAATCCAGACCGAGAAAACCACGCGCACAGGACAGGTAGGCAAAGGGATCGCAACCTCCTACGTACCGGGATCTGAAGTGGGCCCAGAGAAGCATCGACAGGAAGGCCGCGCAAAGCGCGCATGCATTCTGCCAGACTTTCAACCACCGAACGGCAGCCTCGAAAGTTTGTCCGGTCCACTTCTTCATGACGCCTGCTTCCCTCTACGTGAAGTGTCTGTAAACCTTTTTTACCCACACCACACAATTGCCGGTACTGTAAACTTCAAATGAGGAGGATAGAAAAGATGACAATCTCTCTTACAAGGCAAGCCCAATATCTGCTGACACTGGCGCTCGCAGCTAGCATCCACTTCGGAGCCGGTTGCAACTCCACGAGCAACAACCAGCCCGACGGATCGGTCGACGGCGGAGCTGACGCAGGCATAGATACCACTTGCGAGGACGGATTGCCCTCCACCCCATTCGATAGCAGCGCAACGATAACGGCCTACGACCAGCCCGCGCCCGACTTCACTGTGAACACCACCGACGGCGAGTGGACCCTGTCGGAGCACTGGACCGGCTGCGACAACTATGTATTCGTAATGTACAATTCGGGCTACGGGACCGGCGCCGACCAGCTCTGGGCGTCGAGCGTCGCCGAGATCATCGACGACAGCGCCCCCAACACCCACTACTTCTTCGTCACCCTGGAGGCCGGACTCGCTACCGAGGATCGGGAGGCGCGAGTGCTCGAAGTTTGCGACAAGATTCAGGCCCACCTGGAAACCACCGATCAGGCCACCAGAGACCACTGGGCCGATCGGATGCACTACGTTACCGACTTCGGCCGCGACATCCCGGTGGTGGACGGCGTGCTGGATGTATCCCCGGGCGAGGTGCACTTCACCATCGATCGCAAGCAGCTGGTGCGAGAAGGTCACAACACCTCCTACTTCACCGGATCCTCATGGGTGCCCCAGTTCGGCAATACGCGCTACTGGGCCCGCTACTACAACGCCCAGTACTTGCTCGACGAGCAGCTCGAGGAACAGGAGATGAACGAAGATGTACTGGTGCATCGAGTGACTGACAGGGAAGACATCGCGGGCAGCGAACCCTTCAACTGGACCCTCCCGAACGCCGCCACCATCGCAGGGTACGAGAAACTCGAAATCGACATGCACGTGGACTGCCCCGGAGCGGGACACCCCTACGGCTCAACCTGCGGCGAGTGGGACACCGTGGGCAGCCTGTGGCTGTGCGCCGACAATGATTGCACCGCCGAGACCCGGCGCAGGATAGTGAAGTGGATAACCCCATACAGTTCACCGGGACGCTGGGTAATCGACATCACACCGGAGCTGGTGCATCTGGACGCGGGCGGAGAGCTGCGCTTCATGGTGCAACACGGAGACAACACCGTCGGCCCGTACACCTACAAATACACGGTCGATTTCCGATTCATCAAGGCAGAGGACGGCCTGCGGCCCTTCGCCATCGAGCCCATGATCCCCATGGCCAATTACCCGTTCGCCGACATGGCCGACGCCTTCGACCCATTCGTCATCACGCCCCCATCGGGGACCCAGAAGGTAGAGCTGTACGCCCGAATCTCCGGTCACGGAGCCGTGACCCCTAGCGGCTGTGCCGAGTTCTGCACCTTCGAGCACACCTTCGACGTCAACAGCACCGAACACCAGCACGTCTACCTGATGGAGAACGAAAACCGTTGCGCGCAGTGGGTGGAGCTTGGCGTAACCCCTAACCAGGGAGGTACCTGGCACTTTGACCGTTCCTCGTGGTGCCCCGGATGGACAATTGAGGAGTGGCGGGAGGATCTCACGGAGAGCTTTGATCTCACCGGCGCCAACACAGTCAATCACATCCCCACGTACCAGGGGGGGGACCCTCCGGGCGGCAATATGGACGCCCGCGTGGAGATCGTCTTCTACCTCTGACACCCCCTTTTTCAAAAAAGCATGCATTATTCCCTGAAGTGATGTAGGGGGAAGCGGCATTTTTTTTGGCCGAGGTAATATGAACAGAGATCCGACAAAGGTAAGAAACATTGGCATCAGTGCTCACATTGATGCCGGCAAGACCACTCTTACCGAGAGAATTCTTTTTTATACCCAGCGAATCCACGCCATCCACGATGTGAAGGGCAAGGACGGCGTCGGGGCTACCATGGATTTCATGGAGCTCGAAAAAGAGCGGGGAATAACAATCACTTCTGCCGCTACCTACTGCGAATGGAAGGGCCACGAAGTAAACATAATTGACACTCCGGGGCACGTAGACTTCACCATCGAAGTCGAGAGGGCCCTGCGAGTGCTGGACGGCGCCGTTCTGGTCCTTTGCTCTGTCGGAGGTGTACAGTCTCAGTCCATTACAGTTGACAGGCAAATGGCCAGGTACAAGGTTCCGTGCATCGCCTTCATAAACAAGTGCGATCGCAACGGCGCCAACCCGCTCCGCGTGGTGGAGCAACTCCGGGAAAAGCTGAACCACAACGCTGTTGCGATGCAAATACCCATTGGCCTTGAATCGGACTTTCGGGGAGTTGTAGACCTCATCTCCATGAAGGCCATGTACTTTGATGGCCGCAGCGGCGAGCAGATACGCCTGGAAGAAATACCTCAGGAACTCCAGACAGAGGCGCAAACCAGAAGAGATATCCTTGTCGAAGCTGCTTCAATGTTCTGCGACGAACTCATGGAAGCCGCGCTCAATGATGAGGTCACAGCAGACCTCCTGCTCGGCGCGATAAAGAGCGGGACTCTTGCTCGCGGACTCACGCCTGTATTTGTCGGATCAGCATACAAGAATAAGGGGGTCCAGCCCCTTCTTGATGCGGTAACCCAATATCTGCCGCAACCCACAGATATTGAAAACTTCGCCCTGGACATGGAAAAAGAGGAAGTCGAACAAAAACTCGAATCAGATTCCTCCAAACCTCTGGTAGCCCTTGCGTTCAAACTGGAAGACGGTCGTTACGGACAGCTCACTTACATCAGGGTGTATCAGGGGACCCTCTCCAAGGGGGACACGATAGTCAATTCCAGAACCGGTCAAAAAATCAGGACCGGCAGGGTCGTGCACATGCATGCGGATCAGATGGAGGAAATAGGCTCCATACCTGCCGGCTATATCGGCGCTCTCTTTGGCGTCGATTGTGCTTCCGGTGACACCTTCACCTCTCCGGAAATCAGATACAGCATGACCTCCATGCACATTCCCGAACCGGTTATCTCACTGGCAATTGCCCCCGCAGACAACAAGGCCCAGATCCAGATGTCCAAGGCTCTTGCCAGATTTACAAAAGAGGACCCGACGTTCAGGGCGTACGTTGATCATGAAACCGGGGATACCATCATCTCCGGAATGGGAGAACTTCACCTCGAAATATACGTTGAGCGAATGCGCAGGGAATACGAAGCAGACGTTTCCACGGGCATGCCCCAGGTCGCATACAGGGAAACTATTACCCGACGAGCCGAGTTCAATTATACCCACAGAAAGCAGACGGGTGGTTCGGGTCAGTATGGTCGGGTAGCCGGCCACATGGAACCGATCAAAGACGAATTTGTTTTTGAGAGCAAAGTGGTCGGCGGCTCCATCCCCACAGAATTCATCTCTTCTTGCGAAAAAGGTTTCAAGAAAAGCATGGAGAAGGGACAGTTGTTGGGCTTTCCAATCACTGGAGTGAAAATTGTCATCAACGATGGTCAATCCCACTCTGTGGACTCTTCCGACATGGCCTTCCGGGCAGCATCCCGTGGAGCCTTTCTGGAAGGCTACAAAAAAGCCCGACCTGTCATGCAGGAACCTATAATGAAGGTCACGGTGGAGACTCCGACTGAATTTCAGGGATCTGTAATGGGATCACTCAACCAGCGAAGAGGGCTTATTCTGGGTACACAGGATGAGGGAAATATCAGCGTGGTAGAGGCCGAGGTCCCACTTGCCGAGATGTTCGACTACTCCACAGTCCTGCGCTCGGGCACCCAGGGGAAGGCCCAATCCACCATGGAGTTTTCCTCTTACCGCCAGGTGCCAAAAAATGTGTCAGAAGAATTGATAAAAAAAGCGGCCGAGAAGAAAAAACGGTAAACTGGCTTTTCTCCAGGAAAAAAGAAGGTCTTTGCCATGTCGAAGAAGAATCCAATTCCCAACAATCCGCTGAAATTCATCAAGGAAGAAGCCGGCCACCTGCTGGCGGACGGACAATTCGGCGCAGTACTCGCCAGGGCGGGAGAGGGCAAAACTTCTTTCCTGATGCACCTGGCTCTCGACAACTTGCTTCGAGAAAAAAATGTACTTCATATTTGCCTGGATCAGCCGATAAAAAAGGTGTGTCTCTGGTACGAAGAAGCCTTCCACAGCATGTCGGATCAATACGAAACAAGTAGTTCCGACATGACGTTGGAGACGATCATTCCCCGCCGTTTTATCATGACCTTCAATATTGAGGACTTCAGCGCAAAACGGCTCGAAGAACGTATAACCGACCTCACCGAACAGGGCATATTCTTCCCACAGATAGTCCTGCTGGACGGATTGCCATTCGACAAAACTGACGCGGCATCATTGAGCGAACTCAAGACGCTGGCACGGGAACACAATTTCCCTGTATGGTTTACGGCAATGACTCACAGAGAAGACAACATCGCGCAAAACGGCGACATCCCGCCCCCCATCAATCACGTGTCAGATCTTTTTGAAGTAGTAGTGAAGCTCAAGTCAGCGGGACGTGAAATCAGCGCTCAACTGATCAAGGAACCGTAAGCGGACTGAGTCCCGCAATCAAAAGAATCAATCCAGTCTCTGGGTTCAGGCGCGCGCCTCGATGAGAGCGCGAATGCGCGTTGCGTGGGTCGCGGATTCGTCGGAGAGCTTGTTGGCCTTGCTCTTGTGCTCGTCGGTGAGAACCAGCTTGAGGTGCGTCAGGAGGTTGTCGGCCAGGGATCCCTCCAGGCCTTCCAGTTTCTGATAGACGTCGATCCAGTCGATGTCGTCTTCCAGGTCCTCCTGTATCAGAACCAGGCGGGCCATGAATTCAGTCTGATAGTCGATTATCGCCGAGTAGTCGTAACCCTCGATCTCCTCCGGGAGGTGGTCCATGATCTCCAGAAGGGTGTTGGCGTGCTCCTTCTCCTCCTGTGCAAGCCCGGCCAGGACAACCCTGTCCTGCGAGTCGGCCTCCGCGAGCCGGGATAGCAGATAGTACACATGGCCTATCATTCGCTCGCAAACAGCCGACCCCTTGATGATGTTGTGCAGCATGGCGAAATGATCCTTAAAGCAAGTCGAACCAGTCCTCGAGGTAACCGTAGTACTGGACTTCGGCGTCCGTGGTGGAGCGCGCCATCACGCAGCTGCTGACGTTGCCCTCAATGGTGTAGATGACGATCTCGTCGGTGGAAAGGCTGGCCACCATTCCGTAGTGCTGGTACGTGTATTTTACCAGGTCGCCCGGGGCCGGGCGCCAGTCGGGGGGCATGGATCCCGGGTACATCTGGGGCAGGGATATCGGTGTCGGCAGCCCGGCGTTGGCCTGCTCGTAGACCCAAGCCACAAAGTCGTAACACCATAACCCCGGCTGGTACTGCATGTACGGTCGAACGTCGACCCCCTCACACATACCGATCTCCGCCGTGGCGATATCTACCAGCATCGAACGGATGTATTCCTCCTCGGTGCATTCATCGTAGGGATCGCCCGCAAACTCATCTTCGCAGTAACACGTGCCATCCTCGCAGAATGCGTTTTCGCCGCAGACGACCTCCTCACACAAATCGTCGGCATCGGTGTCCGTATCGGTGTCCGTGTCGGTATCGGAATCGCTGTCCGAATCGGAATCGCTGTCCGAATCGCTGTCCGAGTCGCCTCCGTATACATAACTGTCGTCTTCCGAATCGTCACAGCCCAGGATCGGCAGCCCGAGCATGGCGAACGACAGCAGCAGCGCTATGCGGTTTTGTCTTGTCAGGATCGTCATTATTTGTGCTCCTTATGTGACAAGAGTACCACGGCTGGCACACGGGAGTTGAGGAAAAAGATTCAGTGGCAGGCGTTACAAGACTCGGGATCCGGGAACCCGTCCTTCCCGTGTATTTCGGAGTGGCAGTCGCCGCAAGGTGTTGCTCCGCCGTGCCCGTCCGGAGCTCCGTTCTTGCCGTGACAGTCGACGCACTCGTAAGGCTGCAACTCGGAATTATGAGTATCATCATCTGTATGACAGTCGCTTCCCCAGCAACCCGGGTTGCCCCACCCCTCGTGTTCGGTGGTCAGAGAATTCGAGTCTTCATCGCTGTCACAGCCGAGGAACAGCCCCGACATCAGAAAGAATACGAACAGAATAGCCATTGTTTTACCGGTGCTCATGATCTCGCCTCCCGTCATTGTGGAGAAATATTGTATCGCGAAGTCAGTGAAGGGGAAAACGGAATTTCACACCAAAGAGATCTATTGTGAGGGAGGGTGCGACGGTGGCCCCGGACCTTCTGTCTTGATGAGATCCACAGTGTACCCTTCGATCTCGGACAATGGAGCGTTGAGTTCTGGTGGCATGATCGCCATCGTGTCCTCGTATTTCTTGTTCACGAGACGGCCGTCCAGAGGCGTGGCAGAGGTGGGTATCACGCCGACAGTTCGATTCCTGCCGGCCTGTTTTGCCGTATAGAGGCCACGATCGGCCAGCTCGATCACGGATTCTATTGAAACCCTGTTTGGCGCTTCTCCATAAAATGGGAATGGCGCCCAACCCAGAGAGCACGTGAGACGAATGGCTGTGCTGTCGTCCACTTGAAAGTTGCCTATCCCGATCGATGACAGAATGCGCTCGGCCTGTGCGCTCGCCTGATCCCGCTCCGTATCCGGGCACAAAACCAGAAACTCCTCGCCTCCCCAGCGCACAACCAGATCGGATTGGCGGAGCATAGATCTAAGGCGATCCGTGAACTCGACCAGGATACGGTCTCCGGCCAGGTGTCCGTACCGGTCGTTGACCTGCTTGAAAAAATCCAGATCGATCATGTATACAACAGCCGTTGACTCGGAGAGGGGCTCGCCAGGGGCATCGTCGCTGAACATTTGAACGATTCGCGGGAGGTCCTGTGCGACAAACTCCGAGAAGTAACGTCGGTTTCTCGCACCGGTCAGCGCATCGGTGAAGCTCAGATCTCTGAGGCGCACATTCGCCTGCGCCAACTCCGCGCTTCGCTCGGCCACCGCCTTTTCGAGGCGAGAGCGGTCCTTCTTGAGTTTGCGCGTCCTTAGCCCCACGCCGATGGAAAACACCAGCATAGCAACGAAAAAGAGGAACATCCGAAACCACAAAGTCTCCCACCAGGGCGGGCGCACAACAAAATCATACACGGCCGCGCGAGCGCTTTCGATGCCGGTGGCCGATACGCAATAGACCTCGAACCTGTAGCTGCCGGCTGGGAGAGACGGGTACCTCGCCTCTCGCAATCCGGTCTCCACGAAATCCTTCTCCAGGCCGACCAGTCGGTATTTGAAACGTGCCGCAGTGGGGCGAGTGAACGTCAAACCCGAGAACTTCACCCAGAATGTGCCGTCATCATGATCCACGGAAGGTCGAGGAGTGATCATTACCTGCGTGTCGCCCAGCGTTGCGGAGGTGATCACCACGTTGGGAGGACCTTCGGGTTTCTCGTCGACCTCCGGACGGTAGTGCACCATGCCGCGGCTCGTTCCCATGAAGAAGGAGCCGTTCGGGCCCGCCATCGTAGAATTGGAGCTGAGATCATCCCAGATGAGCCCGTCGTTGTGGTTGAAGATACGAACCGAGAGATCTCTCCGCGATATTCGTCCGAGTCCTGCGTTCCCCCCCGCCCAGATGTTGCCCAGCGTGTCCGACGTCACCAGGTAGACGGTATCGCTAGGCAACCCCTCCTTTGCCCCAAAGTGAACAGTCGAAGGTCGCCCGTCGTTATCGAGCAGCAAACGCGTCAATCCTTCGAAGTTGTAGTATCCGAACCACACTTCATTGCCGGAAATCGCCACCAGCTCATCTGCGTAGTCAAGCATCAGGCCATCGGCCTTCGAGAAACGGCGCCATTCCACACCGTCGAATCGACCAATACCTTCTGGACCGGTCGTCCACAGCACACCGTCGGGGGCGATCTTGATTTTACGCGAGCACTTCTCGATTTCTTTGGGCACCTCCTGTCTTTCAAACGATATCTGTCCATCATCGATCCTGGTCGACAGAAGAAACGAGTCACAGGAAATCCAGATGTCCCCTTTGGGGTCTGTGGTGATCCTGATTCTCTTTTTGACGCATTCCTCGGGCATGGGGGCCTTTGTTGCCTCGAGGGTCTCCGGGTGAAAGCGCGTCATCCCAAGAGTAGGAGCAACCGCCCATACCCAGCCGTCAGGCCCTTCGACCAGCTTGGTTATCAGGCTCCCCACGACGCCGTCTTCCTCCCTGCGAATGTGCCATCGACCCTCGCCCGGGTCCCAGATGCCGACGCCGTCGTTGGTGGCGACCCATGTTCGCCCATGCCGGTCCACAAGGGTGCTCCACACCACGTTGTCCGGAATCCCCTCGGCGGTAGTCCATGCCGACCAGGTCCGTCGCCCGGGCCAACGTGCAACACCAGCTCCACCCAGGCCGATCCACAAGGCGCCCGAATCGTCCTCGAGGGCGCACAAGACCCAATCAGAAGCAAGACCCTGCTTTTCGGTGATGGACCGCCATTGCCCGTCTGCCTTGTAAAACAACCCCTCGGTGCTCGGTACGAGCGGGTTGCCGTCGCGGTCGAGGCTGAGCGCACCCCACCCAACGGTTCTGGGCGGGATGCCGTCATCATCGTGAACGAAGCGAGATGTCCCCGCCGGTTTTTTCAGGAGATGGCGCATGCTGCGAAGCCACACGGTCCCGAAACTATTGACCAGGAGCGTGGTAGTTTTCTCTTCGGGCACACCCTCGTTTTTTGAGAACACCTCGATTTTACCGGTGTCGGGGCGAAGAACGACAACGGATCCTTCGCACGCAAACCACACCAATCCATCCGGCGCAACGGTCACAGCGGTCGTATGGTTTTTCGGCAGGCCATCCTCGGTAGTCCATGTTCGAAGCAATTTTCGGGTTTGCCCGTCGAACTCCAGAAGACCCTTGTTGGACACCATGTACACGTGATTGTCGTCACTCAAAGCGAAACGCTGCTGTACGGCGTCCTTGCGAAGAAGGAGCTCGTCATCAATCCCGGTGAGCATCTGTTCGAAAGAGAGGCCGTTGAAATACATGACCCCGGCGTGGGTCGCAGCCCAGAGAGTGCCGTCCGGTCCCACAACGAGTTGCTCGATATAGGGCCTCGGCAGACCTTGCTCCTTTCCGAACTGCTCGACGGCCACACCGTCGTACCGGAAGAGCCCGGTCAGAGTACCGAACCACAAGAAGCCGTCGCGATCTTGGGCCATCGTGGCCACCAGCTTTGTGGCCAGCTCAGAATCAGCGCTCAACTGCTGGAAGACGAAGCGCGGATTTGCCGGCAACGAGCCCGGCTCGGCAGCATGGACTGCGCCGGAACCAATCAGGATTGTCAGCAGCGCGAAGGCCGCATATTGATATATCCTGGTTTTCAGACAGACTCCCATCATCGTCTACTCATCCAAGTGCGACATCAAGCAACATCATCGTTGCAAATCCTAACATTGCCCCAATTGTTGACAAGTCTGTTTCATTTCCTTGCTGAGATTCCGGAATCAACTCTTCTACAACCACAAAGATCATGGCTCCGGCAGCAAATGACAGTGCATATGGGAGTAATGGTGCAATTGTCAGAACCAGGTAGGCTCCCAATACAGCAGCTACGGGTTCTACGATGCCGGACAATTGCCCATAGTTGAATGCCTTCAGTCTGGACAATCCTTCACGTCTCAATGGAATGGAGACTGCTGCTCCTTCCGGAAAGTTTTGCAATCCAATGCCCAGTGCAAGTGCAATAGCTCCGGCAAGGGTTCCTGTTTCCGGACTATTTGCCAACGCCCCAAATGCAACTCCTATGGCCAGTCCCTCGGGAATGTTATGCAATGTAATCGCCAGGACGAGCAATACACTGCGTTGCCAGGATGTCTTTATTCCCTCTGCTCTATCTATCGAGAGTCCCAGGTGCAAGTGAGGCAGTATTTTATTGATTACAAGAAGAAAAGCCCCTCCCGCCAGGAAACCCGTCACGGCCGGAAGCCACTTTATACCGCCCTGTGCCTCGGTCAGTTCTATTGCAGGTTTCAATAGAGACCAGAAGCTGGCTGCAATCATTACTCCGGCCGCGAAACCAAGCATTGAATTCAATACTTTGGGAGCTATGGTTTTAAAGAAAAAGACCATGGCGGCGCCCAGTGCAGTAATTCCCCAGGTGAAAAGGGCTGCAACAAGCGCCAACAATACTGGATTGTAATCAAGTAGCCATTCAGTTTTCATGGCGCTTCACTTCCATGTCCAGATGTCATGATCGTGAAATAGTGTACCGCAAAGTGAGGTAGGAGAAAATGGAATTTTGGGCTAACGGGATGCGCGATTTTGCCGGCAGGCTGGTGAATTACATGGTCTGGAGTCGGAAACTCAATTTCCACCCACGCAGCAGAAGGGGGTGGCGGAAGGGCAGCCCAACTCGAAAGCCATGCCGGGGCACTCGCCCTCGTTAGCGGCGCAGGTGCCGCCAAGTGCGATGACGCACTGATCGTCCCCTATGCAACAGACTTCACCGACTTCGCAGTCTCCCTGGGGATTGTATCCGGCAACTCCGGCTTCGCACAAAGACTCGTTTGCCGCGCAGGTGCCCGCAGCTGTGCTCGGACCCATCGTGACGCTGCAGGGATCGCCTTCGGTGTCGGTGTCGGAGTCAGTGTCCGTGTCCGAGTCTGTATCGGAATCTGTGTCGAAATCGCTGTCGGTGTCACTGTCGGAGTCGCTGTCGGAGTCGCTGTCGGAGTCACTGTCGGAATCCGAGTCCGCGTCAGTATCGGTGTTTGTCCCCGCGTCCCCCATGGGAGACGGGCTGTCGCCGGAGCAGGCCGCAGCCCACGCGCCGAGCACGGCCAGAGTCATTATGCAAAAAGCGATTCTGTACAGGTCTTTCATGGTTCAGCCCTCCTAAATAAATATGCGAGATACAATATCTGCGCCTGTCACTATAGGTGACAGCTGCAAGACAAAATGGTCCAATTAATTCGGCTCTACCAGCTATCCTGGTTGCCGGGGCGTCGAAGCAGGCTGGTAAAAATGGCGTACAGAAACACGATCACCGAGATGGGCCACGCGAGGGCGATCATTACACAAACGGCGATAAGGACCGAGGGCCGAAATCGCCTGCCGGGATTTCCTTCGAGTTCGGTGTCGAGATTGTTGATGAGGGTCCATACCGCGACAATCGCGCCTGCCAAAAAGTAAAGAAGGACATAGTTCATTTCAGTTCCTCTCAAATAATAACATGATCATCCGATCGTACCTTTTCAAGGGGGCAACGCTCGAATCTGCGCAGATGTTTCATATTTGTCACAAAACACTCGGTTTTTATCTGGAGCCCCGGTACCGGCGTTTACCCTTGCAGTTTACTCGGGCCTATGAAACACTGACCAAAATTGATTTCTGGTCAGTTTTCTTCACTGAGATCGGTCGAAAAAACGATTCAGGCAAAATAAAAAAGGGACAAAAATGAGGTTCGCAGAGACAGGGTTCAATTTAGAAGTTGATCTATCCAGAGGAAACGTTGAGAGGGTAGCAACTGACCCGAAAGACACCGAGCTTTATCTGGGGGGACTGGGAACAAGCGCCAAGCTGATGTGGGACAGGGTTCCCCCTGAAGCCGAACCCTTTTCTCCCGAGAATCTACTCATATTCAGCGCCGGGCTCTTGTGCGGCACGCCTGCTCCCGGTTGCAATCGCACCATCGTTTCCACCTTTTCTCCTCAGACCAAGTTGCTGGCGTATTCAATGATGGGGGGGTTCTGGGCGCCGGAATTGAAGCATGCCGGTTATGACAAGGTGATCCTTCGCGGCAAGTCCCCCGATCTGGTTTACTTGTGGATAAACAACGACAAAGTAGAAATACGCGATGCCTCCCATTTAAAGGGTAAGGGCGCTGTTGAAACTGCCGACCTCATAAAAAAAGAGTTGAAGGAGCCGAAGGCCCAGGTGGCTGCCATTGGCATGGCCGGTGAAAACAGGGTCTATTTTGCTTCCATCGAGCAGGGCAGGTCCAGCGCCAGCCGGGGCGGAATCGGCGCCGTCATGGGAGACAAGGGGGTGAAGGCCATCGTCGTCCGTGGAACGAAGGACGTCCATATCGCCAAACCAGCCGAATTTATGGAGCTTTGCAACTACGTATTGAAATACATTAAAGCCCGTGATGGAAATCCGATCCCGGGGGTAATGCCCATTTTGGCCGGGCTCGGGTCGCCGCAAGAGATGATTGTGCACGATGAGAAGTGGCACACCGAAAACTTCATGTGGGGGAATTCCCGCCTTCGAAGAAAAGGGTTCTGGACCGAGGAAGTCGCGGAAAATTGGACAAATACCATGGAGAGTATGCGGACGCGGCTGATCAGTTGCTACAACTGTCCCATGAAATGCGGGGCAACAATTTCCCCCCCGGGACTTCCGACATACATGATGAAGTGCTTCTCCAAGCTCACCTATACAATGGGGGCCATGTCAGACCTTGAGTTTGGTTTGAGGATCGCTCAAAGCGCTACGGAATATGGAGTGGACGGATTCTCCGCCCCGCAGGTCATGGCCTTCGGCCTCGAGCTTCTCGAAGCCGGAATTCTGACCGACAAGGACTTCCCGGGGATGCCCGACGATAACGAGGGGAAATTCTACTGGCTACTCGATAAAATCGTCCGGCGCGAAGGGATAGGAGATACCCTGGCCAACGGCACTCATTGGGCGGCCGAACAAATTGGTAATGGCGCGCAGGAATTCGCTCATAACAACATCAAAAAACTCGAGCAGCTGCCTCTCAAGCTGGGAATGCTGAATCCTATTTATTTCCTCATGTATTCTACCGGCGAGAAAATAAACATCACCCAGATTGAAGGTAATTTCCCCCAGGCGCCTTTCGCCACCAGGGAGGAAAGAGAAGAGTTCGTAAAAGATTGGCCCCACGTTCCCGATGAGAAGTTCAAGGAGTATTTCGTTGAGTGGGAACAGCGCGGAGAGAAATCAATTCCATATTACCCGACACCTGACGCAACCTGTGAAATTGTCAACTGGCAAGAGCAGATGCACTACATCGATGATTCCCTCGGAATGTGCGCCGGCCTGTCGTCATTCCCCCTGAAGCCTCCGTATCATATACACAATTTGCCGACTTTCATCTCGTCCGGGGCCGGGATCGATATGGACAAGGACGAACTTATTCAGATAGCCAAGCGGAACCGGAATCTGGTCAGAGCCCTCAATGTAAGAAAAGGCATGAGAAGAGCAGATGAGAAGCCCCCCGAGGACCACTGGAGGAAGAGATTTCCCGAGCTTGAAACCGAACTCATGGATACATATTACAAATTCAAGGGATGGAATAGCCAGGGTATTCCTACAGAAGAATCTTTAAATGAATTGAGCCTGGATTACATCAGCAAGGACTTCATTCAAAGAGGCATCTTGAAAGATGGCGAAGACGCTCCTTCCGGGGAGACTTCGACGGAAAAAGAGCAGAAATAAAATGGAGGAACATGCTGTGAGCGGTCACAAGAAAACCAAAACAGTCAAGACAATAAGAATTGATGTTGACAAATGCAATGGTTGCCGGGCATGTGAGGTAATCTGCTCCGCCTTTCACGCTTCGCCGAGGTATAGCAGCAGCAACTCGGCAAGATCTCGCATTCGCGTAATTCACGATCCATTGAGAGATATCTACGTCCCCGTATACGCGGGTGACTATTCAATGGCCGAGTGTGCGGGCAGAGACAAATACACAATTGACGGGAAGGAATACGACGAGTGTGCCTTCTGCAGGGCCTCCTGCCCATCCCGAGATCTTTTCAAAGAACCCGATTCCGGTCTCCCCCTCAAATGCGATATGTGCGAATCCGATCCATCACTTTCGGAGCCCATGTGTGTGCAATGGTGCCTGGCTGATGCCCTGGTTTACGAAGAGAGGGAAGAGGAAGTAGTAGAAGAAGAACAGCAAGAGGAGATAGAGATTGGATTGGAAGCCATGGCAAACAAACATGGCGTGCAGAAGGTAATGGATACTCTCGCCCGGATGACAAAGAAGGCCTGATTCATGAAAACCGATGAAACAGTAGCCCCCTTCGCAGAAGTAATAGATGAGATAAAGGAGGCTAGCAAAGAGGTCTTCAACTTATGCTATCAATGCGGAAAATGTGATGTTGTTTGCCCGTGGAACAGGGTCAGAGATTTCAGCATGCGCAAGATTATCCGGGAAGCCACCTTCGGTTTGACCGAGATTGAAAGCGAAGACATCTGGCGTTGCACAACCTGCGGAAACTGTCCCGAAAAATGCCCACGGGGAGTCAAACAAATAGATCTCAGCGTGTCCCTGCGCAAGCTTGCTTCCAACTATGATGTTTTCCCGGCGTCTGTCCGTTCTGCCGTGGCCGTCAGAGCCAGCCTTCGCACCGAGGGAAACCCCCTGCACGAAGAGCGGGAAAAACGGGCTGACTGGGCAAAAGACCTTTCCGTGAAACCGTTCACCGAGGGTATGGAAGTTCTGTATTTCGTGGGCTGCTATCTCAGTTACGACCCGCGATTAAAAAAGGTGGCCACCGCCACGGTCAATATCCTCAACAAGGCAGGGGTCGATTTCGGAATATTGGGCACCAAGGAGAGTTGCTGCGGAGAGAGCGTCCGCAAGACCGGCAGTGAGGACGTATTTAAAGACCTGGCCAGGGAGAACATCAAGACGTTTATTGATAATGGGGTCAAGAAGATGATCGTTTCTTCCCCTCATTGTTACGAGACCTTTAAAAACGAGTACCCCGAGTTCATGGTGAACTTTGAAATAGTTCATATGTCCCAATTTTTGTCCGAACTCATCAGGGATGGGCGACTCGAGATCACCGGCGAGTATGAAAAGAAAGTGACCTATCACGATCCGTGTTACCTCGGGAGACACAACGGCGTATACGACGAGCCCCGAGATGTTCTGACCGGGATACCCGGTCTCGAACTGGTTGAGATGGCGGATTCGCGCCAGGATAGCCTTTGCTGCGGCGGCGGCGGCGGCAGAATCTGGATGGACACGGAAAAGGGAGAGCGCTTCTCCGATCTCAGATTGGAACAGGCCAGAGATATTGGGGCGCAAGTGCTTGCGACCGCCTGCCCATACTGCATCACCATGTTCGAAGACAGCAGGCTGAACCTGGAGTACGAAGAAGTTTTGGAAGTTAAAGACATCACTGAAATTGTCGCGGAAATGATCTAGGGATTTTCAAGACATCTGAAAAGGACCAAGAGAAGTGAAAAACGTGCCAGTCGAAGGAAATTTTGGAGATGTAATGGTCGTCGGTGGGGGGATCAGCGGTATTCAGGCCGCTCTTGATCTTGCCATCGCCGGTTTCAGGGTTTATCTGGTCGAGAAAGGACCGAGCATCGGCGGGCATATGGCCCAGCTCGACAAGACCTTTCCCACCAATGACTGCTCAATGTGAATACTTTCACCCAAACTGGTCGAGGTCGGCCGGCATCCAAACATTGAGGTTCTGACATACACGGACGTTGACGCAGTGGACGGGGAAGCAGGAGATTTCAACGTAACCCTGACCAGGAAGCCCCGATACATCGACGAGGACAAGTGTACGGGTTGTGGGACCTGCACAAAATACTGCCCCAAGGTGTACCCCGATCAATTCAACCAGGGAATATCCGATAACAAGGCCGTCCATGTATACTTCTCCCAGGCAATTCCCCTCGTCGCGTACATTGATGAGGGCTGCCTTTACCTCAAAGACGGAAAGTGTGACATCTGCAGGGGCGTATGTAAGACCGGCGCCATCGATTTCAAACAGACTGCTGAAAAAGTAGAAGTAAACGTAGGGACGATAATCCTGTCTTCAGGCATCCAGCCGTTTGATCCGACAGAGGTAGAGGAATACGGCTACGGAAAGATGCAGAACGTGGTCACCAGTATGGACTACGAGCGGCTGCTGTCCGCCACCGGGCCATACGAGGGTGAGATACTGCGTGGTTCAGACCAGAAACACCCCCAAAAGATCGCCTGGATCCAATGCGTCGGTTCCAGACGGGTTACCCCGGGCGAGAACAGCTACTGTTCGGGCGTATGCTGCACCTACACCCAGAAGCAGGTGATCCTGACAAAAGATCACGGAGAAGAGACAGAGTGTACGGTATTCCACAACGACATTCGATCTCATGGGAAGGATTTTGAACGGTACTACCAGAGAGCCGAACAACTTCCCGGAGTTCGGTTTATCCGAGGTTATCCATCAATCGTGAGGGAGGACCCGGAAACCAGGAATATCTTTTTAAAATATGCAACGAACGACGAAGGCGTAAAAGAAGAAGAATTCGACATGGTGGTATTGTCCGTCGGATTGAATCCTCCTGCGGACAATGAAGTTCTGGCCGGGAAGTTCGGAATCGGGCTCAATTCACACGGGTTCAGTGAAATAGAGACTGAAAATCCGATGAAAACCACCAGGCCCGGGATCTTCGTGAGCGGAGCTTTCCAGGGTCCTACCGACATCCCCGAGGCGGTTTTTTCCGCCAGCGGGGCCAGCGCGCAATGTGGTGAATTCCTCGACTACAGGCGGGGGAGGCTGTCTCGAGAACGGGTATATCCACCGGAGAGAGATGTCTCAAAAGAAGAACCCAAAATTGGCGTCTTTGTGTGTCATTGTGGAGCCAATATCGGGAGTGTGGTCAATGTTCCTTCCGCAGTCGAAGATGCTCTGACCTTGCCCAATGTTGTCTACGCCAAGGAACAACTGTTTTCATGTGCCACTAATTCCGCCCAGGAAATAACCGACCTGGCAAAGGAGAAGGGGCTGAATCGGGTGGTCATCGCAGCCTGTTCCCCCAGAACCCTCGAACCGTTATTCCGGGACACACTTCGGGAGGCGGGGCTCAATCCCTATTACTTCGACATGGCGAATATCAGAGAGCATTGCTCCTGGGTCCATTCCAAGCAGAAGGAAGAGGCCACCGAAAAGGCAAAGGATATCATCCGGATGTCTGTGGCGCGAACTCGCCACCTGGAGCCGTTGCAGGAATTCGATCTATCGGTAAACAAGACGGCCCTGGTGGTCGGCGGCGGTGTAGCCGGTATGACTTGTGCGCTCTCCATCGCCAACCAGGGACATGAAGTTTGCCTGGTGGAAAAAGATACAGACCTGGGGGGAATGGCGAAAAGAATTCCCACTACCCTGGAGGGGTTGGATGTCAATGCATATCTGCGTGATGTTATCGGCAAGGTTTATGCGCACCCCCTGATACATGTATCTCACGACGCCACCATCACAGACGTTTCCGGTTATGTGGGGAATTTCATAACGACGGTGGAGTCCGAGGGAAGAATCAACAAGATAAAGCACGGCGCGGCCATCCTCGCTACCGGAGCTGACGAATACACACCCACCGAATACCTTTATGGACAGGACGACAGGGTTCTTACCTCGGTTGAGCTGGGAGAGCAGATCGCTAGGGGAGACGAAAAGATCGTCAATGCGCAGAGCCTGGTGATGATCCAGTGTGTCGGCTGTAGAAACGAAGACAGAAACTACTGCAGTCGGGTTTGTTGCAGCCATTCCGTCAAGAACGCACTGAAATTAAGAGAGCTAAACCCCCAGATGGCCATCTACATTCTCTTCCGGGATATGAGGACGTATGGGTTCAACGAAGATTATTACCGGGAAGCGTCAGAGAAAGATGTAAGGTTCATCCGTTATGAGCCCGAGGACAAGCCCCAGGTGGAAGCTGTTGAAGAGGGAGGCAAGTCTATTTTAAGAGTAACCGTCCCTGATCCTATTTTAGGTCAACGGCTTGAATTAGATGCCGATGTTCTTTCTCTGGCTGCCGCTGTTATTCCCTCCGCATCAACCAATGAAGTAGCCGGGTTTTTCAAGGTAACTTTGAGCCCGGATGATTTTTTCAAAGAAGCACATGTTAAGTTAAAACCTGTTGAGTTTGCTGCAGACGGCGTTTATCTTTGTGGAACAGCTCACTATCCTAAGCATATACAGGAAACGATTAACCAGGCTTATGGCGCTGCCGGCCGGGTCTTAACGCTTCTCTCACACGATACAGTTGTAGCCTCAGGTTCTGTTTGCGAGGTAAAAGAGAACGATTGCGTATCATGTGGGGCATGTATTACAGCTTGTACCTATGGTGCGATAGAGTTTAGAGATACGCCAAAAGGCAAAAAGGCCTGGGTTAATCCTGTTCTTTGTAAAGGAGACGGTGTTTGTAACGCAAAATGTCCAACAAATGCTATTGTACTAAAACACTTTACAGATGAAGAGCTCTGTAGCCAAATTGATGCGGCGGTTACAGATGAAGAGATCATACAACAAATTGATGCGGCGGCTTAAGATGAAAAGAAGTATACGAATAAATAAAACCCAGATAACTAAAAAAGTGGATAACTATCAAAGGGGTGACTAATAATGGAGGTGGCAACGAATGAGTGCAGGCATAGAATTTAAACCAAGAATATTAGGTTTTGTATGCCATTGGTGAGCATACGGTGCTGCTGACCTGGCTGGAGTTTCCAGACTGCAATATACAAATGAAATGAGGCTTATTCGAGTCATGTGTTCCGGTAGAGTTG
>JAUVDV010000114.1 GCA_030595125.1 Deltaproteobacteria bacterium
GAACTCGTACTGACCCTCCACCTCACAGCCGTAGAGAACCTCCAAATTGCAACCGGAGTACTTGACCAGCAGCACACCTTTCTTGGCCTTGCTCTGGAACCGAACCTTCGCGGTCGGGTCCCACTCCACCAGCCAGGGGTCGGTAGAACCGGTCACGTCCTTGCACTGGTACTTACTCCCCTCTCCTGAGCTTTGCGGCGTGACCTTGGGGCTGGTTGGAAGTTGAGGCGGTCCGCAGGAAAGCACCAACGCTATGACGGATAGAAGAGGTACAAGCTTTCTCATCAATAGCGTTCTCCACGGTTGTTCTTGCGGTCGATGAGATTGTTCTACCTCATTCGCGTGGTGATGTTAAGGACGAGATCCCAGCATCAAAACTATGTTTGGCATCGTCAGCCCTAGGCGTGAGCATGTGTAATCTTGTCAGAACACACAGTGCTCTGTCCTCGGTACGAGCAATTTCTATTTTTTTCGATAAGAGTTTCGCACTGAATCGAGCAGAGTTCTTCCATGAGGTTGCTTGCCATATCCGGACAGGACCATTACTTCCATATTGTCGATAAGTGGAGTGATGCGCTTTGCAAGAAACTCACTGATACTCCAGTTTGCTTGTGCTGCTTTCTCTTTCGTGTATTTTTTTACAACGGTAGTTACGTTAGCCCTTATGACGATGCGGATCTCATCTTGAACCCATACCTTTTCTTCAAGTTCTTGCACTGTCATGGTCTTCTCCCTTGTTGTTTGCGAACGATTAAGCGTACCCGATGGGAGCCAAATGGCAAGTCAAACCCTTCGGATGGCGTCTTGGACATTCGACGGGGGGCTTGAAAGTTTTTTGACAACCGATACGGGTGGGTATACGTTCCACTTTCATCGTAATTCAAACCAAGAAAGGAGCCATCATGGCCGAGATGAAACAAGGTAACGTGACGATATCCATCCCGGATTCCATCGAGATTCCTGACAAGGCCGGGGAGATGTCGCCGGAAGAAGTAAGGCGCCTTCCCAAGGCCCGACACGGGGTCGGTCTTACGTCCGAGGCGACCGCCGAGGCAATAGATAAGGACCCGGAACGCCTCGCCCCCCACGGAGTCGATAAGGTCCGCCTGGCGAAACTGGGCGAAATGGCCGAAAATATTGACAACGTGATAGTGGACGTCGAGGCGATTACGGTCCGTCTCAAGCAGGCGAACCTGCTGATCGACGCCGAGGCGCACGAAGAACTGCGCAAAGTCCTCGCATTTGTCCGTTCACAAGAGAAGTTCGACGCCCGCATCCTCGACCTCGTCCCGCAACTGATCACATACTTCGGCAAAAACAAATAGACCGGGTCGGTACCGGTGACCGAACCGTCTTATACCAGGTACCGAACCCTTCGGTACCAGTGACCGGACTGTCCGGTATCAGTGATAAGACCCTCTTATAGAAGGTACCGAACCCTCTTATGGGAGTGACCGAACCCTCTTATACCAGTGATAAGACTCTCTTATAGCAGTGACCGAACATGTCGGTGCCGGAGACCGAACCCTTGTATAGTAGTGATAAGAGCCTCTTGTAAGAATGACCAGACTGACCGGTACCAGTGATAAGAGCCTCTTATAAGAAAGACCGGACTGTCCGGTACCGGGCATCGAACACTCTTATAGCAGTGACCGAACATGTCGGTACCAGGTACCGAACCCTTCTATAGCAGTGACCGAACGCCCGCGCCCAAGTAACCTATCAAGTAGCGCCGGGCGCCGGTCAGCCGGACGGTACGGAATTTTTTAGTCGCCAGCGTTCTACCACCGGGAGCATCGCCTTTTGCGCCATGCTGGGCTCGATGATGGTGACGTCCCTGTGCGTTCCGAGGTTGTCGTGAACAGGCAAGAACCAGTCAATTGCGTCGGCGGAGCTGCATGCGCCCGCAGATCTGCCCGGTAGCGAGACAGTCAAATGCGCCGATGCGTCGAGCTTGTCCATTGACCGGAACATGCGCTGCAGGGCGCCGACAAAACGTTCCTTGCAGAAACCCTCTGCCGGGCCCAGACCCAAGACGATCAGGTTGTCGTGTGGAAGGCGCTGCTCCAGCGGGACGAGCAGCGATTCGTCAGAATTTCCGGAAAGGAAGCCGTCGATGATCAACCGGGAGAGATGACCGTGGAGGCGCCAGTCTATCAGACCCTCCACACCCACGAGGGGGCGTCTCTCTTCGAAGCGAAACATGATCAGTGAGCCGCCGCGCTGTTCGTCCAGGCGATCCAGCTTGGGAGGGATGAACGTGACGATGTTCACTCGAGGCGCCTCGCGTCCCTGGCTATGCGGTCGAGGATTCCGTTCACGAACGCGGGGGACTCCTCGGTGCCGAATCGCTTGGCCAGCTCGACGGCCTCGTTGATCACCACAAGCGGGGGAGTCTCCTCGTCGGAAGTGAGTTCGTGTGTTCCCATGCGAAGGATGTTTCGGTCCACGCGGCTCATTCGCTCCAGACGCCAGTTATCGCTTACCGTGCCGATGATCTCGTCAATTTTTTCGATGGATCCCGCCACCGCCGTGAACAGGTCGACCGCGAACTCGTCGGGCAGCGGACCCTCGCCGAAATAGTCCTTGTAGCTGTTGACCACCTCGCGCGAGCTTATCCCGGAGGCTTCGAGTTGAAAGAGCATCTGGAGGATGACCTCCCTTGCGCGGCGACGAGTGGCCATGTCTCAGAGCTTTTTGCCAAGGTTGGCCATCTCAATTGCAGAGACTGCGGCTTCCCAACCCTTGTTGCCGGCCTTTGTGCCGGCCCGTTCGATGGCTTGCTCCAGCGTGTCGGTGGTGATGACCCCGAATGACACGGGTGTGTCGGAGGTGAGGGAAACCTGGGCAAGGCCCTTCGTCACTTCCGAGGCGATGTAGTCGAAGTGCGGGGTGCCGCCGCGTATCACCGCTCCCAGGGCTATCACCGCGTCGAACTCGTCATTCTGGACGAGCCTGCGCACGACGGAAGGGAGCTCGAAGGAGCCGGGAACCTTTACAATCTTGCATTTCCCGGTATCGCAACCGTGTCTCGCGAGCGCGTCGAGACATCCGTCCACCAATCGATCGACGATAAAGTGGTTGAACCTGGAAACCGCAATCGCAAACTTGAGTCCCTTGGCTTCGAGTGTGCCCTCGAGAACCTTTGGGCCGCTGTCTGTGTTGGATCCCATACTACACCTCCTCAATGGTGATCTGCTCGGCCTCTTCGAAACCCCATGCCTCGAGACCGACCAGTCTGTGCGGGTTGTTCGATATCATTTGCAGCTTTCGCACGCCCAGGTCCAGAAGTATCTGGGCGCCGATGCCGTATTCCCGTATCACGCCTTGCTCGTCGTCTTTGGAAGCGGAGGAGGCATGGCCCCCTATAGAGCGCTCCAGCTCCTCCCTGAGCGATTCGCGGGATGGGAGGAACAGGAGGATTCCACGACCGCGCCTGATGATGGCATTGATGGCATCTCTCGCTGTAGGGCTGGTCTTTCGGGTGTGTGCGCCGAGCACGTCGTCCGCGAAGCTTCCCACGTGACCTCGACAGGGAACCCAGTCGCCGTCATCCACATTTCCCAGGCAAAGGGCGACGTATTCACGGCGCGCTATCCCCGGTGCGGCCTGGTAGATGTGCGCCTTGAAGACGGCCTTGTCGTCGCCATCGCCAAGCTTCATTTCGTGGGTGGAGCATCGCTCGACGAGCCGATCGTGCTGCAGCCGGTATTCGATGAGATCGGCGATGCTGACAATGTGGATGTCGTGCTCCGCGGCAAACACCTTCAGGTCATCCATGCGGGCCATGGTTCCGTCCTGCTTCATGATCTCGCAAATGACCCCGGCGGGTGCCAGGCCGGCGAGACGCGCAAGGTCGACCGAGCCCTCGGTTTGCCCGGTTCGCTGCAACACGCCGCCCGGCATGGATCGCAACGGAAACACGTGACCGGGGCTCACAAGGCTGCTCGCATCCGCTCCGGGGGCCACCGCTACCCTGATGGTGTGAGAGCGATCGGCGGCGCTGATGCCCGTGCTGACGCCCTCGGCTGCCTCCACCGATATTGTGAAGGCGGTCTGTAGTGGCGATCGATTGGCCTGGACCATCATCGGCAGGGCCAGCTGTTCGACACGCTCCGGTGTCAGGGTCACGCAGATGAGCCCGCATGCCTTTGTGGCCATGAAGGTGATCGCCTCGGGGGTGACCAGCTCGGCGGCCATTGTCAGATCCCCCTCGTTCTCCCGGTCCTCGTCATCGACCAGGATGACCATTTTGCCCGCCTTGATCGCTTCGATGGCGAGGCTTGCCCGTTCTATGGACTTGAGTTGCTCGATCACGATTTACCTCACGAATCCAGTACGTCGCAGGAGATTCATATCCACGGTCCCGCCGTCGGCGGTCCCGCGTTTGAGTTGCCCGGCCACGTACTTGGCCAGAACATCGGTTTCCAGGTTCAACATCGCTCCGACATGCATATCGTTCAAGGTCGTGTGCTCGAGGGTAATGGGAATAATCATCACCTCGAACCAGTCGCTCGACACTTCATTTATGGTGAGGCTCACGCCGTCGAGGGCGACGGAACCCTTGGGCGCCAGTTGACTTTTGAGAGATTCGTCCGACGGCATGGCGAGTCTCCATCGCTCGGCTTCTCCGAGGCGCGTACGGGACTGAAGGCTCACAGTAGCGTCCACGTGCCCGGCCACAAAATGACCGCCGACCGGGTCGCCGACGCGCAGCGCCCTTTCCAGGTTGACGCCCGTTCCGCGCGCCGCCGTCCTGAGGCCTGTCACCGCCAGGGTCTCCGCCGACGCGAACGCAGTGAATCCGCCGCTCTCCAGCCTCGTTACAGACAGGCACGCCCCGTTGATGGCGATGCTCTCGCCGACATCCAGAGAGGGAAGGGCGGTGGTCACGCCGATCTCCGCTTCTGTTCCGGAGATCGTCAGGCGGGAGATACGTCCCACGTCTTGTACCAGGCCGGTAAACATATAATCACACAGCGATAAACGGCCGCATCCATTCTTGCGGCCTGGGAACTATACACAAAGAGATCGTATGAACAAGTCATATACGTCCTCCAAAGATCCTGCGAAGGGCCTCCGAAGCAGGACAAACGTCCATGTTGTCCACTTGTATATTCTGATCTTCTGCTAGTATCCGTTTTTGAACATGAACATGGCAGTCATCAAACGCGTTTGCGCCGCAGTTCTCCTTGCGCTGTGCTTTTTACCGAAAGTCGCAGGGGCGCAGGATTCCGCGCCGGCTTCGCGCTCGAGGCTGTCGGTGCTTGCGGTTTGTGCCGGTCCGGAGTTGTCCGGCCGTGAGAAACACCTGGTTTCGGAGCTCGAATTGGCCCTGGACGGATTCGATATCATCACTGTCGATCCGGGACTTTCCAACTTCCGCGAGCTGAGCGAAACGGAGCAAGTGAAAGTAATCCGCGCGTCGACGAGGAACGCCGCCGATACTTCGCCCGTCATCTGGCTGGAATGCGATATCTGGGAAAAGACCGTTGTACGGCTCATGAAGGCCGGGATGGGGTCCCAAGAGGGCGTCTTCACCATCCGAAATCTCGAGGGCGGTTCCGTGGAGGAGGTGGCCCTGGCCGTACGCGAGATCGTCAGCGACAGTTTTCAGATCTCCTCGCCAGAAGAAACAGCGCAAGAGGCAGAACCTCAAACCGAAACGGAAGAAGAACCAATTGAAACAGAGCAACCCGGGCTCAGAGTGGGCATCCTGACAGCATTTGAGATCGGTGGAGGTCTGGTCGGCCATGAAGGATCCTCGTTCCTGTGGGGAGGCGGGATCGCTGTGGACCTGCGTATCCCACAAGGATTCTTCGGCAGGCTGGCGTTTGTAGCCAAGATGGGACCCCGTGTGGAAGACAGGGAACTGTTGATGATCGGCTACAGGATAGAGCCTCGCGTGGAGGTCGGGTATTTGTGGACGGTGGGTTTTTTCGAGGTCGGGCCGCTGGTGACTCTTGCGCCGATGTGGAATTCGGTCGATTTTGCGATCACCGACGGATATCATCAGTACTATGATTGGTGGTCGTTGAGGTTTGCTGGCGGCTTCGATTCGAGGTTCAAGCTGACCGATCGATTGTCGATCGTGCTCGACTTGACTCTCGGTTTCATGCCGAGCAAGCGGTTCTACAGACGTCTGTCTAAAAGCACGTTGCTGAAGACGCCGACCATGGATCTGGCTGCTACACTGGGGCTGATTGTAGAAATATGAGGAGATACCGGGCAACTGCCGGAAGGATCCGGGCTACCGAAGGAATGAGCTTGTGAACGAAGGGCAAAAAGGCCCGATGGCGCCAATGTCCGGTGAGGGGCCGGATGACGAACAACTGGTGGCCATCCTCGCGACGGGTGAGATGTACCCGCTGGCGAAGCTGTACGTGCGGTACGGCGCGATGGTCAAAGGAGCGATAAGGAGATTTGCGCCTGAAATCTCCGTCGCCGAGGCCGAGGAAGTGGGGCAGGACGTATTTTTGGCCCTGGCACAGTCGGCCGGCAATTATCAGAAGAACGGCAAGTTCAAGTCCTGGCTCTTCGGTATTGCCGTCAACAAGGCTCGGAGATGGAGGCGGTTCACCTGGGTCAGGCGGAACTTGCTGGAACGTCATCGCAAAGACCCGGTGGGCATCTTTGCGGTAAAAGGCTCCACGCCCGAAGTCGATGCGGAGATCCGAGATGAATTGCGCCACGCCTTCAAGGTGCTTCCCGCGGCTCAAAGAGAAGTGCTCGTGCTGCATGCCGTCGATGGTTTCACCGGCGAGGAGATCGCGCAGATCCTGGATATCAAGCCAAATACAGTGTGGACCCGGCTTCACCGGGCGCGAAAGACGATGCTTCAGTTATTTAAAAAAGAAGAAGTGGCCGCCATTCTCTGCAAGGAGGGGTCATGAGAACCTGTGAAATGATTTCTTCCTACCTCGATGGCAGGTTGGAGACCGCCGGCGCGCACCAGTTCGAGGAGCACCTGCGGGATTGCTCGGAGTGTGCCGCGGCAGTCGAAGCGTGGCGCGATATTGAAAATCGTCTTGTCGAAGCTTCAAAGAGCGAAAAGGCCTTCCCGGATCCCAGCCCCCACGAAGCATTGCGGCTCGTTCAACGTGCGCAGCTTGCACAGAAAAGCAACTTCTCGCAGCCACAATCCCGGGCTTTCCCGGTAGCCGTCGCGGCGATGATAGTCATCGCGGGAGCCCTGGGAGTGTTCGTTGGCCACATGATGAATCCGCCGGCGCCGGTCGATCCGACAAGCGCATCTTCCGGCATGAACGACGACACGCTCATATACCGAACTGACTCCAATAGCCGGACCAGGGTGCGGCTTGCGTCCGATATTATAAGCCTCGGCCCCTCGAGCAGTGTCCTCGTCGTTCGGAGCGGTCCGACAGCCCTGCTTGTTCTTCAAGAAGGGTCGGTGGCGTGCGAAGTATCGCGAAGAACTGACGGGGAAAGTTTCTCGGTTGCAACCCCGGACTTCACTGTGGAAGTTGCCGGGACGCGGTTCCTGGTCGATCTGAACGGCGCGGGCGAACAGGCGAAGGTCATCGTTTCCGATGGGAAGGTCAGCGTCAAGGGAGCGAAAATCGGAAAACACAGTTTGTCTGCAGGACAGGCGATCGAGCTAGATTCGATTGCGGAGATTCAACCGGCCGACAAGGAAGACCTCATCGCTCTGAATGATCTGTTGGCGGGATCGCCCTCATCACAAACGACGCTGGTACCGGCTGTCGAATCACTCGTGCCGGATGCCGGGGAGTTTGCTGAGATCGATTCTGACGATTTGAAGAATGATGTTGCAATGGCGCCTGCCGCCGCCCCGCCGGATGGTCATGAGGCGACCGACTCCGAAATCTCAAGTATTTCAAAGTGGCGTGAGTGGGTGATCGAGGGAAGGCTCGATGAGGCGAGGTTCGCTCTTCGGGATCATCTCGCCAAAAATCCGTCGGATGCAAACGCGTGGTCGCTTTTGGCGGACTGTGAGCGCAAGCGTTCAAACTGGGCGCAGGCAGTGATCGCATACGACAAGTTGGTAGCGCTTTCCAGAGGAGAGAGGGCCAACCGCGCCCGTTTCAAGGCCGCGTCGATCATTCAGGATCGTCTGGGGGACCACGAAGGCGCAGTCAAGGCGCTGGAGCAGTTTCTCGCGCAAGGAGGAAACGGGACGCTCCTCGAGGCTCGGGCCAAAGTGAGACTGGCCGGTTCCCTCATGGCGCTCAAAAAAACCGAACGCGCGAGAGAACACCTCTTGTGGGTGATCGAAAAGTCGAATGATGCGGCAATGATTTCAAAGGCCAAGCGCATGCTGGAGCGGAACTAGGTAGGCGAAGGCCGTTTTTTTTTGGTTCATCCGGATCCAGCCGTGTTCACATGAACCGTGACTCTCAGAAACTGACGATCCTACCCACGTACCGCGCCCTGATGAGGGCGCGGTCAGGATGACCTACTTTCCTGCAAAATCAGGGGGTGCTACCGGTCAAGCCCGGAGGGCTTTTCGGCTTCCTCGAAGTCAAAGCTCACCACCTCGATGCGTACATTCTGGAGGATGGGCGGACGGCGTGTACGCCGTGACCGTGGATCCGGAAAACCACGATGGGCTGAAGGCATATATTTGCAATCAACTAAAACACCACGAGGAACGAACTACCATCGTCGAGTGGGAGCCCGAAGAGTGAAGCCCGCAGGGCTTGGCCGTTCGGTACGCAGAGATCATTCGGCACCAGGCCATCCTGACCGCGCCCTCATAAGGGCGCGGTGAAAAGACCGGTCAGCACGGCTGGATCCGGATGAACCTTTTTTTCAGCACGTCGGAAGGTTTTTCCTCCCCGAGGCGAAGAACTGATGAATGAGTCAGATTTCTTTGGCCACAAGGAGGAAACACAATGAGAAAAGTATTCGGTTTGTTATTGGGGACCCTGTTCGTCATGTGCATGGGAAACGCCTGTGACGACGTCAAGGATGCCACGGAAAATCTTTGCGGACCGTGCGGGGAAGTCAGCGCGGGGGATGACTTCATCTCCGGTGACGCCCGCCTCGACGGATTTTTCAAGGCGGTGGGGACGCTGGGCGCAGCCACGGCGCAAGTAGAAGTAGATCTCAAAGAAGAGTTGCTCGCCCTTGGAGCGGTTTTCGATGCGAATGTAAATGCCGAGATGAGCATTGAGGATATCGCTTCATCGGTGCGCGCCGCAATAGACGCGGAGATCAGTGCCAACGTGGAGGGTGGCATAGAGGTGGATTTCGTTCCGCCCAAGTGTCAGGCCGCCGTTGATGTGGCGGTGGACGCGCAGGCCCACTGCGAAGCCCAGGCGGGTTGCGATATTTCTGCCGAGTGCGAATCCGGCGAGGTTTCATTTTCTTGTAAGGGGAACTGCACGGGGGGATGCGAGGGCACATGTGAAGGTGGTTGCTCGGTCGAAGCAAGTGGATCTTGCGAGGGTACCTGCACGGGAGCCTGCCAGATGGATGTGGCTGCGGTCTGTGAGGGAATCTGCAGGGGCACCTGCTCCGGTACCTGTTCGCTGCAAAACAACGCAGGGGAGTGCGAGGGCACCTGCGATGGCGAATGCCAGGGATCGTGCGAGCTAAAGGCCGGTGGAACGTGCGAAGGAGAATGCCACGGCGAGTGTGAGGTGTCGGTAGAAGCCGAGTGTGAAGGGGAGTGTCACGGTTCATGCGAAGGCGAATGCTCGGGTGGATGCGAGGGCGAGGTGACACCTCCGTCGTGCAGCGCGGAAGGTTCGTGCGATGCCAGCGCCGATTGCCAGGCTTCGGCCAAGGCGCAGGCCTCCGCAAGCCTGGAATGCACACCGCCCACGCTTACCTTCAGGTACGATTTCGCTGCGGATGTCGACGCGGACGCCGGGGCCGAGTTTGTAGCCAAGATGGCAATGCTCAAGGTTCACATGATGGGAATCGTCCAGGGAATGTTCAAGATGCGCGCCCTTGTCGATGTCAACTACGCTGCCGAACTTGGAATCGAGCCCCCCGTGGTGGCCATCGCCGGACAGGTCGAGGCACTGCTCACTGCCGATCTCGATTCCTTCAATATCCCCCCGGGCCGCCTGGTTTGTGTGTTTCCCGCCTTTGAGGAAGCGTTCGATATCATGACCAATCTGGTCACGGGATTGGGCGGCACGTTCACGGCGCAAGTGGAAATCGTCGGTGTGTTGAACGTCCTCTAGCCTATTTCTTTTTCAGAAACTCCACCATATCCCTGGCGGTCGGCGGACACCCCGCAAGGCAATGTTCCAGTCCAGAGGTGCAATCGCCCACTCCGATTCCGGCGCCGGATCGCTTCTTGAACCCCTGCCCGATGGAAATCGCGCCGCTTCCGATCCGCGTAGGCTCGCCGCTGTCTGACAGCCGTTGAAGGGCGTGTAGCAGACCGCCGTAACAGGCGGAGCAAGCCTGGTCCTCGTCTATATGCTCGGCAAACGAATCGGTGTTTCCCTTTTCGGGGAGCCCCACATGGACATCGCCGGTTCGGTTGAGTTCGATGATGTCTGCGCTATCGAGGTCGGCCGACCCCACTCCCATCTCCTCGGCCAGCGCGATGTATTCGATATCCTGCGGCGAGTAACCCATCAGCGAGGCCGCGTAGGCGTCTACCAGCACCGGGTCTTCACCCGCGATGATCCGATTCATGCAAACCGGAGTGCCTCCCTCCTCGTAGGTCAGATCGCCGATTATGCCGTCGACGATCACCAGCCCCGTCTCGATGATGCAGTTGAGTGCAGCGATGGGTTTGTGAAGGCGCAGGGTGTGGAAGCGCCTCTTCTCGTGGTCGGGAATGCACCCCTTGAGGTTCTTGAGAGCGCAGGTCATGCGCGTCTGGCAGTGGGCCTTGAGCACCGGAACGTTGATCAGGAAATCTATGTCGAGCGCGGCGTCGCAGACCTCCATGTCGATTCCTTTCGCGCGCCTGCGGGTCGACGAGTCGCTCTTGAGATCGATGAGCGGCACACCCGTCTTGCGGGAGATCTCGTTGTAACCGCAGACCTCGAACGCCTTTCGCGTATTGTCGCCCACCCAGGCGCTCTCGAGAATCACGATGTTCTCATGCCCGCCGGAGCGAAGATGTTCTACCAGTGCCTCCACGATGGCCGGCTCGGTGGTGGCGCCCGAATTCGATGGTTTGGCGACCACCAGATTGGGTTTGATTCCTATGCGACTGCCTCGCGAAATCCGGCTCGCCGGATCGAGGTGACCTAGCAGCAGGCTCATCATGGAGCCCGGCTCGTCACCGTAGACCACGAAAATTTTGCCTGGCGTCATGGAGAGGGATCTCCTGGGGACTCTAGCTTTCGGGCTCCGGCTCCGGAATGAGAGAAACGCGGTTGATGAATCGTTCGAGGTTCTCCTGTCCCGTCACCAGCTCGGTCAGCTTGATTCCGATACCCGGCGAGTCGGAGGACGCCTTTGAACTGGAGGAGACCGGCTTGTTTTGCCACTTCACCTGTCCCGAGGCGATGATCACGTCGGAATCGAGGTTGAGCCTGACCTCCACGTGGCATCCGACGCCGACGATGGGAAGGGTGCGAAGAAACAGGCCCTCCTGGCTGATGTTGGTCACAGTGCCGAACAGCGTCAACGAATCTTGCTCGATCCAGCATCTGCAGTTGACCTTGAATCGTGGTTCTTTTCTGCGTTCGCTTTTCTGATCATCGGCAGTGGACAACTCGACCTCCGGCGCCCCCATACACAATCTATATTATTGCATTTATCAACTGTTGTGTCGAAAAATCCACTTTCGCAGTTCTGCGTTGACGATGTCGACGGCTTCCCCGGCCTTGATGCGTTCCTGGCTCATGTCGTCCCGGTGGCGCAGAGTCACGGTGTCGTCTTCCTTTGTCTGGCCGTCCACGGTGATGCAAAAAGGAGTTCCCGCCTCGTCCTGACGCGCGTAGCGGCGGCCGATGGCGTCCTTCTCGTCGTAAAAAGCGTTCACGGAGTTTGACCAGAATCCCTTGACGATATCCCTCGCCTTGCCGGTGAGCCACTCGTCCTTCTTTACCAGGGGCAGCACCGCCACTTTGATGGGCGCCAGACGCGGGTGAAGGCGAAGAACCACTCGACCGTCCTTGCGGCCTTCCGAGGGCGGCTCCTCGTCGTACGCATCGAGGAGGAACATGAGGACAGCGCGGGTTGCGCCGCCGGCCGGCTCAATGACGTACGGGTGAAAGTGCATTCCCTGTTTGCCCGTTTCCGGATTGGTCTTTTGCGGGTCGAAGTAGGTGAGCTTCTTCCCCGAGGCTTCCTGGTGCTTGCGAAGGTCGTAATCCGTGCGATTTGCCACGCCCTCGAGCTCGTCCCAGCCCCAGGGGTACTCGTATTCGATGTCGTAGCAGGCCCTCGCGTAGTGAGCCAGCTCGTCCGCCTCGTGGGGGCGAAGCCTCAGGTGCTCTTTTTTTGCGCCGAGGTTGACGTACCAGTTGAAGCGCTCCTCTTTCCAGTAGTCCAGCCACTTGTCCGAGTCATCCGGCTCGCAGAAGAACTCCATTTCCATCTGCTCGAACTCGCAGGAGCGGAAGATGAAGTGCTCCACGGTGATCTCGTTCCTGAACGACTTTCCCTGCTGGGCGATGCCGAAGGGCAGCTGCATCCTGTAGGTTTGCTGGACGTTGAGGAAGTTGACGAACATGGCCTGGGCTGTCTCCGGGCGAAGGTAGACGGTGGAGTCGTCGGAATCGATGGGGCCCAGGTTGGTTCGGAACATCAGGTTGAACTCGCGTTCCTCGGAGAGTTCCGGGGAGCCACACTCGGGGCACACGTATGCGCGATCGGCCGTGCCGACGATGGTCTTGCCCTTGGTGCGGTACTTCACCTCGGATCCGGGCTCGACTGCAGGGGCCTTGTCCGCTCGAAACCGGGCCTTGCAGATCTTGCAGTCCACCAGGGGATCCGAGAATCCACCCACGTGTCCCGAGGCTCTCCAGACTTTCGGCGACATGATGATTGAAGCGTCGAGACCCACCACGTCCTCGCGCTCGTGGACCATGGAGCGCCACCACTCGTTCATGACGTTGCGCTTGAGCTCCACTCCGAGGGGACCGTAGTCGTAAGCGGATTTCAGACCGCCGTATATCTCCGACGACTGGAAGATGAAGCCCCTGCGTTTGCACAGGCCAACGATCTTCTGCATCATGGGCAGATCGTCCGCCGAACCCTTTTTCTTTTGTTTATTGCTCATTTTGTTCTCCTCAAGGCCCGCCAACATACCCGACGCACCGCCCCCCGCCAAGTTTCAATGTTGTTTGATTTTTGAGATCGGAAGTCCAAGATCTCGCCGTAGCCCGGCAGGGCGAAGGCGGACACGTTGCTCGTTTTTCACTCGTTTTTCAAGGTGGCTTTCCACGATCAATGCTAGAATGCTCCCATCTACAAGGGCATCAGTCATTTTATCGGGGAAGTTCGAATTACATGGTGATGATGTATATGCATAGAGAAATCAGAAGAATTTTTTTGTTAGGTTTCTGCTCTGTTTTGATTCTTCTTGGGATCTCCTGTGGTGCGTCACCACAGGCTATTCACTATCAACAGCGTTCTCAAAGGGATTACGATGGAAGATTTCATCAAGCTGCCCTGGATGGTGAAATTGAAGTAGTACTTGATGCATTAGATAAAGGAACAGATCCAAACCAAACTGGGAAAGATGGGAGAACGGCACTGCTTAGAGCTGCGGCTTCGGGGCACCTTGATATTGTTAAGCTACTACTCGATAGAGGAGCTGATGTCGAGTTGGGGGAAGGTAATGGTGCTACACCGCTCATGGGAGCGTCAAAATTCGGCTATTTGTTAGTGGTTAAAGAACTGATTGCTCGTAGAGCAGACTTGGACGCGACTTCCGATGACGGTTGGACTGCATTGACTGGCGCAGCAATGGAAAACCATATTGGTGTTTTAGAGGAACTCATTCGGCATGGTGTAACCGTGGATCTTGTAAACAAGCATGGTGGCACGGCTTTAATGACGGCCATTCTTGAGAGACATCAAGAGTCGATTGAAAAGCTTCTCTTCCATGGTGCCGATCCTAACAGACGTTCTAATAGTGGAATGTCACCTCTTATGGTTATTGCCGAAAACGGCTATTGGGACATTGTAAGGATATTATTGGATAGAAAGGCAGATCCTAATATCAGAAATGAGGACGGATTTACACTGTTGATGATTGCGACCTACCAAGGTGACGCATCAATGATTGAATATCTGTTAAATGCTGGAGCAAGAGTAAATGAGGAAGAAAAGTGTGGCCGTACAGCTCTTATGATTGCAGCGAATGCGGGGCATTTGGAGCCAGTACGGGCTCTTGTTGGTGCTGGTGAAAAAACGTTGACAAAGGATTCAATTGGTAAAACAGCTTTGATGTACGCTGCTCAAAAAGGTAATGTGGATGTTGTCAAAGTGCTTTTAGAACTGAATGCAAGTCTGAAACTGACTGACAACGAAGGAAATGCGGCAATTCACTATGCTGTGAAAGAAGGACATACGGACGTGGTCGAGTTGTTGATAGCGGCTGGTGCGGATGTCAATAGTAAAAACATGGCAGGTACCACGCTCCTTATAGGTGCCGCAATGGTGAATAGGATCAAGATCTCTAAAATGCTGATTGAGAAGGGTGCTCTGGTGAATATACAGAACGATGAGGATGTTTCTGCTCTTATGAATGCGGCCTATCATGGGAATTTGGAAATAGTAGAGATGATTATGAATGCCGGTGGGGATTGTTCACTTAAAGGACAAGAAGGTATCACTGCTATTGAATATGCTCAGGGAGCAGGAAATGTGAAGATTGTAGAATTTTTAGGAAAGAAGAATTGTCCCTATAGCCGTAAATAAAAGATTCCGGGGACGGACTTCAGAAGTTCACTGATTGACCCTCCCAAGGGTGCTCACAAGGGTGCCATCGATAAAGCGGACGTCAGCGTCAAGGAAGAAATTGGTTCTTCCCCCGTTTCGTGATGCCGCAGATGTTGCCCATTTACCCGATACTCTTCTCCAAGTCGTTCACGCGTAGTTCGGAATCCTGATAACGGA
>JAUVDV010000193.1 GCA_030595125.1 Deltaproteobacteria bacterium
CGATGATTCTGCCTTCTCCAAATTTGCGGACCTTCGAGTCCAGGGCGCAGAGGCAGAACTCGCAACCGTGCGGGCACCCCCGGGACGCCTCAACGTATATCGTCCTGTCGGCGATATCCCGTTCGTCGTAGAGGCGGTAGGGGAGAGCGATGGCGTCCAGGCTCGACTCGCGAGCCGAGATGATCTCGCTTTTGGGCGTGCGACCCGCAAGGAGATCGGCGCAGATCTTGGGGAAGACAAGCTCGCCGTCGCCAGGCACGATGACGTCTGCCAGGTCGGCTATGGCCGGTGGGTCGTCGGTGAAGGATACCTCGGGCCCGCCGAGCACGATCTTCATACTCGGGCGAACCGCCTTGACGATCCGGGCGACTTCCGTGAGGACGGAAACGTTCCACACATATACGGCGAGGGCGCATATCACCGGATCGAGACCGAGGATCTTCTCGGCGATATCCGCCGGGCGCTCGTCTATCGTGGTCTCCAGAATGCACGCCCTGTCTTCCAGATCGCCCAGGTTGGCCATAAGGTAGCGCAGGGCCAGGGACGAGTGGTGAAATCGCGCGTTGGCCGTCGCGAGAACAATATCGACCGCGCGTGTCTTTGCAGTGCACATGAATGCATTTTCCCCGAGCTGGTCGCCCAAGGCAATATGGAAACGAATACCAAAGTGGGGTAGTGTGCTCGCGAAGACGTGTCTTCAAGGAAATCATGGATTTAATCTCGATCATCGGCTGGACGGCGTTTGCGCTGGTTGCGTTGCTCGGCATCTTGTTTGTGGCGACGTTCGCATCCGAACGGGAGAAACGTCCGGCGGCCATTGCGCTCGCGGTCACCGTTGCGGCGCTGGCGATACTCGGAACTCTGTTGATCATCGACATGCCGTTTCGGGATTGGGTTGTCCCCGGGATCATCGGAATCGTGGTAATCGCCGGAGGTGTGATCGCACTGCCCCGGACCCGGTCGGAAGCGCTCAAGATTGTAGGGAAGAGGAGCCGGGTCGACGAACGGGACGCGGTGTTCCACAGATTCTACAGGATAAAAGAGGGAACCCCACAGTTCGAGGCGTACTACGAAGACCATCCGGAAAAGCGGGAATTCGACGAGAATGTTCGGGCCATGCCCGGACTCGCACAGCCCGGAAGCAAGACCTACGATCCAGTGACCTCGGGTTTCCAGACTGCTTGCTTCGATCTCACCGAGAATCTGACCCGCGAGCTGGACGGGAGCCCGGCCCCGATTGAAGGGCGAAAGGTGCAGATCGATCCGGCCGGGGCCGCCATGCGGATCAAGGGGTTCGCCAAATATCTCGGCGCCGCTTCGGTAGGGTGTACCAGGCTCAACCCCGCGCATGTGTACAGCAACATCGGACGCTCTCCGGGGAAGTGGGGAGAGCCCATCGATCTTTCGCACACCCACGCGATCGCGATAGCCATTCCCATGGCACACGAGATGGTTCGGCTCGCGCCCGACTCCCCGACCACCACCGAGACTGCCTTCGAGTACCTGGAGGTCGCCCGTATAGCGATGGTCCTGGCCGGATATCTGAACACGCTGGGATATGAGGCCCGCGCTCACGTGGACGGAAACTACCGGGTCATGTGCGTCCCCGTAGCCGTCGACGCGGGGTTGGGAGAACTGGGGCGCATCGGACTGCTCGTGACCCCGAAGATGGGCCCACGGGTGAGGCTGGCGGTCGTGACCACCGATCTACCGCTGGAGCAGGACGAGCCGATCACTTTCGGCGTTCAGGACTTTTGTCGCATCTGCATGAAGTGCGCCGACATCTGTCCGTCCGGTTCCATCGACAAGGGAGAGAAACTGGATCACTGCGGCGTGGAGAAATGGCAGTCACAGCAAGACACCTGCTATCGATACTGGCGAACGATCGGCTCCGATTGTGGCCTGTGCATCAAGGTTTGCCCGTATTCTCATCCGGCCGGCAGCGCCCATGACATGGTGAGGTGGTTGATAAAGAGAAACCCCATGGCGAGGCGCCTGGCTCTTCGGTCTGACGATTTGTTGTACGGAAGACGTCCTGCCGCCCGTTACCCCAACCCCGACTGGCACGAGAAGGGCTGATCGGCACATGTCCGAACCCGAACAGTTGAAAAGGTTCTCGGTAATGGGTGTGCTCATCCGAGCATTCATCGTAATTACAGCGTTCGCGGCGGCCGCGGCATTCGCTTACAATGTCCACAAGTATTACTTCCTTACCGACGACGCTTTCATCAGCTTCAGATATGCACGGCACCTGGTTGACGGACTGGGGCTGGTCTGGAATCCCGGTGAGCGCGTCGAGGGTTACACCAACTTTCTGTGGACACTCATCATGGCCGGCGGGATGTTCGCGCACGTCGAACCGGATGTTCTCTCCAACGTTCTCGGGATAGCATCGGGATTCGCGATCATCGTTCTCCTGTTCTTGCATTCGTTGAAGAGGTTCGGAGAAAAAGACCTTTTTGTCGCCATGGTTCCCCTTTCCCTTGCGGCCTGCCGCTCGTTTACGGCGTTCAGTACAAGCGGGCTCGAAACCGCGTTTTTCTCGGCGCTCCTGCTTTTCGGCTACATGATGATGTTTCGAGAACGTCGACTGGACAGGCCTTACCCGTGGGCCTCCTCGTTCATCCTTTCCCTGGCGACATTCACGAGGCCCGAGGGCGGCATCTTCATGGCTGCCGCCGGCATGTGTTTTCTCGTCGACGTTTTGCGCAAGAAACGGCGTTTGCGCTCGCTCATGATCTGGTGCGTTCCATACGTGCTGCTCGTCGGCGGTCATTTCCTGTGGAGATATTCCTACTATGGGTATTGGCTTCCCAACACGTTCTACGCCAAGGTAAACGGCATCTGGTTCGCCAAATCCGCACAGTACTTCACCACCTTTTTCAACGACTACAACATACACTGGTTTCTGCCTCTCTTGTTGCTGGCGGTCGCGGTCAGGCGCGACTTTCAGTC
>JAUVDV010000075.1 GCA_030595125.1 Deltaproteobacteria bacterium
TACTTGTTGTCGAGGCACGTGGATTCACCATGTGTACAGCAGTTTCAAGTGGAGTTTGTACGGCAGGGACAACCTATTTGAGGTCCAATGTCCTTGCATATCACGACACAAACTGTGATTGGAGCGGTGGCACTTGCGAAAGGTGGGCTCCCAAGGACATCTCTTCTTTTGAAGGTGCAAAAGGTGTACTCTCTTCATGCTGCATGTCGGCAGTAGGGGGTTCATCTGCAGGTTTTCAATTCTATTATCATGATGGCTCGTCTTGGGGAACTGTAGATCCAGCCAACCAAGGTTACGTATTTAATGACCCTGTCCCAGGGGAATGCTCTGTTGCCACTTATGTTTTCGCTGGGGGTGAAGTGGATTCAGGCTATGATTGGGACTATGATAGTGATGCCCAAGCTGCACGTTGCCTTGGATGGGCTACCTTTCCCGGTTCCGGCGAAATCACCAAGGGAATTGAATACTGGTTTTTAGACTGATTTTTAACAGGTGATTCATCTCGACCCGGTTGAATACTATGAAAAAATGCGGATCGATCGCGTGCTTCCGACTAATTCCTTCCACGATTGGTTCCTCCTGTTTACACCGGAATCTTCTCTCGGTCATACGGGTAATACTAGTGGGCGCACTCCGTTGTGATCTTTCAAAAAAATGATTACTATAGATTAATGAAGTTATATGAACTCATTTTTTCAAATCTCATATTTGGAGGACGGATATGATTTTCCGTGTTTTTCGAGTATTGGTGCTGATAATATTAGTTGCACATCAAATCTGTTTCATGGCTTGCTCACGAAGAGATACGAGGGGTTACCTACCCGAGGACAAAGAGCCATCAACGGACTCCGATTCCGCGAGTGATAGTGATACCGGCGAAGAAGAAGTTGACACAAGCGCTCCTTTGAAGGCTGTGACGCTGAAATGGCTTCGGTGTTTTCATGATGACCAAGATGGTAGAGATAACGAGGCTTGGTCCGTTGCCTCTGCTCAAAACGGTGACCTCTTTGTTGGAGGCGAGTTTCATGGCACTGAACTAGGTGATAGCTATTTAATAGCCCTGGACAGCCTCGGCAACACACAGAAAGCCTTCCAATACACGCCCGGAGTCGTTGGTGAGTCATATAGAATAAAAACAAAGAGCTTGGTTCTTGACAGTGCCGGTAATATCTATGCCACCGGATATTTCAATGGTCTCATAGATATAGAGACAACCGATTCTCTCGGAATACCACTATCTTCTTTGGGAAGCACAGACGTTTTCCTGGCAAAAATTTCCCAATCCGACGGACCTGTCTGGGCGAATACGGCCGGAGGATTAGACAGTGAAAACGGGTCCGATATCACCATTGACTCGGGCAATCGATTGATTGTCGCCGGTTCAGTTTCTCCCCCTGCGACCTTTGGGCAGGGGCAACCTGGTGAAATCGTATTGCCGATTTTGGATGGGTCGGTAGGTACAAGAAACATATTCGCTGCTGCTTTTGATGAGGCAGGTATTCTGGATTGGGCGCGGCAAGACGGCAGCACTTCGGGTGACCTTGGATCAGCAGTGGTCACCTCCAACGATGGATCGATTTACGTGGCGGGTATGGTCAAGGACGATGCCGTTTTTGGACTGGGAGAGGGAACCGAGACCACCGTTTATGCGGCGGGTGTTTCGAATGCATGCGTTGCGCGATATTCAAACAATGGCGAATTCCAGTGGGTCGCACCTTCGGGTGGGAATGCCATGGCAATAGATATTGCAAGAGATGTCGCGTTGACCAAGACAGGTTCAATTGTGATCGTTGGGGAATATGGAGGGGCCGCCGTTTTCGGGGAAGGGCAGGCAAATGAAACCACTCTCCATGAATCTGTGTGGATGGATAGTTTTATTGCATCATATCGAGAGGACGGATTTCTGGAGTGGGCAAAGTGGTTCGGCGGAATCTATGATGACTCGGCACCCGCACTCGCTGTAAACGACGAGAACATTTTTGTTGTCGGCGTTGCTAGCAGGGATTCTATATTTGGGAAAGACGAGTTGAATCAGTCGATTATGCCTTATATGTCCGGGCAAATGTATATCGCAGACTACAACTTTGATGGGACCTTGAAATGGTTATCCGGAATTCATGGGTCCCAGGGTACCTTTTTTCATGACAACGATTATACAAAGCCCCAAGATGTTATTGTACTTTGGGATGGCTCTCTTATTGTTGTTGGAAGATTCAGGGGAGATGTAGTTCTGGGAAATAATGCGGACGGTGAGGCACAGTATTGTAATGCTGAGACCGATGGGGCGTTTGTAGCAAAATACATAATTGATGGCCCTGTCCCGGACTTACCCTGAAGGGGTGTACTAAGTGAACCTTCATGTTTTTTTTTCAAAGGTACCTATAATGAAAAAAAGAAAAATCAGGCTTGGGCAAATTTTGCTGTTTGTTTTGGCGCTTTCTCTCTTCATCGCATGGATTATACTTCAGAACTCAAGGAGCGCTCCTCCCGATCAGCCTTTGCCTGTCGCTAATGCCACTAGTACTCGTGGAGAAGAGAGAGAACTGTTGCCTCAAAAGACAGCCAAACTCAGAGAGTTGTTAGCGCTCCACAATTCTAACAAGAATGCTGAGAAACCAGTTTCGAACGACCCGTGGTCAAAAGTTCCTGCTGAATTGAACAAATTGATGGATCAACAAGAATTGGATTTGTCTGCACCAGACGAGTACTTGCAGACAATGGAGTCTTTCTTACAGGACTACGACCTTGCCGACACATATGTTCAATCGGTAAAATGCGTTGCTGATATCTGCCGACTAACCCAAGTGCATGAAAACCCGGATGCATTTCAAAAATACCTCAAGCACCAAACCTTTTTGTCACTTTCCGCACAATCGAATTACTTTAGCAGTGAGGAAAAAGAAGACGATAAGGTCCAATCGCACCTATGGCTCGGAAGAAATGGATATGTTCTTCCGTTTCAAGAGATATATAAAAGAGAAAAATTCATTTCATCCGAACCTCGCTAGAATGCTGGGTCTACGCTTTCACCGGTCGCCTTTCGTCGCATGTGACATCCTATCCGCAGCTGTTCAGGAAGAAGGAGCCTAACCCATGGACTTTGAACAACCCAAACCCGACTCCAAGAAGTACTCCGACCTGATAGGCGAGATAAATAGAGGCGTAATCAAAGTACCCAAGTTTCAACGCGATTTCGTCTGGAGCATTGATAAAACCGCGAAGCTTCTGGACAGCATCCTCAAGGGCTATCCCATTGGCACCTTCATCTTGTGGCAAACAGACGAGCGAATAAACGACATCAAGAATGTAGGCAACCTGCCGCTACCCCGCACGCCAGACGGTGCCAAAGTCCAATATGTCCTTGATGGCCAGCAGCGTATTACGTCTCTCTTTGCTGCTTATTGTGGCGCCCAAATTCAAAAGGTCGGCGAGAAGAAGGTCACCGACTACAAAAACATTTACGTGAATCTAGATGTGGATATTTTCGAAAACGATGACCAGGTGATCTCGGCAGAACCCATCGGTGAGAGGTATCTCTCGCTAAATGAAGTTCTCAATTTTTCGTTCAGAAAAGCCAAAGAACTTTCCGATCGTTTTACAGAGGAAGAGCTAGAGTTGGTGGATAGCTATTCAACCGCTTTCAAAACGTATGAATTCTCAACGGTCGTGCTTCGCAAAGAAGACATCGAATCTGCCATCGAAGTCTTCACCCGTATCAACACAGGTGGGCAGACACTCACTCTATTCGAGATCATGGCAGCCAAGACCTACGATGAGAACCAGAAGTTTGATATGCAAGTCAAGTGGGGCGATTTTATAAAGGAGCTTAAAGACGTAAAATACGATAGCGTCTCCAGCACTGTAGTGCTCTCCGTTCTTGCCCTTGTATTGAGCCGTACCAAAGAGTGCAAACGCAAGACCATCCTATCTCTGGACAAGCAGGAAATTGTCGACACTTGGGACGCTGTCATTTCGGCGCTGAAAGACAGCATCGACTATTTCCGTACTACCTACCGCATTCCGGTATCCCATATCTTGCCCTACGACTCGCTGTTGGTGCCTTTTGCCTATTTCTTCTATTACAAGAAAGACAAACCCGAAGCCGACCAGCGCAAGTACCTTCAAGAGTTCTTCTGGCGCATGTCGCTATCGTTTCGGTACTCCAGTTCCACTGAATCCAGCCTTGCGCAAGATATCAAACGTATCGACAAGATTTTGGCCGGTGAACGCCCGGAGTACTCGGATGTCAAGGTGGATCTGGACTCCCCTCAGGCCTTGATCGACACAAACTTCAGTGCCGGTAACAGCTACTGCAAAGCAATCCTATGCCTGCTGGCTTATAAAGAGCCCAAGGATTTTAGAGACAACGGAAAGGTGATTCTCGATAACTCCTGGTTGAAGCTGGCCAACAGTAAAAACTACCATCACTTCTTTCCCAAGGCCTTTCTAAGAGGAAAGACCGCTTTAAACAGCAACAGCTTGATGAACATCACCTTCGTTGGCGCAGATCTCAACAAACGAAAAATCGGCGCCAAGGCACCTTCAGTGTACGTTGGGGACTTTTGGGACCAGAACAGTGACATTGAGGTAGCTCTCAATTCGCACTTCATCAGCTTGGAGAACTTCGGCCTCGAAAACGATGACTACCAACAGTTTCTGAGCGCGCGAGCAGAGAAGGTCTTTGCGCAGCTCAAATCGCGTATCGATCTCACGCATCCCGAGCCACCAAGCGATGAAGTAGCGGAGCGCATATTGGGCGGAGAAAACGAATCGGTGGAATTCAAAGCCACCCTCCGCTATGACCTGCGTCAAAAAGTAGTGAACAAGAAGCTGGAGTTTGTCATTGCCAAGACAATCGCTGCTCTGCTGAACAGCAATGGTGGAGATCTATTCATAGGTATCGACGATGATCAAAACGCTCTGGGACTGGCCGAAGACATCGCCACTTTAACAAAGAAAAAAAACATAGACGGTTTTGAGTTGCAGCTAGTTGAGGTGATCAAGAAGTACATTGGCAACGAATACAGCTCCCGCATCAAAATCACGTTTCCCACAATCGATCAGAAACAAATCTGTCGAGTCAGCACATCGCCAAGCAGCAGCCCGGTCTTCGTGAAATTCGAAGACAAAGAGGATTTTTTTGTCCGCCACGGCTGCAGCTCTCAACCCCTGAGCCGCGAAGAGCAAAGTGCTTATGAGAAAGAGCGTTGGGGGTAATCTGGATTTGTATGGGTAGCTCTCTCAAGCCGGGCGATGTCACGCCCTTGCAGGGCTATTTTCTTTTTTTGCAACCACTGGACCCGGGGCGGTGCCCCAGGCTGGCATGTTTAGCCCCTTAGGGGCGAAAGAAGAGTCAGACATTTGTCCGCCGTCGCGATCAAGAGGACAGGCTGTTGCGGATTCACGTGACGTGTCCGCCGCTAGCCTCGCCGTAGCCTCGGCGGAGGAGGACGACAAAGTTGTCCATCCATGCGGCAATTTATCGTAGGATGCGGTGAGAAACAGCCGGATTTTCGACTCAGTCGCCTAACGGAGAACCCAAATGGAAACAATCCTCTTGATGGTTGGTGCCTTTGTCGGTTACCTGCTTGCCTATCACACCTACGGCCGCTTTCTGGCGCGGAAGATATTCAAACTGAATCCGGAGTCTGTGGTCCCCTCTCATGAGTTCAAGGACGGCAAGGATTATGTGCCGACCAAAAAAGGGATCATCTTCGGCCACCACTTCACCTCAATTGCCGGCACCGGTCCGATCGTGGGACCGGCCATTGGAGTGATATGGGGCTGGGTTCCGGCGATGATCTGGATCTTTGTCGGCAGTATCGTAATGGGAGCCGTTCACGATTTCGGATCCCTGGTTCTGTCGCTGCGCAACCAGGGCAAATCGGTGTCGGACATCGCGTCGGATTTCATCGGCCCGCGCGTGAAGTATGTCTTCTTCCTGGTGGTCTTTTTTGAACTGCTGATCGTCATTGCCATCTTCGGGCTGGTAATCGCCGTTATTTTTGCCATGTTTCCGGCGAGTGTTTTCCCAATCTGGATGGAAGTTCCCATCGCTGTTGCATTGGGGTGGTTCATTTACAAACGCGGCGCAAGCGTCGGCGTCAGCACCTTCATCGCCGTCCTTGCCATGTTCGCCACTGTGGTCATGGGCCACTGGCTGCCGTTCAGCCTGCCTGCTCTGGGCCCTATCGCGCCGACCGGTCTCTGGACCATCCTCCTGCTCATCTATGCCTTCGTTGCCTCGACCCTGCCGGTCACAACACTGTTGCAACCTCGCGACTATATCAACGCCTGGCAGCTGGCTGTGGCCATGGCCCTGCTGATCATCGGGGTCTTCGTTGCCGGCACAACCACCGACATCGAAATCGTCGCGCCGGCCTTCAATCCGGATCCGGTCGGGGCGCCACCTGTCCTGCCCTTCCTGTTTATCACCATCGCCTGCGGGGCAATTTCGGGTTTCCACTCGCTGGTATCCTCGGGCACCAGTTCCAAGCAGCTCGACAACGAGAGAGATGCCCAGGCGATCGGCTACGGTTCCATGCTCATGGAGGCAGCGCTTGCCACCCTGGTGATCATCACGGTCGCGGCCGGGATCGGCATGGCCTATGAAACCGCCGACGGCACCATCCTCACCGGCACGGCAGCCTGGAACACCCACTACGAATCGTGGGCGGCTTCGACGGGACTCGGATCCAAGATCAACGCCATGGTCATCGGCTCTGCAAACCTCATAGCCTGCCTGGGTATTCCCAAGTCCATGGCAGTCATCATCATGGGAGTCTTCGTCGCCTCCTTCGCCGGGACGACACTGGACAGCGCCACCCGCATTCAGCGCTACATCATCATGGAGCTGGCCACCAACATCAAGGCGCCCGCTCTCAACCGCAAGTATCCTGCCACCGCTTTCGCCGTCATCACCGCCGCCGTACTGGCTTTCGCAACCGGCGCCGACGGCAAGGGAGCCCTGACCCTGTGGCCGCTCTTCGGCGCAGTCAATCAGCTGCTTGCCACGCTGGCGCTGCTGGTATTGACCCTGTACCTGCAACGAAAAGGCGGATTCAAATACCTGGTCGCCGGCGTGCCGCTTGTGTTCATGACGTTCATGACCATGTGGAGTGTCTGCCTCAATGAACTGAATTTCCTGGAGCAGGGCAACTGGTTGCTGACTCTTATCAACGGAATAATTCTATTGCTGTCCGTCTGGGTGGTGGTCGAAGGCTTGCTGGTCTTTTTCAGGTTTCGAAGGCAGGCCGATAGCTCTTGATCAGGGGAAACGACCCTGGACACCTATCCCAAAGCTGATGTCAAACTTGAACTCCGATATGAAGGATATGTTGGGAGCGACCTGCGCGTACGCGCCGAGCCACGGGATGAAGTCGAAGTGCGCCGCAATAGGCACGTGAATGACGAAATCCTTTGCGTCGGACTCTCTCTGTGAAAAATCGAAGAGGGGCGCGACACCAAACGAGATCTTGAATAGCCCGTCGCTCGGAGAGTAGGTCTTGATGCCCGCGCCAAGGTACCTGGTCTGCTCCGGGAGGAAATCGCTGACGCCGGGATCCGGCAAACTTGTCCTGAACATGGCAAAGACTTCGAGGCCGTCCTTGACTCCGAATCCGGCCAGAATATCCAGATGCATGGGCGATCGCCCGGAGCAGAGCGGCTCGCCCTCCCCCGAAGCGGGGTCGTCGCCCTCCCAGCCGCAAGCCTTTTCGGGAACGTTCTTGTCGTACGGAGCCACCATGTACCAGCCGATGCCGAAGAGAATGTTCGCGAAGCCCTGATGCCGATGATCTCGCTTGCGCTCTTCCTTCTCACCTTCTTCTTGCGGCGTGCCCTCACCCTCCTCGACCTCTTCGTCCGACGGACCATCCTTCCCCTCATCCTCGATGTCACCCTCTGGCGAAGGTCCGGCGAGGAAGGCCTCGTCATCGTCGACATCCGCCGAGGTTTCATCTCCGGCCATCGCCGGGGAAGGCGCGACAAGGGCTGCCGCTACCGCCAAGATTCCCGCAATCCTTGAAATCATTTAACCCTCCGTGCGAGATGCGGTTCGTACAAACCGCCGCTTCTGCTACAATCTCCCATCTCGGAACAGGGCATTATAGAATGACGCATCGATGCAGGCAAACTGAAGTATCTCGATTCGAAGGGTTGACGCGCAGGTCTTTTATTGGCGGCGCGGGCGCACTGCTCGCCGGAGCAATGATGCCCTCGAACCTCTTCGCCCTTGGGGCCTCATCCCAGATAGATCTGGTGCAGCTCGTTTACGGAGGCGGCAACTGGCAACCGCGACCCACCGCCCTGCGCCGCCTTGCCTGGGAGGTCCACAAGCGAACCGCCGTGGATACAGTCCTCGATCCGAGCCACTCCAAGGTCTCCGCGAACCTCCTGGCGAGCAGCCCCTTCGCGTATCTATCCGGAGACCGCCCCTTCACCCCCTGGGAGCTCCCCATGCAAGATGGGTTGTCGCGATTTCTGAGACTCGGCGGAACACTCGTCATCGACCCGGCCTTCACACCGGACGGTGACGCAAAGGGTTTCGACAAATCCGTGGACGAACTCATCTCGGGGGTGGTGCCCCACAGCGCAGCCGTTCCGATTTTGCCGGGTCATCTGATCTTTCGCACCTTCTATGATCTTTCACGCGCCGTCGGCCGCAAGGAGGGCTCGGTGGGCCTTGTGGGGCACGAAATGGGCGGGCGCGCGGCTATCATTCGCACAAACCACGACATGGGAGGAGCCTGGGCCAGGGACAACCTGGGCAACTGGGATCTCGATGTAGTGCCGGGAGGAGAGCGACAGCGGGAAAACGCGTTCAGACTGGGAGTCAACATAGTGATGTACGCCTTGTGCATTGACTACAAGGACGAGGAGCCCCACCGCCGTTTCGGGCAGGGGAATCAGGTGCAGTAAGATATGATCGGCGGCGTCACCAACCCCGGGGTCCTGATAGACGAGTGGCAGATAGCTGCCGCCGGAGGACTGGGTCGCGTGGCGTTGATCCTGCTGGCGGCGGCGGTCGTCGCGGGCCTGATATGGACCTGGCGTTCGCTCGATCCGAGGCAATCGGCCCGCCTGCGCGTGGCTATCATGATCCTGAGAGCCGGCGCCCTCACGATGGCCGTGGGCCTGGTTCTCCAACCCACATTGCGCATTCGCAGGATGAAGCCTCTTCCCTCGCTGCTGGCGGTCCTGGTGGACGTCTCCGATTCGATGACACGCAACGGGGCTGCTTCGAGACTCGCGGAAGTCAAGAGTCTCCTCAAGACCGCGTCCAGAGATATCGAGAAGCTCGAGCGGGACCACCGGGTATCCTGGTTCGTTTTTGACGACCATATCCGAGAGGTCGGCAACCATCTCGAAATCGCACCCTCGGATCACCCCGCCCACGGCACGGATATCCACGGCGCCCTGACCGCCCTGGATCAGATGTTCCCCGATGATCAACTTTCGTCCATCGTCCTGATCTCCGACGGCGCGGACACCGCCCTTACACCGGTTCCCAAGAGCGGCTCCGACATGGAATGGGTCAACGCTCTATCGACCCCGATCAACACTGCGTCCATCACACGGGCGGGTCGACAGCACGATCTGTCCATAACCCTCGCCCGGGCAGATCCGTTTGCGTTCTCCCGCAGTGATACACCCATCGACGTCAAGGTAAGGAACATCGGCTTCAAACAGGATGAGGTGGAGGTCACCCTCTGGCAGGAGGGCGCCGTGATGCAACGCAAGACCGTGCCCCTTATCGGCGGCGAGGGTTCAACCACGTTCACGATCCTCCCGTCGAGACTCGGACGACAGGTCCTCACCGTATCGACCGAAGTCCCACAGGGCGACGAGATCCCGGACAACAACACAGCGCATCTTGCCTTCGAGGTGCTGCGGGACAAATTCAGGATCCTCCACCTGGCCGGCCGGCCGTCCTGGGACCAACACTTCCTGAGAGACACTCTGCGCGCGTGGCCGCAAATCGATCTCGTCTCCTTCTACATCCTGCGAACTCCTTACCAGTCCTCGACCCTGGGCTCCGCTGGTCTGGCCCTGATTCCCTTCCCCACCACAAACCTTTTCGAGAATCACCTCGACGAGTTCGACGTTGTGATCTTTCAGGATTTCGATCCCAAAGGCGTCGGCGTAGACCGTTACCTTCAGGACATCGCCTCGTTTGTGGAAAGAGGCGGCGCATTTGTCCTGCTCGGCGGCGTCGACGGGTTCGGCTCGGGCCTGCTCTCTCAAGAACCCATGAACGACGTGCTGCCCCTCAAGCTCCTGCCTGCCAACACCCCCTCTTCCAGGATGATCGACACGGGCTCGTTCCTGCCAAAGATCACCGAGGCGGGAGAACGCCACCCGTTGATGCAGCTCGCCAGGGACCCTTCCGCCAACCGGGATTTGTGGAAGTCCGTCGCGCACCTCGATGGAATAGTCAGAGCCGCCAGAGCCGTCAAGGAAGCAGTGGTGCTGGCGCAGCACCCTCATCTGCGCGCGGACAACGGGCCGGCCCCGCTTCTTGCCGTGCGGGACGTGGGCAAGGGAAGGACACTGGCCATCACCACCGATTCAATCTGGCGATGGCGGTTCACGGGCCCCATGGGCGGGGGCTCGGCCGAGGTCTACCCGGATCTCTGGCGCCGAATAATCGGCTGGCTCACCCACGATCCCGAACTGGATCGCCTGAGGGTGAACGTATCGCCGGCAACCGTCGATCCCGGCGATTTCGCCAACATCGATATAGAGCTGCTGGACGAGACCTATCGCCCGATGTCCGGAGCGAAACTCGAGATGGCGATATCCTGGCTCGACGACTCCGGCGTGGAGCTAAAGGACGTGATCCCCGTGCGACTCGACGAAGAGGGGCGTTTCAGGCGGGAGTGGGAACCCCGGCTCGAAGGCCCACACAAGGTGCGCGTCAATGCGCCGGGCGACCTGCGGGTGAACGATCGCTTCCTGGTCAAGCCTGCCAGGATCGAGTTGCAACACCTGGATCCTGACATGTCTTTCATGGAGGCCATCGCGACATCGTCAGGAGGTCTCCACACGGTGGATACCCTCAATCTGTCCGGCATCGGGATGAAGGACACCGCCGAGCAGGAGGTCCTCTCGCGGGAGGACTTCCCGGTATGGGACCACCCGATCCCTCTGGTTCTTCTTCTGTCGATGCTCTTCGGGGAGTGGTTGCTGCGCCGCCGCATGGGCTTGCGGTAAGGACCGCTGCATGGGGGGCGAAGGCTGACAGACCTGTTCACCGCGCCCTGAATAGGGCGCGGTCAGGATGGCCTAGTGTTCAATATTGATCTTTGATTCTACCGGCCAAGCCCAGAGGGCTTCAAGGGGGGCCCCCTATCCCCGACCCTTTCCCCCGGCAGGGGAAAGGGAGAAGAATGGTTCGGTTATCTTCAGGGCGAAGCCCTTTCCGACACGAAGTGGCGTATTTCTGGCCGCGGGATTTATTTCCGCGGACGCACAGCCCGCCGTCGTCAAGACTATGGCGAGGCAGGCGGCGGGAAGGGGCGCAAGCCCACCGGGCTTGACCGGTAGTGCCCTCGGGGTTCACGGGAGCATAGGTCATCCTGACCGCGCCCTCATAAGGGCGCGGTACGTGGGTAGGATCGTCAGTTTCTGAGAGTCACGGTTCCTGTGAACACGGCTTGATCAGGAAGAACCATTTTGTATCCGTGTCATTTCAAGTGTGAGCGTCTATACTTGTTGTGTTCTCTTGCACACAAGGAGGGAATCCATGATTTCGAGCAGGATGAGTCAAGCAGGATGGGTGCTGGCCATTGCGCTTGCTGCGGCAATGGGTTGCGACGAGGGGTACGACACGGCCGAGCTGGTCGGCAGGCCGTTTTGGACGATTGCATATTGCGAAGCGGAAGTGGATGGGGTGGGGATAGTGGATGTGGAGACCGACTATCTGCCCCATGTTATCTGCTGTGAAAACGGCAACGCAGATTTCGAGGCGCTGAAGGCTCAGGCTGTCGCGGCGCGCAGCTACCTCTACTACAAGCTCGACACCTCGGGCAGCATCGGCGATGGAACGGGTGACCAGGTCTACACCTGCAGCAACGAACCGCAGTCGCAGCACTACGATGCCGTCACCGAAACTTCGGGCGAGGTCATCACCTATGAGGACGTGACCATCTGCTCTTTTTACGTAGCCGGCGCGGTCCCGTCTGCGGACGACTGTATCGCGCTCCCGGGCGACGACGACTATTCAAACACCGAACAATACGTCACCTACAACTACAATCTCTCCGGGGACAACGTGAACCAGACCTCACTTGGGTGGATAGATCCCGGCAACGTGTACAACCGGGGATGCAAATCGCAAAACGGCGCCCATTGCCTCTCGGAGAACGGCTGGATATACGACGATATTCTTAACTTTTACTACGGAATGGACATCATCATCGATGTCGCCGACGGCGAGTGCATCGAGTCACCGGACACGGACGCAGGCACGGATTCGGATACTGACTCCGACACGGATTCGGATGCCGACTCCGACACAGATTCGGACGACGAGGATGATGATGACGACGACGATGAAATCTCGGGCGGCTCATCGGACAGTTGCTCGCTCGTCCCCCATCGAAAAGTTACTACATCGTTGATAGGACTGGTTTTGAGTCTTTATTAAAAAAGGCATCAGGAGATTACGATGAGAAAATCAACTCTTGCCCCGGCGACGGCCATTCTTTTTATATTTCTTGCAGCGGGCTGCACAGGTGACGGGGATAGCGCGGTAAATGAAAACCCCGATGTCGAATACACTCCGTGGAATGACGACATGCCCCCGGCGGGAAACCCCGACGGCAATTGCCCTGTGCCAGACGAGGCGATGGAGGAGGATATTACCGCGCCGGATCACGTCATCGGCGACGGTACTCCTGCGAGCTGCACGAGCCAGGCCGTGGTGGAGGCAATCGCACAGGGCGGCGTCATCACTTTTGACTGTGGTCAAGATCCGGTGACCATCCTCCTCGAGGAGACCGCGAAGATCTTCAACGACACGGGACCGGAGATCGTCATCGACGGCGGCGGAAAGGTCGCCCTGAGCGGCGGAGGGGTACGACGCATCCTGTACATGAACACATGTGACGAGAACCAGGTGTGGACCACCTCCCATTGCCAGGACCAGGACCACCCTCAACTCACGGTGCAAAATCTCAGCTTTGTCGACGGAGACTCCAGCTCGGAAGAAGAGTACGACGGCGGCGGCGCCATCTGGATAAGAGGCGGTCGGTTCAAGGCGATCAATTGCAGGTTCTTCAACAACTCCTGCGCTGATACCGGGCCGGATGTCGGGGGCGCGGGTATCCGCGTCTTCAGCCAGTACAACAACCTGCCCGTTTATGTTGTCCACTCAACCTTCGGCGGCAGCGAAGATCTGGAAAATGTCGGTTCGAACGGCGGCGGGATAAGCAGCATCGGTGTCTCGTGGACCATCATCAACAGCCTGTTTTCGCACAACCGGGCCATCGGCAACGGCGGCAACCCCTCGGAAGAGGGAACTCCCGGCGGCGGCAGCGGCGGCGCGATCTACAACGACGGGAATACGATGACCCTGTCGCTGTGCGGAGTGGACATCCAGCACAACGAGGTGAACGACTACGGAGCCGCCATCTTCTTCGTCAGCAACAACCACGACGGCACCATTCAAATAGAGGACTCTGTAATCAAGAACAACATCAACCATGGGGGCAGCACCTGGGAGATTCTACCCGGCATCTCCGGGCACGATGATACGACCATGATCGTGGACGACGACTCGGTCATCGAGTGAAAGTGAAGTAATAATGGTGAAAGGAAACACATGAAATACGTCACACCAATATTGATCATCTGTGCACTGGCCTTTTCCGCCTGCGTGGATTGCGAACAGATCGAGAAAGACGCCAGGAGCCTCAAGGTCAGTTATCAGAATTGTTCAGGCGAAGACACGTGCCAGATAGTGAGCATGTACGAACTCGCGGGCCCCAACAACTGCCTGGGCCCCTTTCAATGCCCCGCCGCATTCCACTCCAACGCTGACCTCGGTCAATTCGAGAGCAAGGCCAAAGCTCTGGTGGATGACTACAAGGAATGCGACCAGTGCGCCATGGCCAGTTGCCTCGGAGTGGACGATCTCATTGCCGAATGCGACACTGACGCCGGTGTTTGCATCACCATCGATAACTTGAACAACGACTAGTTCAGATGGATTTCTGAGTTTCGGGAAGACCCTTCAATGTTGCGAGGATCCTGGCCTTGTCAAAGCCCGGCAGAAGGCGTCCGCCGATTTCGAAGATCGGGACGCCGTTTGTGGGGACGCCCTGGGCCTGGCCCATTTTCTGTAAATCCTGCGCGGCCTGCTTGTCCCGCTCCAGGTCCCTTTCGACATAGGGGATCTTTTTCTCCAGCAACCAGCGCCGTGCCTTGACGCAGATCGGACAGTGACGGGTAGAGAACATCACTACGGTCGGATCACTTCCTGTACCGGGAGTTGAGATTGGGGTCGGGGCCACTGCTCGACGCCTGGCTTCGTACTCGGCGCGTTTGATGGTCTTGACCGGATATCGGCCATCTGCCCCGGGCCTGGTCAGATCGGCCAGAAACATGACGCTCGGATCCCGGTTCTCCGGCGACAAATTGGGGTCCTGAACCCGAACCGCTTTTCTCACGTGCTGAGGCACTTTTTGGACTGATGACTCGACGCGCGGTCCACCATCACCTACCCAGCTGAAGACAAGATCCGCGCTCTCATCTGTTACCACAGGCACAACTGAATTCTCGTCGTTTTTTGACGCCTGCTTTTCGGACGACGAATCGGCGCATCCGAAAAGAAACACAGCGATAACAATAGCGGCAAACCGCACCATGCACTTCTCAACGCGCAATCAGACGGGAAGAGAAGAATCGGCCACGGGGGACGGTGTCACGGTAGAGTAATCGAAAGTCGCTGATTCTTTGATCTTCAGGGCCTCGAGCTTCTTCTCGTAGTGGTTGAGCTTCCCAATGAAAGAGGCGCGGTTCTCGGCCGGCAGCTCGTCGACGATGGTCCGGTAGTATTCGATTCCCCCGGCCATGTTCTCCTTGAACTTGTTGAAATAGCCGGCGCCGCGTTCGGATCGGCCCGCGTTGAACTCATTCACCTGCTTTTCGAGTTCATCGAAATACAACCCTATCTCGCACACGAACATATGTGGGCGATCGGGACTATCGGTAATTGAAAGCCTGCCGTAAATGTGCCCGATCATCTCCTCCAGCGTGGCTACCGCAGAGAAGTTGGCTATATTGGGCCCGCAGCAGACGGTGGTCTTCGCTCTGGGATCGATATCCAGTTTCAGCATCGCTCCGCCGGACAGGTCGTTGCATATGCACGCTTTCTCCGTCACCTTGAAACGAGCGAATAGCAACTCCTCGCCGGAGAGCCCCGAGGCTTCGATCTGCTCCAGTTTCTTTTTCTGGTATGCCCGCGAGGCGCCGCAGAGCACCTTCTTGGAGAACTCCGTGTGTTTGACCAGGTAGCCCTTCGAGCAACCACTCCCGGGACACCCTTTGTCTATTCTGCTCTTGCGCTCGATCTCGCTGTCCGAGGTCCGAAGCATCCAGAAGGGCACGCCGAGGGGGGACGAATCGCTGAGGTATACGTCGTCGCTTTGCGCCTTTGCGAGCCTGTCGATGTGGGCCTCATCCACGTTGGTTACCTCGGGCACCAGCAGGAAGGGAGTGGCCCAGCCGGTACCGTCGACGCCGTACCGGGTCAGCATAAACTTGTCCTCTTGCGATGTTCCGATACCGCCTTGCACGGTCACCCTCTGCTCGGGCAAGTCGTCGGAAACAGCGATGCCGCGAGACTTGAGGGCCTTCTCGTAGCCCGGGCGAACCTTATCGAGAATGGTCTGACGACCGTTCCGAAAATCCTCGAGGATCGGCCCCAGGAGATGACCCTCCGTGACAAAAGCGTGCCCGCCGCAGTTCAGACTTGACTCGATCCTGAATTCCGAGACCCACAGCCCGTTGCGACCCAGAAACTTGCCCTGGATCAGCGCCGAACGAAAATCGCTGACCTTGAGCACGACCTGTTTCTTCAGGCGCCCCTGGTCGTCAGGATAGAATGAGTCGAAAGTTGAGAGATACCCGAAGAGCCGCGTGTTCAGACCTGCCGACAGCACCAGGCAGGTTTCGATGTCACTGTCGGCGACCCCTCGAAGCGCGGACAGAGCATCCGAGAGCTCCGATGGACGTGGATCGCCCTTGTTGTCGGACGCCCGGTCGATCTTGGTCATGATGTTGACGTCTATGCGCCCACGCTTGACCATCAGGCGAAGCTCGGCCTGCATTTCGACGCGTTGTTCAGCGTCGTTCGTGCCGAGCATCCGGTGGTAAAGAGCCTTTCCCGGTGAATCAGGCAGAAGCTCGAAGTAGCGTGTTATCTCAGTATCCGGCTCGAACGGGGACATCCTGAGCGCCTCGGTGTCCCTCTCTATCAATCGGTCGAGGAGATTGAGATAGGCCGTTATCCGCCTGGCTCGCGCGTCCTCGTCGCCATTGCGAATCTCGGTGTACGGCTCGCCCTCCCGCTCGCTGTAGTAACGTCGAAGCTGCTCGAGCAACACGTCGTCCACGAGTGAGATCACCGACGATATGCCGTAACGGGCCACCTTTAGCGGTGTATCCGCCGTGTAGCCTGTTCCCATTACGGGAATATGGAAGGTATGAGATGGGAACTTATCAACCTGCACATGATCAGTCATTTTGTGCTCCCACTTATGTCGACCTCTATGATCTTCGATGTCGACAACCAAGTACGGATGTAAATATAGAAATGAAATGTCATTGTTTTGTCATGGCATACGAAATTTGTCGGATTTCAAAACACAACCAGACTGGAATTCCCAAACGATTGTGCTAGGGTACAGCAACTTTTTCTGCATTTATTCGGGAGGGAAAAATGAAATTCAAGGTAGTGGTATTGATGGCTCTGATGGCGGTAGCGACCCTGCTCTCCTGCGGGGGACGCTCGCCGCAATCGCAACTGGTCGACATGACCCTCTTCGCCCAGTCCACGATGTTTGCCAGCAGGGGTGTCGTCAGCCCCGCGAACTACCGGGTCGACGTTCCGATTCCGGCAGGGGCGCCCATCACGGTATTGTCCGTCAACCCCAAGGTCATCCAGTTTCGGGTGAATGAAACCGGTCAAACCTTTCAGTTCATCAACCACCGGTCCACGGGCATGGGCATCGAGATGGCGTTCGACGATTTCTTTGGCACGGAAGATCCCTCTGCCAGGATTGCCGCCCTTGACGAGGAAAAGAGAATCGCCACCCTGGAGGGTCGGGCAATTTCCGGCATGACCAAGGAAGAAGTGCTCATGGCCGTCGGCCCGCCACCCCGCAACGAGACGCCGACAACCGAGGCCAATACCTGGCGGTACTGGCGTAACAGGTTCACCAAATTCAACATTCATTTCGTGAACGGAGTGGTGGTAGATGGTGAGCCCGCGCCGGCGCCCGTAGCGGCGCCCGCAGAACCAAAAGAGGTCATGTACGCCCGGTGCAACGTCCGTTTCGAGGAAGGCAGGATCTCTTGGGTCAATTACAAGAAGGGGCCTGTTCTGGCGGTCAACGGCAAGATCGACGTGGTTAAAAAGGGCCGCAGTTCGGTGGTCTTCAAGATCGTGGAATCCGGCATCGAGGTGAAGTTCGAGAATGATGAGAACAAGTCCGGCAACGCCACCTGGTCCATGTTCGAGCGCCTGTTTTCCATCGAGGATCAGGAGGCGAAGCTGAACGCCCTGTCCGACTCTGACAAGAGCAACGTGGCGGGCGCGGAGGTGGTCAAGGGCATGAGCAAGGACGCGGTGGAGATGTCCTGGTGCCCGCCGCCACCCCACGAGACACCCTCCCTCGGGGCGAACACCTGGACTTACTGGAGCAACAAGATCAACCGGGTGAAGGTCAAATTCGACGCAGACGGCAAGGTCACGTCAGTCAAAGAATAGTTCTCTCATTCGCAGACATAAGCGCAGCACACGCGGCCGTCCTGGCACTCGAGGCCGCCGCCCGGATCCGCCCAGCACCCCTCACAGGAATCTCCGACCAGGCAGTTGGCGTAGGGATCCTCGTTGCAGGAGTACCCGGCGGGGGACTGGACGCAACACATGTAGTCGCAATCCAGGGCAAGCTCACCGGGAAGCGGCTGGTAGTTGGCCGGACACACCGACCAGGGATCGGGTGTGCAGCTTCCGGAAAGGTCCGAACACAGCGCGTCCGTGTCCACGGTATCTGTATCCGAATCCGTATCCCCGTCCGTATCCGTGTCTGTATCCCCGTCTGTATCAGTGTCCGTATCCCCATCCGTATCCGTGTCCGTATCCCCGTCCGTATCTGTATCAGTATCAGAGTCCGTATCCCCGTCCGTCCCTCCCGTGCTGTCGACCTTGTCGCAGGCGATTGTCATCGCGAGCACCGCGATGAGCGTTGCGAGTAAAATAATAATTCGACGCATTTCTTTCCTCCTTTGGGCTCGCGCAAAAACAACTCACCTGACGCAGCGCAGGCCCAGGGTGTCAAACTTGTTGGCCGGGTTGGTGTAGTAGCGATGCGCAACGCGCATGTGGTCGGCACTGTATTTAAAGCAGCCGCTGCGCAAGACCGGGAACGCACCTGCGGGGATCAACCAGGCGCTGCCGTCATCAGGTGCATCCGTGTAATCGTCGTGATACCAATCATGGATCCACTCGAACACGTTGCCCGCCATGTCGCAAAGCCCCTGCGTGGTGTTGCCCGCCGGCTTGCTGCCTACTGCCCAGGTTCTTCCCGTATCGCAACCTTCGGAGTGCGTATCGTCATTCATCACCGCATACGCGCAAGTGGCGGTTGTATCTCCCCATGGATAAGTGATGTCCTGCCCTGCCGACCTCGCCGCGTACTCCCACTCGGCCTCGCTCGGCAATCGTCCGGCGGCCCACGTGCAGAAGTCCGCCGCCTGCTGCCAGTCCAGGCAGTTCACCGGGTGGTTTTCATAACCGGCATCATTCCAGTTGCAGTTCGTGTCCGTGTCCGGATCGGCGCACGAGCCCGCAGTAACGCACTCGCCATATTGCGCTACCGTCACCTCGGTCTTCGTCATCTCAAACGTCGACATCACAACCGAGTGGACAGGCAACTCATTATCACCACCGGATGCGCTCCCCATGTCGAACGTACCGTCGGGGATTGTTACCCAGAACATTGCCGTGTCTGTACCCGTATCTGTATCGCTGTCGGTGTCGGTATCGGTATCGGCATCGGTATCCGTATCCGTATCGGTGTCGGTATCGGTGTCTGTATCGGTATCGGCATCTGTATCGGTATCGGCGTCTGTATCCGTATCCGTGCCCGTGTCCGTCCCGCCGTCAGATATGAAATCATCGTCGTCGGAGCATCCAAACGCCATCGCCGCCCAGACTATGAGAACGGCTGCAAGAGCCACTATAAGCAAGTTCTTCATGGTGCCTCCCTTGAGTTGAGAAGGACATTATAACACAGGAACGAATGGCGCGAACAATGGATGACGATCGCCGATCAGCTCCCTATAATGACTCCCTGGAGGATTGGTAATGTTGAGCTACGAAGAGCCTGTCATCAGGCCGCCGGCGGAGGCGGAATCACTCATTCTACAGGCGACCATAGGTTGCTCGCACAACCGCTGTGCTTTCTGTGTGACCTACCGGCAAAAGCAGTTTCGTCCCCGGTCACGAGAAGACCTGTTCGCGCAGATCGACTGGGCCGGGGATCACATGCCCGAGGTCAGGAGAGTATTCCTCGGGGACGGCGATCCGCTTGTGCTGTCCACCGATCGCCTGCACGAGATACTGGACCGGCTGCACGATCGCCTGCCGCAACTACGCCGTGTAACCGCATACGCCTCCGCGCAGAATTTCGAGAACAAATCCGTCGCGGATCTGGAGGGGCTGGCGAAGGCGGGGCTGACCCAGGTGTACGTGGGGCTGGAATCCGGCTGTGACGAGATCCTCGAACGCATCGACAAGGGGGTCACCCACGAACAGACGGTAGAACTCTGCGAAAAGCCGACCGCGGCCGGGATCAAGCTGTCCACGATGATCGTCCTGGGCCTGGGAGGACCCCGGTTGTCGGAGCGACACGCGGTGGACTCGGCGCGACTGGTGGACAGGATAAAGCCCAGGTTCGCTTCTACCCTGTCGTTGATGCTGCCGCCCGGAGCCCGGTCGTACAGAGAGGCTTTCGGCGATCCACAGTGGCGACCGCTCGATCCCTCAGAGACACTGACGGAACTGCGTCGTTTTGTTTCTTCCGTGGAGGGGAACGGGATAATCTTCAGATCCAATCACGTGTCCAACATCCTGGCCCTCGAAGGTGTCTTCCAGAAAAGCAAGCAGCGCATGATCGCCGAAATTGACCAGGCCATCGGCAAGTGATCGGTAGTCAGCGGGCGATGATTTTGGGCGGTTCCAGCCACAGACCCGGGCAGCAATATTTTGATCCGTCCTTCCACTTCCATCCCCGGTGACTGCCCGACCATACGTCCTGCCGCTTCGCCTTCTTCAGCGTGTTGTTGCGCGGTACCCTCAACCACGCTCCAACGCACCCTGTTAAACGCGACGGATTCCCGGACACGTCGAACTCCACCTCCTCGCAGACAACGTCGGAGACCTGAAACTTCAGCCTGTATCCGCCTTCGTGCCTCTCGAACTTGCAGCCCCTCAGTTTGGTGGTGGAGATGGCCTTGCAGCGAAACGGCTCGTTCAGCCAGGCGTCGCGCCTGCGGCTTGCCTCGTCTTCGAGGTGGTCGGGCTGCTGCGGTTGCGCGGGGATAGCGGGCGCGAGCGGCTCGAAAACCGGTGATGGGACATGAGAAGGAGGGGGCTGATTCGGAGTGGGGTCGGGCACTACTCTGGAGGAGGGTCCAAGAAAGGGAGCCCCGCCCGTGTCAGCGGGGGCGGCCGGCTCAGAATCGCAACCGGTGAGGCACAGCGCCCCGATCAGCCCGGCCAGAACGATGTCACCGATTTTTCCGAGCAATCCCTTTTCCCCGGAGGCCGGCGCTCCTGGTACCGTGCAGCCGCACGAGCCATTGTCTCCGTCAGTCCCGCCGATCGGGTCGGTGTCGGTATCGCTATCGGTATCTGTGTCGGTATCGGAGTCGGTATCCGAGTCGGTGTCAGTGTCGCCGTCGGAATCGCTGTCGGAACCGACATGGTACTCGAAGGCCCCCATATCGTAGCCGCTTCCCTGAGGCCGAGTGATCCCGTCGAAATCGTCCGGCACGTCGGCCAGGGCGATCCCCACATCCACTGCCGGAGAGCTCGCCACAAGATGGTAATTTCCTCCGAAGACACCTTCGTAGGTAACAAATTCGGGGTCGACTCCCCACAGCTCGTTGGCCTGAGCCCCCGGGGTGCCCGCCGGAGTAGATCCGTCCGAGTACCACACCAGGTTGTAGTCAACCTCGCCGGTGCCCCCCTCTATCTTTCTGACCTCCGCGTGACAGTCGACGATGATGTTGTTGTAAACCTCGAAGCCGTCCACGTCCGCCATGGTCATCGACGTACCCCATGGTGAATCGTTCAACCGGGCCACAAAAACGTTGTTGTAAACAAATATGTCCTCGAACAAACCCAGCGACGCTTCTATGCCCTCATCCCTGAACTCGAAAACATTGTTTCTGATGGTGATGTCGAAACATGGATCGGTGTAGATGGCGGACATCGTGACACCCTTGCCGCTTGGATGCTCGACCAGACAGTGGTTTCGCTCGATGAGCGTTTGTGTCATCACCGGTCGCCCGGTGGGTGAGGATTCGTCCCAGGTCTGAATGCAATCCGAGTGAGGATCGATATTTTGGACGGTGTCCGACGGATCCGCGATATGGTGAATATAGTTGGAACGAACAGTGTGATTATCTCCGAAAACCCTGATGCCGTCGGCGTCCTGGCCCGTGAAACCGGGCTCTTCCCCCTTGGGGTGGTACTGCACCGTATCCGTGACCTCGTTACCCTCCACCAGCACGTTTGAAGCAACCACGTGGATTCCCCATTGGCCGTTGTGCTCGATAATATTGTCGATCACCTCGCAGTCTTGCGCCATGTAGGTGACGTCGATACCGCCCATGGGACAATCGTGCACGTAGCAGTTCCTCACCACTACCCCGGTTGATGCGTTGACCAGTATTCCCCGGTAGTTGCTCGTGTCGGCCTCAACCTCGAACCCGTCGATAACTATGAAGTCGCCGGTGATCACAAAACCGGTGCACTTCGCCCCGTGAGTGTTCTCCGCCACAAAGGTAATCGGCGAAGAAGCACCAGATCCGCTCGAAGAGATGCTGACCACCTCGGCGTAGTCACCATCTCGCACGGTGACCATATCCCCGGCCGCTGCGGTTGATGCGGCCATCTGAATAGTCTCCCACGGCGCCGTTGAAGAACCCGCCGCAGAGTCACTGCCGCCGGGATCTACAAAATAGTCCGCGCCGCTTGCCGTTGCGGCATGGAATGTAACCACCGCGATCGCCATCACTATTGGTGCAAGGCTCCTCATTGGTCCTCCTTACTATTGCCGAACTTCATTGGGGGGTGAGATAGATGTCACCCCGATCCGGACGCGCCTCATAGAAAGCCACGCCCCCCTCCAGACGACATTCCAGGGTTTCCCCTCCCTGGGCAGCCTCACAATCCGTCCAGGACGACGGGACCTCCGTCATCAATGTGATCGGATCGTCGTAGAGATCCGGATCCAGGCTGGAGTTGAGACACAACAGCAGCTCATCCTCCTCCTCGGAGTACAACTCCGACGTCGCCGCGTCCCGGGATTCCCCGTACTTGTGCACGGCGATGAAGCCGTCTATCCACACGTCGTTTGCAAAGAACGTATCGGTGGTGAGGAAGTCGAGGAAGAGGTTGAACTGGGTCAAGCTCACCGCGCCGTTGTTCACTCCGCCGCCGTATTCCCGGCAGTTCGAGGACTGGCCCTCCACGTCGCACACGCAGTTCACCGTGTCCGCCGGATCGCAGATGCCGTGGAAGTGAATATTGCCCCAGGAGCCCGCCCACGGACCGGTTGTGAAATGGGAGGTGATCTGATCGGACATGGTGGTCGCAAGAGTGCCCGGATAAATGCCGGTAGAATACAAACGCTCGATGCAATTATAGGTGGCCAGCAACTGTTCGTACTCGGTAGCTGTTACGTTCCAGGTGGTTCCACCGCCGTTGTTGAAGGCCATCAGAGGACTGCGCTGCGGTGGATAGGCGTCCCAGATAATCTGGGCCGCGGCGCCGATCTGATAGTCAGCGTCGGAGTAATCCGTCGCCCCCGCGTGATCCATTGAATGATTGGCCAGCTCCTGATCGTTCTGGGGCGCCTGGGTTTCCCAGACCGCCTCTTGCGGCATGTAGCTGGGCACCCCCGGATTGATGAACCAGGTTCCCGTGAGTCCGTGAGAGATCATGGTGGGAATCCCCAACAGCGCCTGCCCCGGGGTACTGTCGTCGAAGTTGATGGAGAGGGCCGCGCCGCGATCGTATTTCCACTGCGCCACCTCGGTATGTCCCGTCAGACCGGCGGCCGGATTGGTGAGCCCGCTCGCCGAATCGCAGAAATTTGTTCCGGTGTCGGTGTCCGTATCGGCATCAGTGTCACTGTCCGAATCCGAATCGGTATCGCTGTCGGAATCAGTATCGCCGTCCGTGTCAGCGTCGGTGTCCGTATCCCCTGCCCCACCGCCGCTATCATCCGAGCACCCACTACAAGCCAGCGCTGTCGCCAGAATAATTAACAATAAATATCTCATGCCCCGCCTTTCATCTCACGGTCATCTGCCAGGATGTCGCTAGTAGTAACCCAGATGCCGCCGCGCGTCCGGCAGGTCCTGTCGCGCCCGCCGGCGTAGCTCGGCCCGAACGTAATCTGCGTCAGCTCTCGAGATGGGTGTCTTCCGCTCGCTGGAATACGAAACCCCGTTCTCCCACAGATGCGAAACCCCAAACACCTCTTGCGCCAGATCGGTGTTCCCCTCGAAGTCGTTGAACAGCACCTGATCCATGCAGGAAGTATCGAGCGGCGCGTCCGGGTTTTTCAGGAACTCGACCATCAGGTGCCTGCCGCAGTGCGTCTCCTCCGGGTCGTCCGAAACCGGTGTCCCGCTGGTGATATTGTGCGCAGCAGTCGGGAACAACAGAAACGTCTGGTTCGGCCCGTTCAGTTGCTCTCCCATGGCCACCGCACGAGAGTAGTGCGTCGCCGGATCGAGCATTCCCTGCAGCATGAGCATGGGCACGTCGGTCTGCGCCCATATGTCGTCGTGCAACTCGTCGTTGTACTTCGGCCACACATCCCACTCGTCGTACATGGACTCCCCCGATCCGGTCCAGAACACGGCGTCGGCCTCCAGTTCGTTCCAGTAGAGTTGCAGCGATACCGGATCCGGAAAGTCTGAATGCTCCCACATTTCCGAGTAAACGACGTTCCGGTAAAGAACCCCGGAGTAACCCTCGCCCAGATCCTGGTAGGTGCTATCGCTTCCGAAGAGCATGTTGACGGCTCCCTCTATGGCCGTGATATCTCCCGGCTCACATCTCGCCAGGCGGTACAGCAGAGCCGGAACAACGTCGTGATACGGGTAGTAGTAAAGAAGACGGGTAGCCACATAGGGCACGTAGTACTGGTAATTCTCCGCGTCCGAGCAATGATCCTGGTACCAGACCCTCTCGAAAAGCTTCTTGATCCTGTCGAGCGGGTTCTTGCCCCATTTCATGCTGCAGTAGTCGTCCTTGAGACACGCGTCGAAGAGATCTTTTCCCGCCTGATCGAAACCTTCCTGGCTCCAGATGAAGGTTGAATCTGCGGGACAAACTCCTTCGAAGACCACGCCGTCCGACTGATGGGGGAAGATCTTGAGGTAACGATGGCCGATGAAGGTACCGTACGAACCGCCCCAGATCAGCGCCTTCTTCCCCGGCTCCCGTGTGGCCTCGATGTACGCGGCGAGATCGATCGCGGAATCAGAGGTGGTGTAAGCCTGCAGTTCGTCCCCGATCTCCGTTTCCACCTGCTCGATACAGACTTCGACATCGAAATCCTGCTCGTTCTCCTCTGGACAGACCAGCTTCCCCGAGTCGCCGACTCCCCGGTGATCTATGGTGTAGACATCGAGTTCGGGGTAGAGGTTCTGTATCTTCTCCATCAACGCCGGCAGGCCCTCCACACCCGAAGCGCCGGGGCCTCCGTGCAGGAACCAGATCTGACCTTCGCTCACGGGTTGCGCCGAAAGAAGGCGCTTGGCGTATACCTCGAGGGTGCGCCCGTCAGGGTTGTTCCAGAACAACGGCATCGCTGTCGAGGAACACTCGGCGAGACCGTCGTCCTCTCCGTAGATGAAAGAACATGGAAACCACTCAACCGAAACGTCGGTGATCGGGTACGCATAGTCCGGTCCGGCGTCAGTCCCCGCGTCAGTCCCCGCGTCCGGGATTCCCTTTGAAACGTCATCGCCACACGCAATCGCAACGACGGAGACACACAAGACAAGCCGGGCTAAAGAAAAACAACGCATTAAACAGTCTCCTTTGATCTGGGCCCCTGGAACACCGAATTTACATGACACGGCTGCGTCAAACAAGGATTGCGAACGGAGATGCTATTTCAACTCAGGATGCTGGTTGCCAACTCGCGCTTTGGTTCTTTCGGCCAAGCCCGGCGGGCTTCTGGAAAGAGGATTTCTTGCTGGATCGGCGACTGAAGAAA
>JAUVDV010000037.1 GCA_030595125.1 Deltaproteobacteria bacterium
GAGCCCAGGCGTCGGTGTATGTTTCGGTGTCGTCGCCGCCCGTGTCAGTAACCACCAGGGCGTTGGTACAGAAATCTCCGGCCACCGGAGGCTGTGACGAAAACTCGAGATACATGTCGGTGATGTTGGAGGAGCTGCTCACCGCGCCGGCCACCACCCATACGGTCTGGTCGGAGCCCATGTCGTTGTGCCAGACGAGAACTTCCGGGTCGGGAGAAATCACGTAGTTGTAAACCGTAGGGGTCATGGTGCAGTCAGACAGCGCCGCGATGAAGGCGTTGGCCGTACCGGCGGTCTTCTCCACGCGAAGGACATCCCCGTCGGGGACAGTTACCTCGTGCCACACATCCGGCCCCGAGGCGCCCGGGCACACCGGGCAGGAGGTGCTGAACAACGGGTTTGTATCGAACCACGTGTAGCCCGCGCCGAGCACTGCGCTGGTTACCACGATGGCGTCGGCGCAGGAGTTGCCATCGGGAAGATCGGTAAGCGTCACCGTGCCCGTGTAGGATCCGGTGCTCATGTACGTGTAGCTCTCGATGAACGCGTGCACGTCCACATCGACGCCCGTGGTGTTGGTGTAGATGAAACCCGCGTTGCTGATGTACGCCGGGCTGCACAAGCCCACCGAACAATCCAGGGTGTAGCCCGAATAAAAAGTACTGTAGGAACTAGCGGCAGTGAACTGCATCTGGGTGTTGTCGGGAACCGGGATCGTGAACCAGATGTCCGGCCCGCTGGCCGAGGAATACCCGCATCCCGAAGGCATTGTGTCCATCACGTAGTCATCCACGAAAACGACCTCGGTCTGGGGTGTCGAGGTGGTCGCCAGGTTCATCATCACCCCGTCGAGGCAGGTGTCCCCGTGCTTCTCGTAACGATCGATGCCGATGTCAATGATCCCTGACCCCAGCGGGAACGCTTGCTCCACCGCCACCAGGATGGTCATGGGGCTACCGCTCAGGTTGGGATAGGCTATTCGGCCGCTGCCGGAGAGTAGACACGAGGTGTCGGAGCAATCGCTAATGTAGTTGATGGCGATTGACGGCCCGTCAAGGAGTTCTACCTCCAGATTCTCACCGTCGGGAACAGTCACCTCGAACCAGACCGTGTCTCCACCCGCAGCTGTACAACCCGGAAGGGAGTCATCGAAGGAGTCGGTTGTAAAATTGGTCCAGTCGTCGACGTAATTATAGAACGCCGGCGTGTCGGGAACCACTATGGGATTGCCGCAGGTTGCCCCCAGACTCGTGTCGGTGTCGGTATCCGTGTCGGTATCGGTATCCGTATCGGTATCGGTATCCGTATCGGTGTCCGTGTCGATGTCCGTATCCGTATCGGTGTCGATGTCCGTGTCCGTATCGGTGTCCGTATCCGAGTCGGAATCGGAATCCGAGTCACTCCCGTTGTCTTCATCGTCATCGCGAGCGTCAATGCTCTCCGCACAAGACGACAAAAACGACATAACAAGAGAAACAAATACAATGACCAGGATTTTCTTCAACATATCCCTATTCTCCTTTTGCTTCCAATTATCGTTTTTCTTAGCACAATATTTTAACATTTCACGATCGTAAGTAGTTAAAAACAATTTCAGCGTTCTCGTCATATGTTGCCCTCAAGACTGAAAACAACGGCAAATCGTGTCAAAAATATGAAAAAATGTTCTTTTTTCGATGCATAATTCTGCAACGAAACTTCGGCTGCGGGTACGGTGTGTTGTCGATCGGATTGAACGTGCTGTGATTTACTCGCCCACGCGCTCCACACAGACAATGCCCAGTTTCTCGAGTTCATTGAGGATTGGGTTGTAGACGCCGGGCTTGACGGGGGCGATGACACCGCGCTCGGTGATATGACCTTCGAGGATCATGCGGGTGGCGATGGCCACCGGCAGGGAAACCGTACGGGCCATGGAGCTGTCGCCTCCCGGGATTCCGAAATCCACCAGAGAGGAATACGCCTTTTCCGTCTTGTCAGCATACTCAATGATGAATTCGTGCTGCATCACGAGCATGTCGCGTTCTCTCTTTTGGAAGGGGCACTTCTCGAGCATCCTCGCCGCGAGGATATCCACATTGCCACCCTCCTTGATGGAGATTGCGGACTCGTTGAAGAGGCCCAACCACTCGAGATTTTCCACTGCTGGATGGCCCGGAGAAATACCGATCTTGGACGAAATGGCCGCCTTCAGGTTTGCTGCGCCGTCGACGAAGCCCTGCATGAAGCGTTTGTATGTGAGCCCGTCCAGATCAGAACGCAGGCCATGATCGAACAATCCGAGATTGACCCAGTGGTACCAGGTCTCGCAATGACCCACATTTCGCAGGGTGCCGCGGAACATGGTCTTGACGTCCTTGAGCCCATACATGTCGATGTAGGGAATGGAGTCCCGGTTTGGATAACCCTCGAACTCACCAGTGTCCTTCACGCTGACCAGCTCCGGTTTCTTGAACAGTTCGTTCCCGGGGATGTCCAGAATTTCGCCGTCCTTCATGTACCTTGCCGGATTGGTGGCAGCCACCAGAACACCGCGGGGCGCCCAGGAGAATTTGTATCCAATGGGGTTGGTATTTGCCTCGGGTGCCGGGAGTCCTCCGCAGTACGAGCGAAAGGAAACGACCTTGCCGCCCTTACTCTCTGCGTCGTGAATCACGCGCATGGCCGACATGTGGTCGATCCCCGGGTCGACACCGCACTCGTTGATGAACGTGAGGCCCGCTGCCGCGGCCTCGTCGTTCATTTCCTTCATCTGAGGGCTGATGTACGAGGTGGTGGTCATGTGCTTGCCGGCCTCGATGCAGAACCTGGCCACCTTGGGATGCTCGGTCGCCGGAAGCAGCGACACGGCGATGTCATGGTCGGCGATAAGGCTCTTGAGGGCTTCATCGTCCTTGACGTTGAGGGCGACGGCCTTTCCCTTTTCGCGACCGGCCACGAGGGCCTCGGCCTTGGAAACGGTTCGAGAGGCAACCGTCAATTCGATGTCATCCAGGTTGGTCAGATAGTGAACCAACGGTCTGGAGACGAGTCCGGCTCCGAGTACAAGAACTTTTTTCATCTGGTTGTTCTCCTTGTTCATGAATCTGCTGTCAGTCCGTGCCCTGGGCCAAAAAATCCTGCATATACTCGTATTCAGGTGTGAACTCTCCGTGCCAGAGAATTATTGAGCGTTTGATGGGTTCGGGGAGCGAAACCTTCTCGAAGTCTTTTTCAGAGAGATCGGCCTGGACCATGGCCGGAATGTAGGGTGTAAGCGCGTGGCTGAACATGGCCGAGGCTTCCCGCGGAAGCTCACAGGGCAGGTTTCCCACGGCCATCACGGCGAGCCCGGGTCCGTCGAAGCCGGAAGGGGCCTCCCTCGTTGCAGCGTTGTAAACATACGATGGGTCGCCCGGCTCGGTGTCGCGAACCGTGCAGGCCATGGAACCATCCACATCGCAGGTGATGTCCCCCACCGCAAGCAACCGGGGTGGATCGCCATCGAAAAGATCTTTGAGTTGTTCGGTGTCTGCGAGCTTGGGATATCGTTCATCCCAATAGATGCCGTTGATTATGACCGTGAGGAGTTCCAGGTGCGGCTGGAAGATGGAGCGGTAGTTCTCTCCGTTGTCGTAATAGTCCTCGAGATTGAAAACAGTCGGGGAGCTTGCATGCTCCACAAGATCTTCTTCTCTGTAGACCACCTTGACCACCTTGTCGGTCATGTCGCCGTTCTTCTGGACAAAGGAGGCCAGGTCGCCCGGAGCGACCTCCACGTGGGGAAGCAGCTCGATGATCTCCTGGGCTCCCTGGGACACGTGCCCATAGCCGGTGAATCCGAACACCGTCGGCGCCATGAAACTCGGCAGGCCTTCGGTCTCGATTCGCTTGCCCGCCCTGGCGATGGCTTCCTTTGCCGCCTCGAGATCCTCGTATGCGTGGGATGGCTGGATATCGAGAAGCGGTGTCTCGTGACCCAGCGCCTTCAGCCTCAGGCCAAGGGTCCAGAGCGTGTCGATCATGCCGGCCAGGCCCGCGAACCGGCCGAAGAAGATGAGCCGGCGGCCCTTGTCGTCGGTGACGACCTCGTAATCGAATAAAGTGCAGCGCTTTTCTACCAGCTCGGCCAGCATCTTCATGTTGTACGGCTGGCCCTTGATGGTGTGTGAGAAGAACATGTAGGCGCCATCGTTCCGGAAATAACCGAGGGGCATTTCCTTGATGCCGAGTACGATGTCGCAGTCCCTGACGTCGCTTGCCAGGGTGGCCCCGGAGGACTCGTATCGATCATCGGCGAACGCCCGACGCGCGAAACGCTCGACACGCACATCCACACCCTTGCCGACAAGACCTTCGACATCCGTCGGGATCAATGCCACTCGTCGTTCCCACTCGTTTTTGTCTTCTAACCTGAGCCCTAGCTTGCTTGACATCCAAAATCCTTTTTGCCCCGCAAAAACCACGTAGCTGTTTGCGCCCGCGAATTCAAGATCTCATGACAATATATTTTTCTTTTTCGTTAAATCGTTTGAAGTGACAGGCGAAGACCAATACTCTCGGAACAACCGTGTCAGGGGCTTCAAATGTTTCGCAAGACGAAAAAACCGCACCTTATCGCCATATACGCGATTATCTGCTCGCTGGGTCTGTTACTGGGAATGGCAGCTCGGCCGTACTCTTCAGACGCTCGCGCCGACAATGTTCAGGATCTGGTGAAGAAGGCCCTCGAGCAAATCGCCAGTGACGACAAGATCGGCCCGGATGCGGGCGTCGGGGCGATTAAAAAAAGAGAAACACAGGCCTTCGCTCCCTCGCCCGAGCCGGAGTTGCCGGACGGAGGAGTAGCCACGAGCGATCTATCGGCCCGGGCTCTGCCGCAGCCGGATCCGGAGGGTGGCGTCGGGAAATCCGTGCTCATCGTGAAGATAAGAGAAGATATCGAGATGGGCCTGCCCTCGTACATACGGAGGGCCATCGCCGACAATCCGGATGCCGTGGCTCTCATTCTCGACATCGACACGCCCGGCGGTCGCGTTGACGCGGCGACCGAGATCCGAGACACACTCATCGAGACCTCGAAGAAGATGCGCACTGTGGCCTTCATTCACCCACGGGCCATCTCCGCAGGCGCCTTCATCTCGTTTGCCTGCGATCTGATTTTCATCGCCGACGGCGGCACGATCGGAGCGGCCACACCCATCCAGATATCCGGTGGAGAAGTGGCTCCTGTAGAAGAGAAGATGGTTTCCTATTTCCGAACTGAGATGGCGGCCACGGCTCGCGCGAAGGGGCGTCGGGGGGATATCGCCGAAGCCATGGTGGATGCCGACGTGGAGATCGTGGGGATCACGCCGGCGGGAAAGCTGTTGACCCTGGACACCACCGGCGCGCTGCGCCACGACATCGCCGACGGCGTGGCCAACTCCATGGACGAAGTGCTCCAGAAGCTGGCCCTGTCCAAAGCCAGACGCGTGACGGTTGAGTTGAACTGGGCCGAGAGAGTGGCCCAGTTCCTTACCTCGCCGATCCTGGCGGGGCTGCTCATGTCGATCGGCATGCTGGGCCTTCTCGTCGAGCTGTACCAGCCCGGCTTCGGGGCCCCGGGGATAATCGGACTGGCGTGCCTTACGGTTTTCTTCGCGGGTCACCTCGTGGTGCACCTGGCCGGGTGGGAGGAGGTGCTCCTTTTCGTTGTAGGGGTGGTCCTGCTGGTTGTGGAGGTGTACGTGACCCCGGGCTTCGGTGTTGCGGGCGTCATCGGGGTTTTATTTATCCTGGTGAGCCTGGTGCTGGCCATCAGCGCGCTGCCCATTGACGTGTCTTTTAACACCGGCGAGCTCAAATGGTCCCTGGCGAGGGTGGTGGGGTCGATGCTTGCGGTGGCGGTCTTGCTCTTCGCGGCGCTGGCGCTCTTGCCGAAAACCAGGTTCAAGAGCGTCCTTGTATTGGAGACATCCATCGACGGCACAACCGCCGGAGGTACCGAGGGAAAGGTTGTCAGCGAGGTGATTTCAAAGGGTCTGACCGGCGTGGCCGAAACCTACCTCCGTCCAGCGGGGATCGCCCGGTTCGGGGGCATGCGCGTCGACGTGACGACACAGGGGGATTTTATCGAAAAGGGGGAAAATGTGGTGATCGTCCGGGCGAAGGGCAATCACGTGGTAGTCAGGAAGGAGAGCACTAGCTGATGGAACCCGTTCTGAGTCAGACAATCTATCCCGAGTTCGCCTGGTACTGGGCCGCCATAGTGGGGGCGATCATTTTCGTGGGAATCATCATGCTGGGGTTCGAGATATTCGTGTTTCCCGGATTCGGAGCTGCGGGGATCGTCGGGCTGGTCTTCCTGCTCGGCGGAACGATAACCTCGTGGATAGCGCTGGGGCCCACATGGGGTGCGTTAATCTCTGTCAGCACATGCGTGCTGGCCACCGCTACCTTTATCCTCGCGATGAAGAGCAAGTTCGTTCAAAAACGGCTGGTGCTGAAAATGCAGCAGCCTTCGGGGAAGGGCGTCGAATCCAAAGACCTGATCCCGTTGATAGGAAAAGCCGGGGAAACCGAGTCGGATCTGCGCCCCGCCGGAATAGCCATGGTGGATGATCAGAGAATAGACGTGGTCTCCGACGGCGGGTTCATAGAAAAGGGAGAAGCTATCAAGGTGATCGCCGTGGACGGCCCCAGAGTGGTCGTCGAACGGACGAACCAAAAGAAAGAAAATGGAGGGAAGAAATGATTTCATCAATGGTATCCGTTCTGGCCCAGCAGGGCGCGCCTTGGCCGCCCCCGTCCAGCTCTGGCGACATAGGTATCTGGGCAATCCTGGGGATCGCAGTCGCCGCTCTTTTTATATTGATCCTGTTTTTCAGGTTCGTGCCCCTCGGACTGTGGCTCGCCGCCTTCGCGGCCGGGGCCCACGTGGGCATAGGCACCCTTATCGCCATGCGCCTTCGCCGCGTGCCGCCCAAGCTGATCGTCGAGCCGAGGATAAGCGCGATCAAGGCGGGGCTGAGCGTCGATCTCAACAAGCTGGAGGCTCACTACCTGGCCGGAGGGAACGTGCAGGCAGTGGTCAACGCCCTGATCAGCGCGGACAAGGCCAACATCGAACTTAACTTCGACCGGTGCGCGGCCATCGACCTGGCGGGCCGAAACGTGCTGGAAGCGGTGCAGATGTCCGTCAACCCCAAGGTGATAATCACCCCGAAGGTAACGGCCATGGCCAAGGACGGCATCCAGATGTCGGCCATCACAAGGATCACCGTTCGCGCAAACATCGATCGACTGGTGGGCGGCGCCGGCGAGGAGACCATCGTGGCCCGTGTCGGAGAGGGAATCGTGTCCACAATCGGATCCTCGGAGGATCACAAGGCCGTGCTGGAGAACCCGGACGCCATCTCCAAAAATGTGCTGAGCAAGGGCCTGGACGCGGGGACCGCCTTCGAGATCCTGTCCATCGATATCGCGGACGTGGACGTGGGCTCCAACATCGGCGCCAAGCTGAACGCGGAGCGGGCGGAGGCCGACAAACAGGTCGCCCAGGCGAAGGCCGAGGGACGCCGGGCGATGGCCGTCGCCTCCGAGCAGGAGATGACGGCGCGCGTGGCGGAGATGCGGGCCAAGCTGGTGGAGGCCGAGGCACAGGTCCCGCTGGCAATGGCGGAGGCTCTTCGAAACGGAAACATCGGCGTGATGGACTACCTCAACTTCAAGAACATCGCCTCTGACACCGAGATGAGAAAGGCAATCTCGGGTGTGTCCGGCGGCAAAAAAGGCAACCCCGTTGGCGAATAGTTCAAAGAGGCGAGGCGACAGAGACGGCTCCGCCGTGGACGACTTGCTTTCCCACCTGATAGTGGGAGAAGTGTTGGCCCGGCGCGGCGAGATCGGCCCCCTGGCCCGACCCTGGACCCCGACGGGAAGGCGCACAAAACCGTTGCGGTCAAGCCCAACAGCGGCATCGGCCGGCGCCAAGAGGAAAGAGGACTGAGGCTTGGACGAAACTCTCCAAAATATCCTCTACGTCCTCGGAGCCATCGTTTTCTGGATTGGGCCGATGATCCTCAAGTTCCTGAAGAAAAGAAAGCAGAAGGCCGCTTACTCCGCACCGCCCAAACGCGTCGCCAAACCTGTCGCCCGAGCGCAGAAGGTGGTCCCGACATCCCCAAGTCCCTCGGTATTGCGTGCGCAGAGCACCGGTCAGGGACAGATAGACCGGATGCTCGATCGGGCGCGGATCGCTCGTGAACAGGCGAATTCCCTTGTCGACACGTGTCGCTCCAACGAAGCTTCGACCGACCTGGTGGGCTTTATCAATGCCCGGTGCTCCACACCCCTCGATGAAATCATCATAAGGCTGGAGCAACGATCCCCGGACGATGCCATGATGACCTCGGGATTGTCGGTTGTGAGCGGCGAAATCGGCTCCATCGAGAGGCGCGTGGGTTTGCTGGAGGTCGTGGTCGAACAAAGGATCGCTTTCGAAGAGACGGACACCCTGAGAGCGTTCGACGGCTTCGTCCAGGATTGTCTCGGTCCCTACATTCTCCACGCTCGTCGCATGGACCTGACGATGAGCACACTCGTTCCCTGCGTGGTTCCGCAATCACAACCAGACCACGAAGGCGTGTCCCTTCCCTCGTCCGATCTGCTTGCGCTGGAGGTCTCTGAGGCTCAACTGAGAAGTCCCGAATCCTGGAGTGCGTCGGCCTGGTCTGCAGCCCGGTCGTTCTTTGCCGCCTCGAGAACACTTAATCAGCGAATCGCGTTTGAGCTGCAACTGCCCGACGTAAGAAATTCAGTTGCCCACTTTTATTCCACGGGCAGACTCACACTTCCGACGTTGGCGAGTGGATGGTTCGAGGATATCCTGGCCGACGTCTGCGCTGCCACCCAGATGGGGCCGAGCTACGTCGCCGGTCTGGCGAAGATTGGCGAATTCGACACCGCAGATAAGAAAAACACGACAGCGACCATCGACGAGCGCCTCCGATTTGGGCCAATGCCGCTTCACCTGCGAATGTACGTTTCATGCCTGGCTCTGAAGCAACTCGGTTTCGAGGAAGAGGCGGACCAGCGATGGGACGACTGGAACGAATCCGCGCGCCGACCTGATACAATAACCCTCGCCACGTCGCGTTTCCCGGAGATGCCCTTGCCGGCCGATCGAATCTACAGTGCAATCGATCCCGTCGTTAACGGCTTACTCGGCAGGTCTTTCTCGGCGTTGGCAGGGTACGGAATCGCGCAGATCCCCGACCTTCTGTGCACTCCGCAGCTGGCGGGTCGCATGGAGGCCTTGTCAAAGCAGCTCATGCACGGGAAGCCCTCGGACGATCCTCCAAAGGTGGTATTCGGAGCAGTTCCCCTGGCAATGGAGAGGGGAGCTACGAGGGAGAACATCATCAAGAGGGCGGCGGTGGACGCTGTCATGGAAAAGGGTATATCGGCAACGGCGCACGGGCCGGCAAGCGCCCCTGTCGAGGATCGCCCGGATCTCGTGAGGGTGTTGAGCTCGATCGACTCCATCGCCCGGGCGGTGGCCATCTCCGCAACATTATCACCCCAACGTGGCGGGAGAGGCTTACGGTAGAGGTGATATGAAAAGTGTTTTATACTCAGATGCCTGGTAGAGTTTCCCAACGGCATGACATAATAGGTCTGGAATGAGCAACACGGTAGTCGTTTACATATACACCGATCCCGCTTTCAAGGGCGATCTGGCCTCTACCATCAAGGTATTGAAGCATCGCGGTTTTCGTGTGGTCAAGGGCGACAATCCGGACGAACTGCTATTCCTCCTGCAGGTGGGACGGCCCGCTGCGGTGATCTACACTCTCGCCAACCGCGAATCCAGATCCTCGGCAAGCTACCAGATGGTTTCGAGACGCGCTTTCGACCTGCTGGTACCCATCGTGCTCGTGGGGCCGGATGATCCACGGGACGGAGTCCTGTGTGTCTATCCGGATGGTCGAAAGACCGTGGAAAAACACGTTCCGTACCATTCCATAGTCGAGTTCATTTCGGAGATGGACGAGAACCCTCCGTCAACCATGTCCCGACCGCCGGATGCCGTGAAAAAATTGACCGTCGGGAGGGGGAAGACATTTCTGAACTGGAGGGGGGGAGCACCAACAGTACCCCCCGGGCCGGTAGCTCCCGAAGCCGACTCCGCGCCTCCGGTCACTCCCGAAATGCCACCAAGTGACTTCGACGAGACGCGCCCGGTTCCCCAGGAGGAGATGGTCACAAAACCCGCTCCGAAGGTCGAGACTCCAACCGGGGGCACCGGCGGCAAGCTCAAGATCGTGGCGATCGCCATGGGGGCCGTCACAATGGTGGCCATTGGCGTGGTCGTGTTTCTTACCATGCGGCCGGCGGCGCCTGCTCCGGAGGCGTTCCCTCGCATCTCCGGTCCTATCGTCGGGTCTCCCATTGCGGAGGGACCTCCAGGCGATCTGGCGCCTGTAAAGGCCGTCACGCCGGTCACCCCTCCCGTATCTCCAGTACCTCCCGTTCCGCCACAGCACGCCGTGGAGGAGCATCAGGTCCCCAAACAAAGGCCCAAAAACCGTCCCCCCATCGCGCCGCCGGCGGTCGCGGTTGATTCCGGGGACCAGCTGCGATTTCCGGGGCATTTCAGGGACGGCACGGCAACCTTCTGGTTCGACGGATACGAAGTGGAGCAATCGTTCCTGGGTATCGTCAAGGCACGGAGCGCCACGGGAAGTATAACTATTATCGGGCGCGCAACCATTGAGGAGATCGCCGACGGGAAGACCTCGCTCGGGCTGAGCCGCGCGTGGGCGGTTGAGAAGTACCTCATCCGCATGGGCGTGAGTCCTGACGCGATCCAGACCAATCGCGCCGATCCGGTCAATGCCCGCTCCGATGTCGACGAGCGCGGATGGGCGCGCAACCGCTGGGTAGAGATCTCGTTCGACTGATTAAATCACAACGCGACTTTTTGCGATCTCTGCTAGAATATTCCCACGTACAAAACGAAAGTGTTGAGCGATGAGGTACGCAGTTCTTATTGTGCTGGCGGTAGCGATTTCAGCAGGCTGCTGGTCCATGCAAGAGATCATCATTGGGAACGACACCGGTGGCGACACTGACTCCGACTCCGATTCCGACGGGGACGTTGATACCGACGCTGACGGCGATTCGGACTCCGACTCCGATTCCGACTCCGATTCCGATACGGATACGGATTCGAGCGAGTGCAATCTGGGGACGTACAGCGGCAGTTTCGAAATCAACACACAGTCGGACGTGGCAACCCTCGCGGGATACACCTCGATCTCGGTAGATCTTACAATCTACTGCCCCTCGTGCACCGACCTGAACGAGTTGTTTTGCCTCACCTCGGTGGGAGGGGACTTGTCTGTCTTGGGCAACGATTCTCTCACCAACCTGGACGGGCTGAGCGCCCTCACCTCTGTGAATGGGTATTTGCGGATCACCAGCAACGCCCTAACCAATCTGGACGGCCTCGGCTCCCTCACATCGATCGGTGGCTCCCTGGACATTGAGAGCAACGACGCCCTCACCAACCTGGACGGCCTGAGCGGGATCACCTCGATAACCGAACACTTTGGCATCAACGACAATGACGCCCTCACCAATCTGGATAGCCTGAGCGCCCTCACCTCGGTGGGTGATTACTTGTCCATCTCCGGGCACGACGCCATCACCGACCTGGATGGGCTCAGCAACATCACCTCGGTGGGCGCCCTTTGGATCTTCGCCAACACCGCCCTCACAGACATGAACGGGCTGAGCGGGATCACCTCGACGAGCGGGAACCTGGTAATCTCCGGCAACACCGCCCTCACCAATCTGGACGGGCTGAACGGAATCACCTCGGTGGGGGAAAATCTACGGATCGCCGGCGCCGCCCTCACCAACCTGAACGGTCTTGGAGCCCTCACCACAGTGAGTGGGGACATGAGAATCCTCGACAACTACGCCCTCACCAACCTGGTCGGCCTGAACTCCCTCACCTCGGTGGGTTCGATAGTGGAGATTTTCCAGAACACCGCCCTCACCAACCTGGTCGGCCTTGGCGCCCTCACTTCGGTGGGTTGGAATGTGGCAGTCTTCGACAATCCCGCCCTTACTAACCTGAACGGACTCGGCGCCCTCACCTCGGTGAATTTACTGAAAATCTGCAGGAACGACGCCATGACAAACCTGGTCGGCCTGAACTCCCTCACTACGGTGAATTGGAAATTGGAGATCTACGACAATATCATTCTTCCCGATTGCGAAGTATGCGATCTTATGGACCAGATCACCAGCGGACCCACTACGATAGATGTCCACGACAACCTCGACGACCCCTGCACCCCGGTGCCGGGTGGTTGTCCGTAAAGCGTTTCATATTCTTTCCGGCGCCTTCAAAGGGCACAAAATCAGAGGTTTTTCTTTTCAAGCGAAGAAGATCATTTTCCCCTGACACGCTCAAACCTCGCCAATGCAACTGCGGTGTTCCGAGACCATGCGATCCGTTCCAGGAGTCGCATCTCGAGCAGCATCGCCACAAGAGACATATCCACATCCTTCGCTGCCAGCATCAATTCCGGATGCTCCCGACCTACCTTGTCGAGTACCTGCCTGGCTGTTTGGGGAGATCTCATGGAAAGATCGTAGATGCATGCCGAACGCGCGTCAACAGATGGGAAGATCTCAGTCCATCATGGGCATCGGCAAAATTATATGTGGCTCAGTGCCGGGCGTCTGCATGCAGGAGGACGCTCGACCAGGCGGAATGTCCCTGGCGGTCGCTCCGCCGGGATAGCACGCGCAACCTTTGGGCGCAGCACACATCGCACCGATAGGAACGCATCGATCGCCGCAGGGAAACGAGCACCCATCACAAACATCGCAGCATGGCTCCAGGAGCTTCTTCTTGTTGGAGGGCGATTGGGACCGGGCCAGGGAGATGATCTGGAGAGAAGCGGCAGTTCCGGCCAACGCCGCCGCGTACTTCTCCTTCGAATCACCCTTGCATGAGGTAAAGAGCACCGTCGAGGCGGTCATGGCCAGGATGATGGTTGCAGTGACTTTGATGCTCATGGAACGTGACCCACCCTACTCTTCCTGACACTCACCGATGCAGATCCCTTCACAGACTCCGTCTATCGTCAATTCAACTTCGCAGATCAATTCACCAGAACAACCACCAATACAGGTACCCCAACAATTGCCCAGACAACTCCCGCAGCATGTTTCCGGATCGTAGTCTTTGTCGCCATCACAGAAACCACAGCACTCTCCAGTGCAAGACCCATGACAAAAGGGGATACTATCGCAATCCGCTTCGGCCACAACCAAAACAAGACAGTCACCATCGCATACCCCCGCACAATCGATCCCGTTGTCTGGATCGGAATACTCCGGCTCCATCTCGTCGCACGTATCGGTGTCTGCATCCGAATCCGTATCGGTGTCCGTATCGGTGTCGGCATCCGAGTCCGAATCGGAGTCGCCGTTCCGTGAGTCATCACTGTCGCAGGCGCTGCCTGTCAAGAGCGCGACCGCCACCAAAAAGAGCAAGATCGGTTTCATGTTGCCTCCCGTCCGTGGAGACAATCATACCATGTGACGCGAAGTGCACGCCGAATATCCCCAACTCACATTTGAACTCATTTGGGGCACATTCCAAAATCCACCCAAACGGTGTTGCAGTTCCGCGATATCAATACTAATAGTCGGCTTCTTATGACAAACAACATACAGATTAATCTGGAAGGCTGGAAGAACCGAGGCACGTTCGACGAACCACGATTATCCGATGTAGTGGAAATGTATGAGGAGATGGATTTCGAGGTAATGCTGGTTGACTTCGATCCGGACGCACACATCGGATGTGTGGAGTGCATGAAAATAGAGCCTCACAGATACAAGATTGTCTACACCAGAAAACTAGGATAACACCGCGAACAAGAACATCTGGGCAGGAAAGGAAAAAAACAATGGCAGACGAGAAAAAGAAACCGACATTTCGAAAAATAGAAGCAACCGGCCCCTGCAAGAAGATCATGGCTGATCATTTCTATGAACTCGACGAGGCGGCCAAATCCGGATCCCGGAAGATCGCATGGTGCACCAGCGTCGGACCGGCCGAGCTATTACGCGCCATGGGATTTCTCGTCTACTTTCCCGAGAACCACGGAGCGATCCTCGGCGCGACACGAGTGGCCCTGGACACCATCCCCATCGCCAACGCCGCAGGCTATTCTCCTGAAATCTGTTCCTACCTCACAAGCGACGTGGGCGCGTACATGAAGGGCGAAACACCCCTCTCCCTGGCATACAAGGGCATCACCGAAGTACCGAAACCCGACGTGCTCGTTTACAACACCAATCAATGCAGGGACGTGAAGGACTGGTTCATGTGGTACAGCCGCGAGCTCGATGTTCCGTGCATCGGAATCGAGAGCTTCTGCAACATTGAAGTCTCCAGAGAGCCGCACATCGCCGCTGTCAGTCAACAGCTCAAGGATCTTGTCCCCGCGCTCGAGAAGATCTCGGGAGAAAAGTTCGACCTGGATCGCTTCAAGGAAGTGGTGGGTCTCTCCCGCAGGTGCAGCGACCTGTGGGAAGAAACTCTCCAGATGGGCGCCGCCGTTCCGAGCCCTCTGACCTTCTTCGACAGCACTATTCTCATGGGGCCCGCGGTCGTCGCACGCGGCACGCAGGAGGCCAACGACTTCTACGAACTTCTCATCCCCGAACTCAAGCAGCGCGTCAAGGACGGCGTCGCGGCGGTGGATGGCGAGAAACACCGGATATACTGGGACGGCATGCCCATCTGGGGCAAGCTGCGCGACCTCTCCACCACGTTCCTCAGCCTCCAGACCTGCGTGGTGGCATCGACCTACTGCAACTCCTGGGTCTTCAGCGATCTCGATGCCGATAATCCTTTCGACTCAATGGCAAAGGCATACACCGACCTCTTCATCGTCCGTTCCGACTCCGCCAAGGAGGAGTACATTTCCAAGATGGCGCGCGACTTCAAGGTGGACGGGTTCCTCTTTCACGATGCCAAGACGTGCCCCAGCAACTCCAACAACCGTTACGGCATGCCCGAGCGGCTGGCCGCCAAGTTCGGGGTTCCGAGCGTCACCATCGCCGGCGACCTCAACGACCTGCGCCTGTACAGCGAAGAACAATCGATCACGCAGATAGAGGCGTTCATCGAGCAGATCGCGGAGAAGTAAAAGTTGGCTGACAAATTCTACGCGGGAGTCGACGTGGGCTCGTCTGCCACCAAAGTGGTAATCGTCGACGGGAGCGGCACGGTGGCAAGCATGGCACTCGAGCTGAGCGGCATGGATTTCGTCGCAGCGAGCAAGACGGCTCTCGAAAAAGCCGCCAAAGACGCCGGCACCTCCATTGACAATATCGCTCACATCACCTCCTCGGGTTACGGGCGCAAGAACGTGGAATTCGCAAACGACACCAAGACGGAGATAGCTTGCCACGCCAGGGGCGCCTACCAGTACTTCCGTGAGGCCATGACCATCGTGGACATCGGAGGGCAGGACAACAAGATCATCAAGCTCGGTCCGGACGGGAATCGCCTCGACTTCAAGATGAACCGCAAGTGCGCAGCCGGCACCGGCGCCTTTCTCGAGGAGATAGCACTGCGCATGAATGTGGACATGAGCAAGATGGACGCCCTCGCGAGGAAGAGCGAGGAGGTCGTGACGATCAGCTCGTTTTGTACAGTGTTTGCCGCCACCGAAATCCTCTCGCTCGTTCGGCAGGGAGCCCAGACCCGAGACATAGCAAAAGGCGCATTTCGTTCGGTGGTCAAGCGCGTCATTGAAATGGACTCCCTGGCCGGTACAATCGTGGCCACCGGAGGTGTCGTCTCCCACAATCCGATCGTACTGGAGCTGATGGCCGAGACCATCGGCCACGAGGTGTTGACACCGCCGGAACCTCAATTCTCAGGCGCCCTTGGAGCGGCGCTCTATGCCGTCGACGAAGGTCGACAATAGGAGTAGGCAATGTTGGATTCACTGTTTCGTCCAAAATCGGTAGCCGTCATCGGGGCGAGCAACCGCAGGCTGACAATCGGTTATCGCATCATCCAGAATCTGCTGGATTCTGGCTACAATGGGCCGGTCTACCCGGTCCATCCCAAAGCAGCCTTCATCAAGAGCATCCCCGCCTACCCCACGATCCTCGACGTGCCGGGGGACGTCGAACTGGTGCACGTGGTGGTCAAGCCCTCCCTCGTCCCACTTGTGCTTCGGGACTGCGGAAAGAAGGGCGTCAAGGTGGCCATCATCAATACAGCCGGGTTCAAGGAGGTCGGGGGCGACGGAATCAAGGCTGAAGAAGAGATCGTGAAGATCGCAAAGGAGACGGGGATCCGTCTGTTCGGGCCCAACTGCCAGGGCATCATGAACTCCGACCCGGAGGTCAACGCGTATTGCAATTTCACCTTCACCAAGCTGCGACCCGGCCACGTGTCGCTTCTCGCCCAGTCGGGGGGCGTGGGAGAGGTGATCAACAACAGGCTCTTCGAGCTGGACGCGGGCATCCGGATGTACGCCTCCAACGGCAACGCCTGTGATGTTTCCATCCACGAGATCATCGAATACTGGGGCAACGATCCCGGCACCAGGGTTATCATCTGTCATGTCGAGAGCCTGTCCGATCCGGCGGCCTTCCTGAAGGTGGCCAAAGAGGTCTCAAAGAAGAAGCCGATCCTGGGCATGAAGACCGGCCGTACGATGGCCGGCGCAAAGGCCGTCAGCTCCCACACCGGTGGGCTCGTCAAGCAGGACACCACCACGGAGCTTATCTTCGAGGAAGCCGGCATTATCTCGTTCAGTGATGAGGAGGATCTCTGCCAGGCGGCATACGCCATCTCCAGGCAGCCCATCCCGAAGGGCAATCGAATCGGCATCATAACCAACACGGGAGGCCCCGGAATCATATCTGCGGACGAACTGATAGAGGCCGGCTGCGAGCTGCCCGACCTGGAAGAAAAAACCAAAACAAAGCTGCGAGAAGCCCTGCACGCGGCAGCGACCATCTCCAACCCGGTGGACGTAGTAGCCACCGCCGGGCCCGAGCATTACAAGGCCGCGGTGGAGGCGCTCCTCGCCGACGATAACATCGACAGCGTGCTCATAAACTTCATCACCCCGTTCTTTGTGGATTGTGAAGGCGTGGCGCGAGAGATTGCCGCCCTGGCTCCAAAGGCCGAAAAACCGATCATGGCAATCGTGATGACCGAGAAAGACGGCTGGGCGAAGACAATCTCCACCTTCCGTGACGCGGGCATTCCGGTCTTTGATTTCCCCGAGACCGGCGCCAAAGCTCTGGCAACCATGTCGAACTACGCCGTGACAATGGCCCGACCGGATGAAGCACCCGCCGTGTTCGCAGATGTCAAAAAGGATGTGGCCGCCAAGAAGATCCAGGAAACCCTCGACGCCAAACGCGAGTTCGTTCCCCAAAACGCCGCGATCGAAATGCTCGAGGCTTACGGAATCGGCGCTCCCAAATCGGCGGAAGTCGGCACTCTCGACGAGGCTCTCAAGGCCGCAGACGGGATCGGATACCCGGTCGTACTCAAGGTGGAGAGCGAGACCGTAGTGCACAAGTCCGATTCGGGCGGCGTCGCGCTCAACCTGAAGGACAAGGGCGCCCTGGAAGCCACGTTCAAGGAGATGGAGGGCAACTTCAAGGGAGCTCGCTTCCTGGTGGCGCAGTTTATCGGAGACGACGGGATCGAAGTTCTCCTGGGAGCGAAGAAGGAAGAGGGGCTCGGGCACATGGTTGTCTTCGGTCTCGGTGGAATCTTCGTCGAAGTGCTTCAGGACGCCGCCTTCGCGCTGGCGCCCCTGTCAAAATCACGGGCAATGGAGATCATGAAGAAGCTCAAGGGTTATCCGCTGCTCGAAGGCGTGCGCGGGAAGAACCCGGCAGACCTCGACCTGCTGGCCGACGCACTGTGCCGTCTCTCAAGGCTGGTGACCGACAATCCGCAGATCACCGAACTCGACCTCAACCCCGTCTTCGCGTTTGGAAAAGGCGTGGCCCCCATCGCCGTCGACGTGCGGATCAAGGTGAAGTAGTCCGGTTTCAGCTACCCCTCGAAATGAGTCTCGAAATAGCCCCCTCTAAATGAGTCTGGCACCCTTGACCTGATGGCAACCTCATCGAGCATCTGGTTTACCTTGAAAATTGATAGTTGCATTATCAATTTTCAAGGATTACCATCAATGTATGATTGATCGACCTTCATACATGGCGTCCATCGATGTTGCCCTGCGAAACAACCCTGTCGTGGCCCTACTCGGCCCGAGGCAATGCGGCAAGACAACCCTGGCACGTGCTCTCGCATCGAAACAGGAATGTGAGTTCTTCGACCTGGAGAATGCTGTCGACAGCTCGAGATTGGGCAACCCGTTGCTCGCCCTTGCAAATCTCACCGGCCTGGTCGTGATTGATGAGATTCAAAGAAAACCTGAGCTCTTTGAAACCTTGCGGGTACTGGTCGACCGTCCCGATAACAAGGCCGTTTTCCTTGTGCTGGGAAGCGCAGCCCCCCGGCTGGTCAAGGGAGCATCTGAAACACTCGCGGGAAGAATCGGCTTCGTCGATCTCTCGGGGTTCAGCATGTCCGAGGCAGGTCGAGATAATCTCAAAAAACTGTGGCACCGGGGCGGGTTTCCCAGATCTTTCCTCGCCTCCTCCAACCAATCATCGTTTGCATGGAGGAATGACTTCATCCGAACCTTCCTCGAGCGAGACATACCCCAGCTTGGCATATCCATCCCGGCAGAGACCCTCAGACGATTCTGGACGATGGTGGCTCATTACCACGGACAGGTATGGAACGCCGCAGAATTCGCCAGATCCATCGGCACGAAAGAACCCACGGCAAGAAAATATCTCGATATTCTGAGCGGCGCATACATGGTGCGGCAACTTCAGCCATGGCACGCAAACCTCAAGAAGCGACAGGTCAAATCGCCCAAGATCTATGTACGCGACACCGGCGTGCTACACGCCCTCCTGTCTCTCGAGGAGTCCTCACAAATCGAAACACACCCCAAACTCGGAGCATCATGGGAAGGCTTTGCCATCGATCAGATCGTGTCGATAACAGGAACGAGAAATGTCTATTTTTGGGGAACACATGCCGGTGCTGAAGTCGATCTCCTCATCTTCAAAAGTGGCAAAGCTCTGGGTTTCGAGATCAAATATGTCGATGCCCCCAGAACAACCAGATCCATGCGCACGGCGTTGTCCGACCTGGCGCTCGAACAGCTTTACGTGATCTATCCCGGCGATACGACCTACCCACTCGATGACAAGATCTCGGCGATCCCACTGAACGCGCTGCCGGACGTGCTCAAAACCTTATAACCCGCCGGATCATCCACAATGCTTCCTACATTCCGCCCTGTCGGATATAATTTTCATGCATGGACACAAAATGACGAGGTATCACATGAATAGTCGAAGCATCTGGATAGTGTTTTTGCCGGTCGCATTGGCGGCTGCCTTTGCTTGGGGATGCGAGTCCTCGAACCGCACGGCGTCCGGCGACGACGACGACACTTCCACGGACAGCGACTCGGATTCCGACACCGATAGCGACACCGATAGCGACACCGATGGTGACTCGGATACCGATCCCGAAAACGACTGCGATTTTTACGCGGCGAACAACGAACCGGGCAGCGTCGGCTGCGAGTTCGTGATCCCCACGCCGCCGTTCTACAACAACGATTCGCCCACCTCGTCCTACAGGGGACCGTGCTTCGCGGTCATGGTGGCCAACGACTCGGACGGCCCGGTGCAGCTCACCCTCTCACGCGGAGGCACGACCCTGGACGCCCACGCGCACACCAGGATTCCCACGGGACTAGGCTCGACCCTGTCCTATGATCCGGTTCCCCCGACAGGCATTCCGCCTCACGAGGTGGCTATATTGTTCCTCTCCCACCGCCCCGGCGCTCAGAGCGCCTTCGGCGGATCTCTGGAATGCCCGGTAACCCCGGCATTGACCGTGGATACGGCTGTCACGGCCACCGAACAGGGCGTCGCCTTCGAACTGGAGAGCGACGTGCCGATATCCCTGTACGATATCATCCCGTACGGCGGCGCCCAGAGCTACCTTCCCTCCGCGTCGCTCCTGTACCCGAGCACTGCCTGGGGGACCAACTACCTGACCCTCGCGCCCCACGACGGCATCCTTCAAAGATGGATGCTCTTCGTCGCCCGCGACGACAACACAAGCGTCGATCTGCTGACATACGCCACAGTCACGAGTTCGAGCACGGTGGCCATCCCGGCCCCCGGCGTCAACACCACGTATACCCTCAACCGCGGAGAATACATCCAGCTCAACAGCACAACCGAAAGCTTCAGCGGAACGATCCTGGACAGCGACAACCCCATCGGAGTCTACACCGGCGACACATACCTCCAGGTTCCCACGCAAGATTGTTCCGGCGGCCCCAGGGACTCAGCGCACCAACAGATTCCACATATCAAGGCGCTCGGCAGCGAGTACATCGGGGCGGGCATCCCCACGCGACTGGCCAGCTTGATCAACGAAAGCGTGGCTTATCGCCTCACCGGCGTGGTGGATGGGACGCAGCTCACGTGGGCCCCGTCCACCCCGACAGGCGCCCCAACTTCATTGACCGCCGGAGCCGTCGTGGAGTTCGAAACACGGGACTTCTTCATCGTCGAATCGCAGGACGACGACCATCCCTTCTCCCTGACCCAGTACATGTCCGGGGACATCAGCAATTGCATCGGCGGGTGCTTCGACGGCGGCTGGTCATGCCAGCCCGGCGGTCAGGGCGACACCGACTGGATCCAGCTCGTCCCGCCCGCGCAGTTCTTTAATCAATACTCGTTCTTCACCGATCCCACCTACGGGATCACGTCAATCTCACTTGTCCGCGTAGCAGGAGACACGGGATTCGCCGACGTAGAAGTGGAGTGCATGGGGGTCGTGAGCGGCTGGCAGTCCATCGGAACCTCCGGAGTTTACGAGGTTGCACACGTGGAACTCTACCGTGGCGGGGTCGACGACGTGTACAACTGCGCCACCAGTCAGCACTCGGCGACGAGCGATGAGCCCTTCGGCCTGGTAGTATGGGGAACGGATCGCGACGCGTCGTACGGCTACTCCGCAGGCGGCGGAGCCACGGAGATCAACGACGTTGAGGTTCCCATAGAGTGAGTGAATCGAGCGGTTGCCGTTACTGGACGACGACCTGGTATTCGCCGGGACCGAAGACCATGAGGGGTTCGTGGGCGCCGTTGGCTTCCGAATCAAACACATCGACAGCGTAACCGGCGGTGCCCTGATCCTCCCAGCGGAAACAGTCTTGCACCTTGAGGTCCACGGTGGCGGTGTAGTTGTTGGTAATGGACGGACTGATTGTCATGTTTTCGGACAAATCCATCAGCAGCCAGGTCTTGTCAGAATCATCAATGATATCACCGGTCTGTGAGTCGGGCATCGGGGGAAGGGTGTCATCGTGATCAAAGTTGATAGCGCCCAGGGAGAAGGAATAATTCATCCAGCCCTTCGAGCGAGCCACCGAGTCGATGGTGGTGTCGCTGACTGCCGCCACAACAGTTACAGGACCCGTCACCGAGGGGAGGCCGCCGGGGTGCACCGTTGTGTTTACCTGGAAAGACGTCATGGCTAAAAGCACCTTCGCGTGAGTGTACACTCCATCCGCGATCTGGCTGAAAGGCACAGTGGTGAGGGTGGTTGTGCCGAGCATATCCACTTCAGTGTAGTATCCGGCCCCCGCGTCAAAGATCGTGACCGGCGAAGTATCGGTGGCGCTGGTGAGGAGATCGACCTGCTGGATTCCCATGATGAAGTTCGATGGTGTCTGCGAAGCGTAGGTGTCGCCAAAGGAAACCACCGTACTCGCGTCCCCTACTACCACTATCTCGATGGTTGGTCCGACATCGCTATCCGTATCGGTGTCGGTATCCGTATCGGTGTCGGTATCGGTGTCGGTGTCCGTGTCCGTGTCGACATCCGTATCGGTGTCGGTATCCGTGTCGCCATCGGTTCCTCCGTCGGTGTCGGCGTTGTCGTCATCATCGCTGCACCCAAACGCAAAAACGGCCACAAACATTACGAAAACAAAAAACAATAATCGGTTCATCGCGAATCTCCTTTCAAAAAAACTTTCAAAAAAACATCATGCAAAGCGGAGTCATGGATAGAACAAATCTCGAAAAATCTCCACCCTTCATCGGATGGAGGTGAAAGATCTTTTTTCCCAACCCCCAACGTGGGAAGATGCCCTTGGAAGGAGGAAGTCGATGACAATAAAAAGTCTACAAATTCTTCTCGGTGCGCTCTTCCTGAACGCGGGGCTATTCCTCGGCGGTTGCGGTCCATCGCTTGCGCAACAGCAGATCCGAGAGGATTGCATGAGCAACTGCAACCTGGACGTGATGTCGTGTCTGGAGTCTTCGACCTGCGTCGACATCGATGGCCACCAGATTCCTTGCGAGGCCGAGTGCGAGACGAAAAAGAGCGAGTGCGAGAGCAACTGCCCCGGTTGATGTGAACAGTACAAATTCCCGCTCGACGGCGCCCCCCCGCCCGGCGCATCCCTTCTCCTCTTGAATAATGCCGGGTTCCCGCGTTATAGAATGATTTGCCCGACAGGTTAAAAACCACGGAGGAAACAGCATGGCAAACTGGCTGAACCTGGGACAAATCTTTCCCATCAACGCAAAAAAATACCCGAACAACATTGCCTTCATGGACAAAGATCGCTCGTTTACATTTCCACAGGCCAACATTCGGATCAACCGCCTGGCGAACGCGATGATGGGCCTGGGGCTCAAGAATGGCGACAAGGTTTCATGCCTTCTGGAGAACTGCGTAGAGATCTGCGAGCTGTACATGGCGTGCGCCAAGATCGGCGTGGTGATAAACCCCATCAACTTCCGCGTGTCACAAAAGGACGTTCAGTTCATCGCCGGCAACGCCGACTCGCAGGCGTTCTTCGTCCATCAGCAGTTTGCGGGGGTCATCGACAATATCCGCGAGCAACTCCCCAAGGTGAAAAACTATTTTGGGGTCGGAGCTCCGGCCGACGGATTTAGTCCCTACGAGGAGCTGTTGGCGAGCGCGAGCGACAGTGAACCAGAGGTAAAGGTCGCCCCGGCGGACCCCTGGATACTCCTGTACACCTCCGGCACGACAGGTACGCCCAAGGGTGTGATCCGCTCTCACGAAAGCTACATCGCCTTCTACCTGATCAACGGAACCGACTTCAAATACTCCTCCAAAGAGGTGGTGCTCACCGCCATGCCCCTTTGCCACGTGAACACCACGTTTTTCAGTTTCGCCGCCACGTACTTCGGCGGATCCAACTACATCCACCCGGCCATCGGCTTCGATGCCCTGGAGATCTTGAAAATAATCGAGGAGCGCAAGATCACCTTCATTTCACTCATCCCCACTCACTACAACCTGATCCTGGCCATCCCGATGGAGGAGCGCGCGAAGATCGATGTGAGTTCCATAGAGAAACTGCTTTGCTCGAGCGCCCCTGCCCGGGTTGATCAGAAGGAAGGCATTATCGAGTACTTCAAGGGGGTCGATCTCTACGAGGGTTACGGTTCCACCGAGGCGGGCATTGTCACCACGCTGATGCCCGAGGATCAGCTCACCCATCCGGGATCCATCGGGCAGGAGTCATCCGGAACGTACCTCGTCAAGATCTTCGACGAAGGCAACAACGAGGTTCCGGCGGGGCAGGTCGGAGAACTTTACTCGGCCGGGCCGATGATGTTCGAGCGGTATCACAAGATGCCCGAGGAAACCGAGAAGAGCTTTGTCGGAATGTACTTCACCGCCGGGGACATGGCCCGCAAGGACGAGAACGGCTACATCTACTTGATCGACCGCAAGAAGAACATGATCATCACCGGCGGCGAGCACGTCTTCCCCAGTGAGATCGAGACGCTCATCGCGAAGCACCCGGCCGTGTTCGACGTGGCCGTGATAGGGCTCAGCGATCCCAAGTGGACCGAGGCCGTCACCGCCGTCGTGATCCTCAAGGAAGGCGCGTCGGCAGTGGACAAGGACATCAAGGACCACTGCAAGGACAAGGTCGCCCGCTTCAAGGTCCCAAAAAATGTAATCTTTATCGCCGCAGACGACATGCCCCGCACCGGCACCGGCAAGATCCTCCACCGTATTTTAAAGGAACGCTATTCTGAGTAGGGTTATCGGTTCAGTTTGACCCCAAACGCTCTCCTGCAAGCGGTATCCCCAAGGGGTCAGATGTCGTCGGTGAAAACACTTCTACTTTTTTCGTGCCAGGAAGTAGAACATCGGTGTGAACACACCTGCTTTGCCTCCTTTAACCAAAGCCTTTGCACCAGTCATGAGAAATTCACTTACCCCGGTTGTTCCTTTTGGTGCGACGCCTACTTTTTCCATGATTTTTACCGCAGAATGTGTAATCGCCTGACCAATAGATGTTCTGGGAATGCTCTTCAAACTCAAATCTTTGCCCTGCAACGCTCGATACCATGGAAATCCAGGATCTGAATCAACAGCGCGATCATGATATTCCAACACCTCAAATCCGGCTTCTTCCAGAGCGGCCAGGGCCGATGATGTGGTTTCAAGATTCGGCAGTGCATTTCCCCGTTCAATATCGTGTTTAATTTCCTGATGCTCTGCATTATCAGGATCATAATCGTCCGTCATGGACCATTCATAGGCAGCAAAGCAGGATCCTTTTTTTAGAATGCGTGCAATCTCTGAATACACACCAACTGTATCGGGTGCATGAACCGTGGCCTCAATTGCATAAGCAGCATCAAATGTTCCATCTTCTACTAAAATATTCATAAAATCAGATTGCAGAGTCGAACACTTTTCTTCCAGGCCCTCTTGCGAACAATAACGCTCACATTTTTCTAGTTGGTACGCATTGTTATTTACGCCGGTGACATGCACACCACAAGAACGTACAATCTCGCGCATTGGCCCACCAACTCCGCAACCAATATCTGCTGCTTTCATGGATGGATCCAATTTGAGCTGGGTAGCCAAATATTGTTCATGACGCCTGATTGAATTTTTAAAAGATTCACCCTTGCGTCTGGAGGCAAAATGAAATGATTTTCCCCATCCAAATTCATAAAAATCAGTAGCCATATTGTAAAAATCATTCACCATGCGCATGTAATCTGTCTTCCGAGCTTTAACGCCACCGCCGGTTTTTGAGTCAAACAAATCATTGTATGCCCGCGCCGTAGCCTCGGTTGCAGAGCTATCGAGTCCCTTGGGTATAGGATTATGAATTGGCATTCCTACTCCTGTCAGCTAAATGGCCCCACCTAGGCCGTAAACAATGTAGTAGTCGACAGACCGGTGAGCCAATCCGAGTTCATATACGATGTCGATTCCAGTCCGTTGTCAACGTCACACGTCAATCTCTACAAAGCTTTTCTTGTACCGCTCGCACAGCCCGATGTAGAGGTCTTTTCCCCTGATCCACAGGGCCCGCTGCTCTTCATTCACCGGGCCAACCACCCTGGCGGGTACGCCGACCGCGATCTTCCCCGCGGGGATCTCCTGGCGATTCTTGACGAGAGCCGCCTCGCCGATGATGGCGCCCTCCCCCACCACGGACCAGTCGGCGATGGTTGCCCGCATGCCGATGACCGCCTCGGACTCGATTGTCGCGTTGTGGATCATGGCCCCGTGGCCGATGGTCACCCTCTCACCGATACCGGTCAGGCCACCGGGCCGTGCGTGGATTATGACACCTTCCTCCACCGCGGTGCCCTGCCCCAGCTCTATCGTGCCGTAATCACCGCGCAGAATCGCGCCGTGACCAACGTAACACCGGGCGCCGATCCTCACGTCACCTATCACGACGGCCGAAGGCGCCACATAGGCCGTCTCGTCTATCTGCGGTCTTCGCTTTTCAAATTCGTAAATCGGCATTTTCATCCATTTCGTTTCTGATATTTCAAAACAATACCATTCTCTTTTACCCTTGCGGCAAGAGAACGTTAATGGAATAATGACCAAAAATGAATTCTGGTCATAATATAAAGCTCCCCCAAAAAGAAAAACGCGAGGTAATCCTCCAGGCGTCGTGGAAGCTGATCCATCAGTACGGCTATCAAAAAACCACCATCGAGGACATCGCGCAGGGAGCGGGAATCGCCAAGGGCACTATTTACCTGTACTTTAAATCCAAGTCCGAAATAATGCTGGCCCTTGTCGATATGACCAACCTTCGAATCGCCGACGAGCAGGACCAGATAGCGGCGAAAAACAATCCCCCGGCGGAGAAGCTCCGCGCATGCCTCAAGCACCGGGTGATGACCCTGTTCGACATTATCAATCGACATCCCCACGGCGAGGAAATGGTCACCTCGCTGTTGCCCGACATCGTGCACAGGCTCGACTGGTACGTGACCCGCAACGGGGAGCTCCTCGGCAAGATCATCGAGGAGGGGTGCGTCGACGGCGTGTTCGACGTTGCCGAACCAAGGGAGACCGGGCAGCTGCTCGCGCGTCTGTTCGAGCACCTCACGCCGCCGTACTACCGATTCGATTCGCGCACGTCTCTCGAACAATTCACCGACCACCTGCTCGACCTCCTGTCAACGGGCTTGTGGACAAAAGATCAAAACACAAAGAGAATCCCCCAGAGTTCGAAAAAACCCCATCCCGGCCTTCCCCTGAAAAATAGGGGAAGGGGAAGATGATTGAGGCCGGCTTTAAATGGAGGAAACAATGAAACCAAAGGGCAAATCTCGCGACGGAGAGATTCGATGTCTGAACTGCTTCACCAGATTCGTACCAGCGCCCAGATCTGAAAGGGCCCCCTGTCCATCGTGCGGCATCGAGTGGCGAATATCATGGGCCAGCTCGACATTCGCAAAAATCCGTGGACCGGCATGGGACAAGTACCCCCGAATGAACCAGTAACACCGCTTAAGGAGATTACATCATGGCCTTGAAACGAAAACTGGCGCTTGTGAACCTCTCGACCGGCGAGATCGATATTCAGGAGATCTCAAGAGAGCTGCGCGAAAAATACATCGGCGGACGCGGTCTCGACATTTACCTCCTGTACACTCATCTGAAACCCGGCACGGATCCCCTTTCTGCGGGCAACGTGTGCTGTATTTCGGCGGGCATCCTTGGCGGAACCCCCGCCAGCGCTTCCGCGCGCACCCATATAATGGCCAAGAGCCCCCTCACCGGTCTTCTGGGATCGGCGAATATGGGCGGCTTCTTCGCCCCGGAGCTGCGATACGCCGGGTTCGATCACCTGGTCATCACCGGCGCCTCCAAGACACCGGTCTACCTGTGGATACACAACGGAGAGATCGAAATTCGCGACGCGTCTCACCTCTGGGGTCAAGACACCTTCGATACCCAGGAGGCCATCTGCGAAGAACTCGACGACCCGGAGATCAAGAGCATGGCCATCGGCGTGGCGGGCGAAAACCTCGTGCGCTTTGCCAACGTGGTCACCAGTCACAAGAACGCGGCGGGTCGCACCGGCATGGGCGCGGTGCTGGGATCCAAGAATCTCAAGGCCGTGGCGGTGCGCGGGACCATGGATATCGGAATAGCCAAGCCCGAAGAGACCATCGAGTATAACCGCAAGGTCATCAAGCGCATCGTCTCCACCAAGTTCGCCCAGATCATGCAAAAGTGGGGCACCATGTTCATTTATGGTGTCACCAACTCTACGGGTCTGATCCGCACCCGTAACTTCCAGGAGAACCAGCTCGACAACAGCGAGATGATAGAGTGTGAGGAGATCGAGAAGCACGCGGAAGGAACTGCGGGCTGCTTCGGCTGTCAGATCCACTGCCGCCACCGGTACGTGATCAAGGACGGCAAGTACGCCGGAACGTACGATGAGGGTCCCGAATACACCACGCAGGGCGCGTTCGGCGCCGAGATCGGTTGTCGCGATTTTGGCACCATCCTTTACGGAAACCACCTGGTCAACAAGCTTGGAATGGACACCCTCGAGATCGGGAGCATGATCAGCTGGGCCATGGAGCTCTACGAAAAGGGGATCATTACCAAGAAGGACACAAAGGGGCTCGCGCTCGAGTTCGGCAACGAGGAGGCCGCCATAGAGATGACTCGCCAGATCGCCCACCGCGAGGGATTCGGCGACATTCTGGCGGACGGCCCCAAGGGCGCGATTAAGCGCCTGCCAAAGGAAGCGGCCAAGTACTGCATCCACGTCAAGGGCCTGAGCAATCTCCACTCGGACGAGCGACCCACCCCTTCTCTGGCCCTGGGAATAGCAACCGGATCTCGCGGCTCGGACCACCTTCGAAGCCGTCCCGCGCTCGACCTGTACCACCTTCCAGAGCCCCTGCTCAGGAAGATCTACGGCTACCCGGTGCCCTATGACGGCCCGCTCACTTCCGACTACCACGACTACGAGGGCAAGCCCTGGATGGTCATGTGGCAGGAGATGGTCTACATGGCGGTGGACTGCGTCGGGGTTTGCAAATACCACACGGTCTTCCTCTCCCCGAGCATGCCCTCGTTCGACGAGTTTTCAAAATGGCTGGAGCTCATCGCAGGCATCGAGTTGACCCCGCTGCAAGTCTGGGAAGTTGCCGAGCGGGCTTACAACCTGGAGCGGCTCTTCAACATCCGCGAGGGCTTGACACGCGACGACGACTGGCTGGTGGACAGGTATTTCGACGAGAAAACCACCCGCGGCCTCGACGTGGCTGCGAACAGGTGCATTAGCCGCCCCAAGTTCAAGAAGATGATCGACAAGTACTACACGCACCACGGTTGGGACAATAAGGGCAACCCAAAAAAGGAAACCCTCAAACGACTTGATATCGAAGACTTGGTTTCCTGAACTAAGGCTGTTTAAAGGAGCGAACGATATGTCGAAAATGATAATCATAGATCAGGCGGCCTGTACCGGTTGCCGGCAGTGTGAGCTCGTGTGCTCTGTCAAACATAACGGCTCGGCCAACCCGGCCCGCGCCAGAATCAGCATCGTAAAGTGGGAGCGTGAGGGGTTCTACCTGCCCATGTTATGCCAGCAGTGCCGGGAGCCCGCCTGCGCCGCGGTGTGTCCCAAGGGCGCGCTCTCGAGAGACGACGAAAACGATCTCGTGGTTTGGGATGAAGATCGCTGCATCGGTTGCAAAATGTGCGTGATGGCGTGCCCCTTCGGCGCCATGAGCGTCGACACCAGGACCGGCAAAGTGTTCAAGTGCGATCAATGCGACGGGGACCCAACCTGCGTGGCCTTCTGCGAGGCCGGCGCACTCAAGTACGTCGAATCGACCACCGCAAATCTGACCAAGAAACGCGCCCACGGAGCCCGATTCTCGGAGATCATGCGAACAACCTGACGCTCGGGCTCGACAACGGAAATCTGCACCAAGGAGTACATCTGGTGACGACCGCCAGGCCAAGCAAATCGGTACTCGTCCTCGGCGGAGGAATTGCCGGGCTCCAGGCGGCTGTCGATATCGCCAACCTGGGTTTTCACGTTCACCTGGTGGAGCGTACACCCTCCATCGGCGGCCGCATGGCCCAGCTCGACAAGACCTTCCCCACCAACGATTGCTCCATGTGCATCCTGGCCCCAAAGATGATGGAGTGCGCGGGGCACGATCTTGTGACCCTCCACACCTACTCGGATCTCATCAAACTGGAGGGTCGACTCGGCGCCTTTACGGCCGAAATCCTTCACCGAAGCAGATTCGTCGACGCCGACAAGTGTACCGGCTGCAACGACTGCGCAATAGCCTGCCCGGTGGAGGTGCCCAGCGAGTTCGAGATGGGCCTGGCCAACCGCAAGGCCGTCTACAAACCTTTTCCCCAGGCTGTGCCCAACGTGTTCGCAATCACCAAGCCCGGAGTTGCCCCGTGCCGGGACACCTGTCCGGCGGGCGTCAACGCCCAGGGATACATCCAGCTCGTCAAGATCGGAAAGTTCGACGAGGCGCTCGAGGTGGTCCACCGCACCATGCCCTTCGCCGGAACCATCGGGCGCATCTGTCCGCACCCCTGCGAAACCGATTGTACGCGCCTCGACGTTGAATCGCCGGTATCCATCTGCGCGATCAAGAGGGCCGCAGCCGATCACGGAAAACACATCCCCGAAGTTGAAGCCATTCCACGCGAGCAAAAGAAGCGCGCCAAAAAACCCGTGGCTATTGTGGGCGCGGGCCCGGCGGGAATCAACGCTGCGTACAGTCTCGCTCGCAAGGGGTATCCGGTAACCGTCTTCGAGAAACTCCCGGTTGTCGGGGGAATGCTGCGCGTGGGCGTACCCTCCTATCGGCTGCCATGGGATGTGCTCGATCGCGAGATCGACCTGGTGAGAAATCTGGGAGTCGAGATCAAGACATCGTCACCGATCAACGGCCCCTCGGGTATTCGAGACCTCTTCAAGAATGGCTTCAAGGCCGTCTTGCTGAGCGTCGGCGCTCACGCGTCACTCAAGCTCGGCATCCCCGGCGAGAAGCGCAAGGGGGTTGTCGGCGCTGTCGATTTCCTGCGACGACACGCTCTTGGCAAAAAGGTGGCCGTTGGCAAACACACGGTCATAGTGGGCGGCGGCAACGCGGCCATCGACTCATCCCGAACTGCGCTGCGGCTCGGGGCCCGCAAGGTTACCATCCTCTACCGTCGCTCGCGCGCGGAGATGCCGGCCCTTTCATGGGAGGTGGAGGCCGCCCTCGAAGAAGGGGTGGAGCTCATGACCCTCGCCGCACCCATCGCCGTGCTCGCAAAAAAGGGAAAGATCACGGGGATCGAGGCCATCCATATGCGACTGGAGGACGCCGACTCATCGGGACGTCCGAGACCGGTCCCTATCCCCGATAGCAACCATGTCATCAACTGTGACATGCTGATCCCGGCCATCGGTCAGGCGCCGATCCTCGACTGTCTGGGCCCGAGATCAAAGGTAAAAACCTCCAGATGGGGAACCATCGTCGCTCACGAAAAAACCTGCGCCACCGACCAGAAGGGTGTGTTCGCCTGCGGTGACGCGGTCACTGGTCCGGCCACCGCCATCGACGCAGTCGGCGCGGGCAATCGCGCTGCCGAATCGATTCACCGGTTCCTCGAAGGGAAACCAATCGAAACGACAACAACGCAGACCCCGTGTATACGCCCACCCTTGGAGGATCTATCCGGCATCCCCATCGCCGAGCGGACCAGGATGAGCGAGTTGTCGGCCAGGGGTCGAAAGCGGAATTTCAAGGAAGTCGAGAAGGGCCTGTCCGTCAAGGAGGCCCGCGCGGAAGCCGAACGCTGCCTCAACTGCGCTGCCTGCTGCGAGTGCATGGAGTGCGTACGGGCCTGCCAGGCAGACGCGGTGGACCACAACATGGTAGACGAGACGGTCACGCTTGATGTGGGCGCTTGCGTCGTGGCCACCGGGTTCGACATGATGGATGCTTCCATTATCGAGGAGTACGGTGCCGGCAAAATTTCCAATGTCGTGACCGGCCTGGAATTCGAGAGACTCTTGTCGGCCTCCGGACCGTGCGGCGGGCATATCCAGCGACCATCCGACGGTCGCTCCCCAAAGAAGATTGCTTTCATCCAGTGCGTGGGATCGCGCGATCTCCGACATCACGCATACTGCTCGGCAGTGTGCTGCATGCACGCCACCAAGGAAGCCATTCTGGCAAACGAGCACGAACGCGACGTCAGGAGCACCATCTTCTACATGGATCTGCGCGCCGCCGGAAAAAACTTCCAGACCTACGTCGCTCGCGCAAAAGACCAGTACTCGGTCTCCTATGTTCGCGCCCGGCCCGGCCTTGTGGAGGAGGTCGAGGGCACGGGTGACCTGAAGGTTGTGTACGAGGACACCGAACTTCGAAAGAAGACTGAAGAGGTTTTCGATCTTGTCGTGTTGTGCCAGGCCATGATCCCATCGGAGGGCGCCACACAGTTGGCAGAAACCCTGGGAATCGAGCTCGATGAGCACGGCTTCATAAGTACACCTTCTCCGCTTGCCGCGCCGGTCGACACAACAAAACCCGGGCTGCTGGCCATAGGTTATGCGGCGAGCCCGCAGGACATCCCGGACTCCGTGGTCCAGGCCTCCGCCGCTGCAGGCCGAGTGGCCGAGCTGCTCAGAGGGGGGGGCGCCAATGAGTAGGGTCAAGGTCGGTGTCTTCGTCTGTCACTGCGGGTCGAACATCGGCGGCACCGTCGACGTACCCGACGTGGTGGAATACGCCAAAGATCTTCCACTCGTCCATTATTCGGAAGACAACCTCTACACCTGCTCCGACGCGGGCCTCACTGCGATAAAAGAAAAGATCAAGGAACACGGGCTCAATCGTGTCGTCGTTGCGTCGTGCACGCCGCGAACTCACGAGGAGCTCTTTCGGCGCACCTGCGAGGAGGCCGGCGTCAACCGCTACCTCTTCGAATTCGTGAACCTCCGCGAGCATTGCTCCTGGATACACATGAACCAGCCGCAGGAAGCCACGTGCAAGGCCAAAGAACTGGTCCGGCTTGGCGCAGCAAAGGCCGCACGTTTGCGCCCGCTTGAAATTGCCCGCGCACAAATCAAGCCCGCATGCCTGGTGATCGGCGGCGGCGTGGCGGGACTATCGGCTGCCGGGAGCCTTGCGCAGCAGGGTTTCGAAGTCCACCTGGTCGAACGCAACGATCGCCTCGGAGGACTCACCGTTGATCTCTGGAAGCTCCTTCCCGGCGATCGCCCGGCGTCAGAACTCCTGCACACTCTCACTGCAAGGGTGACTAAAAACGATAACGTCACGTTGTATTTGAGCAGCGAACTGAACGAGATCACCGGTTTCATCGGTTCTTTCAAGGCTACCCTTTCCACCCCTTCAGGCAAAAAGGACATCGAGATCGGCACGGTCATCGTGGCGACCGGCGCCGTGGAGCTCGAACCGCTGGGCCTTTACAACCTCGGCAAGACCGAGGGGGTAATAACCCAGATGGGCCTCGAGAAGATGCTGTCAGACGGACGGAAAGATCTCGGCGACGTGGTCTTCATCAACTGCGCCGGCGCGCGCGGTCCCGACCGTGAATACTGCGGGCGCCTGTGCTGTGCCGTATCCATCAAGAATGCGAGATACCTCAAGGAAGCCGACCCCGACGCCCGGGTTACCGTCCTTCAACGAGACGTGATGGCGTTCGGCACCGAGTTCGAAACGGAATACCGCAAGGCCATGTGCGCCGGAGTGAGGTTCATTCGCTTTTCACCGGACCGCCCGCCGACGACGATCGGCAACGACAAGGTCACCGGAGTACGTATCTACAACCAGCTCACAGGCGAGGAATCGGATCTGTCGGCTAACACGGTCGTGCTCACCACCCCTCTTGCGGCCGATTCGGGCGCCTCGGATCTTGCACAGATGCTCAAGGTACCCGTCGACAAGGACGGTTTCTTCCTCGAAGCTCACCTCAAGCTGCGGCCGGTGGAGTTCGCCACCGACGGTGTCTTCATCGCCGGAGCAGCTCGCTTCCCGGCGGACATTGGAGAGGCTGTGGCCCAGGGAACCGCAGCGGCAGCCAAGGCCGCGGCGCCCATGTTTGCCGGCGAGGTTTCGGTTGAGGCCACCACTGCGCTCACCAACCCGAGGCTGTGCTCCGGATGCGCAACCTGCGAGGCGGTCTGCCCCTTCGGCGCCATCGAGATTACTCAGGACAGACACGGCCGACCTGTCTCCGAGGTCAACGCGGTCATGTGCAAGGGTTGTGGCGCCTGCGCTGCCGCGTGCCCCTGCGGAGCTATTCAACAGCTGGGTTTCACCGACTCGCAAATCTTCGAGATGGTCAGATCCCTCGCCAGAGACGGTGATCCGTCGGGATCGGAGGGATAGCGGCATGAGCGATTTCGAACCGAAGATCCTGATCTTTGCCTGCAACTGGTGCAGTTACGCCGGCGCGGACATGGCGGGGGTATCCCGTTACCAGATGCCCCCAAATTGCCGGATCATTCGGGTCATGTGCTCGGCCAGAGTCAGACCCGAGCAAGTGATCTCGGCATTGACGCAGGGTCTCGACGCGGTGCTCGTCCTTGGATGCCATCCAGGTGATTGTCACTATACTGAAGGAAACTACCTCACGCGCCGCAGGGGCATCATGCTCAAGAATCTTCTCGAAACCATGGGCTTCGAAAAGAACCGTTTCCAGGTGAACTGGGTCTCTGCCGCCGAGGGAGCGAGGTTCGCGCAAGTGGTTAGCGAGTTCGTCGAGGAGATCAAGGCGCTGGGACCGAGCCATGTTTCACGCGATAAGGACACCGGGACGCATGCGTGATCAACTAAAAGACATGCAGACCAGGCTACGGGAGATTGCCGCGGCGTTCCTGGAGCGCCCCGACGCCCTGTTCTTCATAGGATGGGAGATGACTCCGGACGAGAAGGAGACCCGCCCGTTCTTTGCGCGAAACCCACGACAGGCGCAACGGCTGGTCTGGAACGATCTGTGCCACCCCAACCCTGCCTCTTATCTTCCGCGTTTGCGGGATCGGGAGGGCATGATCGGCGTGGCGGTCAAGGGATGCGACGCCCGCGCTCTCCGTGAGCTGATCAGGGCAAATCAAATCGAGCGCAAGAACCTCTTTGTCCTTGGCATTCCGTGCACGGGTCTGGTCGATCCGAACACCGGAGCCATCGCGTCGCGCTGCGCAGAATGTCAGTACCCGGTTGACTTCGACTACGACGAAACCCTCGGACCCATGGAGACGCCGGCTCTGACGGTGGAGCGCTCGGCGCCCGACCTCGACGCCATGAGTCTCCAACAACGCCGCGCTTTCTGGAAACAGGAGCTGGACAAATGCATCCGGTGCGACGCGTGCAGGAAGATCTGTTACGGCTGCTACTGCCCCGAGTGCATCTTCGAGATGTCCGACCCAAAGTGGGCGACCAACCGGGGAGATCTCGCAGACAAGATTTTCTACCACGCGGTGCGGGCGTACCATCTGGCCGGCCGTTGCGTGGGATGCGACGAATGCGCGCGGGCCTGCCCGATGGGTGTTCGCCTGGATCTCCTCAACAGGAGCCTGCGCGACCACGCGAAGGAGATGTTCTCGTTCGACGGCGCCGGTATCACTGACGAAAAACCTCTGTTGCGAACCTTCTCCACGGAGGATCCCGATCCGTTTTTCGGAGGTGATGAATGACCGTTATCGGGTACATGAAACGCTCTGCCCTCGAGGGTGTGCTCGGAGACATCTCCGACAAACTCGAGGTCATCGCCCCGCTGCCCTCCGGTGACAAGGGCGCCGTGGAGTTGCGCCGTTTTGAGAAAGGGGCGCAGGTTTCCATCGGGCCCGTCAAGCCGATGCTCCCGCTCAAAACAATCTTCCTCCCGCCGGTCGAGCAGATATTCCGGTTCAGCAAATCAGAAAATGAAACAACTGTTACCGCCTCCACCCCGATCACGAGAGATCGAGTGGTGTTCGGCGCGCTCGGGTGCGATATCGCGGCGCTCGCGCTCATCGACGAAGTCTTCCTGCGAGAGCCCGTCGACGAGGCGTACAGGGAGAGAAGAACACGCACAACCATCGTCGCGTTGGCGTGCGAGGGTCAGGGACCCGAATGCTTCTGTGCATCGGTGGGAATCGATCCGGTCAGACCGGGTGGCGCCGACGTGGTGATGATCCCGGTGAAAGACGGGTTCATCGTGGAGACGATCACAAAAAAGGGCGAGCAACTCGGAACAATGCTGCAGGGCGCGCTGCGCGATCCCACCGGCCCGCAGAAGAAAACCGCGCGTTCGTTTACATCAACTTCCAGAAGCGATGTCGATCTATCAGCTCCTGCGGGCGGCTGGTCAGCGGTATGGGAGTCCGAGGCATGGGAGGATGCTTCCGCGCGATGTATAGGTTGCGGAATCTGCACCGTTGTGTGTCCCACGTGTCATTGCTTCGATGTGCACGACGAGCGACACGGCAACGGGGGAGAACGCTTTCGCAAATGGGATTCGTGCATGGCCGTGAACTTCACCATGATGGCACACGGCGAGAACCCGCGTCCGCAGCACAGGGCCCGAGTCCGGCAGAGGTACATGCACAAGCTGGTATACTTCCCCGAGAACCACGGCGCGGTAGCGTGCGTCGGATGCGGTCGTTGCGCCGTCGCCTGCCCCAATCGGACGGGCATCGGCGAGGTTGCGGATCGGATGAGAGAACGGGAGGAAGACAGCAATGAATGAGCTGATGATGATTCCCCTGATCGCGCGGATCCGATCCATCCGGGAAGTAACCTTCGACACCCTCATGTTCGAGGTGGCCATAGAGAAAGACGGAAAAGAGGTCCCCTTCTCTTATCTCCCCGGACAGTTCGCCGAGCTCAGCGTGTTCGGTGTGGGCGAGTCACCCATCTCCATAACCTCCACTTGTACCCGACCCGGCCTCGTGGAGTTCGCCGTGCGTGAGGTGGGCCTGGTGACCGAGGCCATGCACAACATGCGACCCGGCGACAACATGGGTATCCGGGGACCGCTGGGCAACGGGTTTCCCGTGGACGAGATGAAGGGAAAGGACATCCTGTTCATCGCGGGGGGCATCGGGCTGGCTCCCTTGCGGGGATTGATCAACTATGTGCTGGATAACAGGTCCGACTTCGGGGCTGTCGATATTATCTACGGCGCGCGCGCGCCGAACCTCCTGTGCTTCGACTGGGAGTTCGACACCTGGAAAGCGGCGCCCGACACCCGCGTCCACCTCACCATCGACGCTCCCGCAGCCGGATGGAATGGCAGCGTGGGGTTCGTTCCGGCCATCGTCAAGGAGCTGGCGTTGCCTCCGGGTAATCGCCTCGCGGTGGCCTGCGGCCCGCCCATCATGATCAAGTACGTGCTGGAGGACCTGGCCGCGGCGGGCTATCGCGACGAGGACGTAATAACCACCCTCGAGATGAAGATGAAGTGCGGCGTCGGCAAGTGCGGGCGTTGCAACATCGGCGCAAAGTACATCTGCGTCGACGGGCCGGTCTTTCGTTTGAGCGAGCTCAAGACGATTCCCTCGGAGTATTGAAATGGCAATCACGCCCAAGGACATAGATCGCCTCATTCGAGAACACGGGCTCGGTGCATGCCTCGAATGCGGAAAGTGCACGGCCATCTGCCCCATGAGCGAAGTCTTCGGCGACATCGAGTACGGACACACGCCGAGGGGAATCGTGGAGAAGGCCCTCTTCGATTCCGATCTGATCACCGGGGACGCCATCTGGTACTGCCTCACATGCGACGTCTGCACAAAAGGCTGCCCCTCCGGAGTCCATTTCCGCGATTTCATGGAGGAACTCCGCGAGATGATGATCGCGGCGGGCCACGACGAGCACGGCGTTCGCTGCAGGCTCTGCAATCGCTACTTCGTGCCCGATCCCTCGCTCAAGATGATGATCGAGAAGATGGACGTGAAAGACTCGACGCCCGAGTTCCTGCTCACCTGCCCAAAGTGCAAGACCCGCGATTTCGGGCGTAAGATGATGAAGAACTTCGCGCCGGGTCGATTTAAAGAATGAAGATCTCGCTGAAGATTCTCCACCCCATGCTCTCCGACGCCATCGGCGCCAATAAGCTGGAGCTGGAGTTCCCGGGTAAAACCGCCGGCGAAATGGTAACGCACATCGCAAAGACCTTCGGCAAACGCGCCGCCACCGCCCTCTACGACAAGACCGGCGTTCTCGACCTCGAAGTGCAGGTCCTGATCAACCACAAGACATGGGTCACCCGCGAAAACCTCGACGAACGCCTCGAAGAAGGCGACCGGGTTCAGATCATGGTGATGATGGGTGGGGGGTAGGCGACCTAGTTCATCCGCGTATCGTAAGATGAGGTTTGGAGACTGCCGAATTGTCGGCTCAGTCAGCCAAAGAAAATACGGAATTTTTCACCTGTCGTTGGAGTTACTCGAATTCCTTGGGGACAGCACAGATTAAAAGCAAAGGTTGGTCTTTCGATGTGTTTCTGTACTGATGCTTCTCATTTGGCAGCACAAGCGCAAAATGTCCTTCCCTGATCTCGTGCTCCTTGCCTTTTTCTCCGACGAGGCAGCCTTCACCGCTGATTACATAGTTTAAATGCTCGGAAGCATGTTTGTGAAACGGAGTGTGGCCACCCGGTTCGACAGTGAAAACACGGAAAGAGAAAGTTGGCGAGCCATCAGCCTTCGATATGACCAACTGTTTGAATGCGCCCTTTGCACCTTCCATCTGGACTTGTTCTTTTTGGACCTGAGTCAGGGATATTGTCTTCATAATGTAACCTTTTTCGCACACCTATCAACTTGGTGCTGTGGCATGCTGTTGCCATACAAAAGGTCGTTATCCTCAGTCAATTACTAATAAACCCAAGTTCAATCCTTTTTCTAAAGAGGAGTCGTTATTTAAGGGATTATTGGGGGAGCGGTCTTCACGCCACGAGGACGGCTTGCGTTCTTTCGATGACCGGAGGATCATCCCCGTGGAGGCCGAAGATGCCCAAGACCGCCGCGTTCGAAAAGTACTGCGATGCATACGACGAGTGGTTCGAGAGGAACCCCGCCGCGTATCGAGCCGAGTTGGAAGCCGTACGGCAACTTCTTCCGCCGTCACCTTCGCGGGGACTGGAGATCGGGATAGGCACTGGAAAGTTCGCCGGGTCGCTGGGGATCGAAACCGGGGTCGAGCCTTCGAGGGCGATGGCGTCGAGAGCCAGGAGGCTGGGGATAAATGTGGTTCACGGCGTCGCGGAGAGACTGCCCTTTATCGACGATGATTTCGACATGGTACTGATGGTGACGACTATCTGTTTCGTCGACGATGTCGTAGAGACATTGGGCGAGGCGTTCAGGGTGTTGAAACCCGGCGGTTGCCTGATCGTCGGGTTCGTGGACGGGGAGAGCGAGTTGGGCCGGAGGTATCGGGAGAAGCGCGGCGAGAGCAGGTTCTACCAGGATGCGGTGTTCTACTCCGCCGAGGAGGTGGTCGACCACCTCGAGCGAGCGGGTTTCGGGATCGCCGGTATCAGGCAGACCCTTGTTCCCGGAGAACCGCCAGAAACGATCCTGAACGGGTTCGGGAAAGGATCCTTTCTCGTGATCAAGGGAATGAAGGACTCGCCGACCGAAGAAAGGGAAGAAACGTCGCCGTGAAGAAACTCGAACTGAAACCGATCGGAGTGTTGAAGACACCGTACAAGGATAGCGCCCCGTACCAGCCGCTCGACGGGGAGGGGGAAGAGTTCCTCATAGTTCTGGACGAAAAATACGTCGACGGCCTCGAGGAATTGGAGAAATTCCGGTACGTCTATGTGATCTTCTTTGCCGATCGAGTAACCCGCGAGCCGAGCATGCGGGTGTCGCCATCCTGGGCCGGGGGCAAACGGGTCGGCCTATTCGCGAGCAGATCTCCAGCCCGGCCGAACCCGATCGGGATTAGCGTCGTCCGTGTTCTTGAGGTCTCCGGCAACAGGATCCGCACTTCCGGACTAGACGTCTTCGACGGGACGCCTGTGCTCGATATCAAGCCCTACATCAAGGACCTGGACAGCAAGGCGGACGCCAACTATGGATGGCTCGAAGACCTGGACGACATGGAGCACCTCACCCTGCACATCAAGGGGATCCCCCACGACTACTGACAATCGTAAGATCCTCATCAACCACAAGACATGGGTCACCCGCGAAAACCTCGACGAACGCCTCCAAGAAGGCGACCGGGTTCAGATCATGGTCATGATGGGTGGGGGGTAGATCGAGCCCAACAAATGTGTCTGGCACCTTAACTGATCTACGCGAACGCGTGGCGGGCGATGATGACCTTCTGGATGTTGGAGGTGCCCTCTACCACCTGGAACGACTTGGCGTCGCGCAGGTAACGTCCCACCGGGTACTCGTTGGAGTATCCGTAAGATCCAAGAATCTTCATGGCGGTGTTGGCGCAGTGCACCGCGGACTCGGCGGCGAAGTACTTGGCGACGGACGTCTCGTGGGTGAGGCGCTTGTCCGGATACTTGTCCTTGTTTGCGGCGGCCCTGTAGACGAGCAGTTTGGAGGCCTCGTGCTCCGCGTACATGACGGCGATCTGTTCCTGGATCATCTGGAACGATGAGATGGGCTTGCCGAACTGGATTCGCTCCTTGGCGTACTCTACCGACGCGTCGATGCAGGCGCCAGCGACGCCCACGGCACGCGCCGCGCAGGAGAGTCGCGTGGTGTCGAGCATGGTCATGCAGATCTTGAAACCCGCTCCTCGCGCACCCATCAGCGCATCCTTGGGTATCTTCGCATCCTCGAAAAACATCTCGGATGTGGGCGCGCAGAACAGGCCGAACTTCTCCTCGATGGGAACGGTCGTAAGGCCGGGGGTGTTTTTGAAATCGACGATGAACGCCGACATCCCCTTGTTGCCCTTGTCCTTGTCGGTATAAGCGTACACGAGTCCGTAGTCGGCAACATGGCCCTGGGAGATCCACGTTTTGGAGCCGTTGAGCACCCAGCCGTCGTCCGTCTCCGTGGCGGTGGTCTTCATGGAAGACACATCGGATCCTGTATTGGCCTCGGTCAATGCGAAGCAACCAAAATACTCGCCGCTTACAAATTTCTCCACGTACCTCTTCTTTTGCTCTTCGTTGCCGAAGCGCTGGACCGTGTACGCGGGTCCGTTCATCTGCATATTGAACGGAAGCCCCCAGGAGGCGTGAACGCTTGCAACCTCCTCGGCCATGATGGAAGCGGCCAGATGACCCATCTCCGTTCCGCCGTACTCTTCCTTGATCACGGAGCCGAAAAAGCCCAGCTCGGCCATCATTCGAACCCGATCCGGGCGAAACTTGTGCTCTTTTTCGTCCTCATCGATCGTCGGTTCGCACTCTTCCTTTGCAAACTTCCGCGCTGTGTCTCTGGCCATTATCTGTTCTTCGGTGAAATCAAAATCCATTTTCCTCGCCTCCTTTGATGATCGAACAGGCAAACTAACAGGGATAATGTGTGCCTACAAGATACCCTCTGACTTATTGACCCAATTATGATTTGAGTCATTAGACCGATCTGGGATATAGGACTATGTTGCATGTGGGTTCGCAAGGAGGAGGCAAGCCTATCAAAACCATGAAAATGAAAATTGGAACCGGGTACGTGGACGTTTCCGTGCCCGAGAAAAACCTGATCGGCGTAATCGAGAAGGAGGCGCCAGCGTCCAATCTAACCGAGGAGGAGGTCATTACAACCGCTCTCGCCAACCCCATCGGCAGGCCGCGTCTTCGCGATATGGTCAAGCCCGGCGAGTCCGTCTGTATTGTAGTGTCCGACGTCTCAAGGGCGTGGCAGCGCATGAACGTCTTCCTGCCGTACATCGTGAAAGAACTCAACGACGCGGGCATCGCGGACAGTCACATCAAATTCCTCGGCGCTATCGGCTTCCACCGCACCCAGACCGAGGAGGAGCACGCCAGGCTACTGGGCGAGGAACTTGCCGCGCGGTTCAAGATGGTGGACCACGACAGCGAGGACAAGGCCAACCTGGTCAACCTGGGCACCACCAGCCGGGGCACTCCCGTAACGATCAACAAGATGGCGACCGACGCCGATCACATAGTGCTCACGGGCTGCTGCACGTATCACCCGTGGGTAGGATGGGGAGGCGGAAAAAAGTCGCTCCTTCCGGGGATCTCCGCGTTCGAAACCATCCAGCACAACCATGTCATGACAATGAACGACGAGATCGGCGGCGGTCAGCGAGACGAGGTCAGAAACGGAAACATCGTGGACAATCCGGTTCACCTGGACATGCTGGAAGCGGCCGACATCGTAGACCCGTCGTTCATGTTCAACGTAGTAATGGGTCACAACGGCAAGATCGCCCACGCAATCTGCGGACATTACCACCAGGCCCACGAGGTCGGGTGCAAGATCGTGGACGATCTGTACAGCGTCCCCATCGATGAGCTGGCCGACATAACCATCTCTTCTCAGGGCGGGTTCCCCAAGGACATCGAGTTCTACCAGACGGGCAAGGCGATCTACCACACTCAGGACTCGGTCAAGCCCGGCGGCACCATGATTATTCTCTCGGAATGCAAGGAAGGCCTCGGGCCACCCGACGCCGACACCATCTTCCTGGGATGCTCGACGACGGTCGAGCGGGAGCAGGAGGTACGCAACCTCTTCACCGTCCCAAAATACGTGAGCTACTACATCTGCGCTGCGGCCGACAAATGGAACATCATCGTCGTCGGGAGCATCGATCCCGGGCTGGTCGCCAAGACCCCCATAAAGGTAGTCAAGACGGTCGAAGAAGCCCTGAAGATCGCATTTGACAAGGGCGGTCCCGATCAAACTATCTATTTCATGCCCCAGGGATCAAGCGCTCTGCCCGTACTGCAGGGATCTTGAGCGACCGAAGGAAGGAAGACACAAAGTGAGCAACACGAAAACCACCTATGAAAACCTGAAGTCCTTCACCATCAAGGTCCTTCGTGCCCTGGGATACTCGGATGAGCAAGCCGAGGTCACGGCCCGGGTTCTGGTCGAGGCCGATGTCCGCGGCGTTCCTTCTCACGGCGTGGCCCGTCTGTCCTTCTACCAGGCCAATATGAAGGGCGGGTTCGCCTTCCCCGAAGGTATGCCCGAGATAGTGCACGAAACGCCCCTTTCCCTGGTTGTGGACGGCAACAACGGCATCGGCCCCCACATCGCCGAGTTCACCATGAAGCGAGTGGTCGAAAAGGCCCAGAAAGTGGGCGCGGGGTTCGGCGCGGTGCGAAACTCCAACCATTACGGAATGGCCGGCATCTGGGCGGAAATGGCTACGGATGAGGGCTTCATAGGAATGTCATTTTGCAACACCAGAAAATGCTCCATCCCTACCTTCGGCAAGGAGCGCATTCTGGGCACCAACCCCGTTTGCTTCGCCATCCCCGCTGCGGGAAAAACCCACTTCATGCTGGACATGGCTACCACCACGGTCGCCCACGGCAAGATCGAGGTGTACGAGCGCCGGGATCTGGACATGCCGATAGGCTGGGCGGTCGACGAAGACGGCCGCGATACCACGGACACCTCGCACTTCCAGGAGCTGTTTCGGAGCGACCAGCCCGAAGGCGGTCACCTATTCCTCGGCGGCGCCAGCGAAGCCCTCGGCGGGCACAAGGGGTACGGCATGGGCCTGTTTGTGGACCTGCTCTGTGCGGGCATGTCCATGGGCGCCTGGAGCCGTGACACCTTTACCGGCACGGGCTCGGGAATAACCCATTTCTTCTCTGCCATCCGGACCGATCTCTTCGGCAACGAGAAGGAAATCGCGGCGCACGTTGAGGGCATCCTCCAGCAGGTACGCGACAGCGACAAGGCGCCCGGAAATGATCGGATATACATTCACGGAGAAAAGGAGGCCGAGAAGCGGGAGGAATTGATGAGGGATGGGATCACCCTCGACGACGCCACCGTGAAACTCCTCCACAACTACGCCGATCAATTCGGCATCGAGAAGCTGTTATAAAAAAATGGGACCAGGAGTCCCTCAGAACGAACTGGAAAGGAGCAACCACATGAGTTTGGATTGGATACCACGCGAGGACGGCCTGAAAGATCATGATCTCTGGGGAGAAGAGTTTTTTGGAGACGAGGCGCCCAGCACCAAGTACGAGCTGCGCCCCATCGTGAACCCGAAGACCGGCGAGGAAGTGAAGGACATCTATTCGGCCTGGATCATCCTCAATAACCCCAAACAGTACAACTCCTACACCACCGGGATGGTCAAGGGAGTCATCGCCGGCATGCACAAGGCGAGCATGGATCGCAGGGTGGTCTCGGTGATCTTCACGGCCGAGGGCGACAAGGCGTTCTGTACGGGCGGCAACACCAAGGAGTACTCCGAGTACTACTCGCTCAAACCCACCGAGTATGCCCTGTACATGGATCTCTTCAACGCCATGGTAGACGCCATCCTCAATTGCAAGAAGCCGGTGATCTGCCGGGTAAACGGCATGCGCGTCGCCGGCGGCCAGGAGATCGGGATGGCCTGCGATCTGGCCGTCTCATCAGACCTTGCCATCTACGGTCAGGCCGGCCCGAGGCACGGCTCTGCCCCCGTGGGCGGTTCGGTCGACTTCCTGCCGTGGATGCTCCCCATGGAGCTGGCCATGTGGAACTGCATCTCATGTGAGATGTGGAGCGCCTACAAGATGAAGAACCTGGGTCTCATCTCCAAGGTCGTCCCGGTCATCAAGGACGGCGACAAGTGGACGCGCAACCCGCAGATCATCACGGACAAATACATCGATGACGGCGAAGTTGTTTACGGTGAGTTCAAGACGGGCGATGAGGCCAAGAAGGCCCGCTCCATCGTCAAGGAAGCCAAAACCGATTTCGAACTACTCGACAAGGAAGTCGACAAGATCAACTGGACCTTCACCAACCTGTTCCCCCACTGCCTGCAGATGTCCATCGACTCCGTGCGGCAGAAGAAGAAATCCTTCTGGGACCAGGGCAAGCTTGGCTACCGACACTGGCTGGCCACCAACATGAGTTCCGAGGCGTTCCTGGGATTCACCGCGTTCAACACCAAGCGAATCACCGGCCAGGACACCATCGACTTCATCAAGTACCGCCAGCTGATCTCCGAGGGTGAAAAGGTGGACGACAAGCTCTTCGAGGCCGTGCTCGGAAAACCCAAGTAACTGAAGCGAGAGGTGAAAAACATGTCGAACGTACCAGATAAAATCCAGACCTGGCAGATGGTCCAGCCGTGGTCCAAAAACAAGGAAACAGGGGAGAAGATCCCGGGCAAGATCGAGAAGACCGAGATCCCGGTGCCCGACCTCGCCCCCGGGGACGTGCTCGTGGAGGTGGCCGGCTGCGGTGTGTGCCACACGGATCTCTCGTTTTTCTACTTCGGCGTTCCCACCGTCAACAAGCCTCCGATGACCCTCGGTCACGAGATCAGCGGCACGGTGGTGGCGGGCGAAGCAGAGTGGATCGGCAAGGAGGTCATCATCCCCGCGGTGATGCCGTGCAACGACTGTCCCATCTGCGAAAGCGGACGCGGCAACCGGTGCCTGGCCCAGAAGATGCCCGGCAACTCCATCGGAATCTACGGCGGCTTCTCAAGCCACATTCCGGTTCCCGCCCACGACCTGTGCGTAGTGGAAAATCGCGGTGACATTCCGCTCACCAACCTGGCCATCGTCGCAGACGCGGTAACCACACCCTACCAGGCGGCCATGAGGGCGGATCTCGGCGAGGGCGATCTTGTAATCGTAACCGGAGCCACCGGCGGCGTGGGCAGCTACATGGTGCAGACCGCCAAGGCGCTGGGCGCAAAGGCTGTCATCGGAATAGATATCGACGACGCCAAGCTCGAAAAGGCCATGCAGTTCGGCGCGGACTTCGTTATCAATTCCCGCGACAAGGACGTAAAGGCCGTCAAGGGCGAGATCAAGGCATTCTGCAAGGAGAACGGATTGCCCCACAACTACGGCTGGAAGATCTTCGAAGTAACCGGGGTCAAGGCCGCCCAGGAGATCGCCCTGGGCCTCCTGTCGTTCGTGGGCAAGCTGATAGTAGTCGGCTTCTCCATGGCCAAGCTGGAGTACAACATCTCCAAGCTCATGGCCTTCGACGCCGAGATCATCGGAACCTGGGGATGCCTCCCCGAGTATTACCCCAAAGTTCTGGAGATGGTCCTCGACGGTCGCATCAAGGTGAATCCCTTCACCGAAACACGGCCCATGAGCACCATCGTGCAGGTCTTCGAGGACGCCCACGCGGGCAAGCACGACAAGCGCATCGTCCTGACACCTGATTTTTAACCTGCATAATTCGCCAGCCTGCCGGTGAAATCGCGTATTCCGAACAATTCGCGAATTACTCCGGATCCTCTCGACGATTTTGCACACTTCTACGGAAGCTTTCTGGTATCATCAAATTTCGCATGAAGAAATTCGCTAGGATAACGACGGTGTTTTTTACATGAGTTTCGTTGACTACACAGGCCAAACCCTCGACGGCAGGTACCGTGTCGAGAGGCTGTTGGGCAAAGGTGGCATGGGTGCCGTGTATTTCGGACGCCACCTCGTGATCGGCAGGGAAGTGGCCATCAAATTTCTCCATGCCGAGCTTGCCACCGACGAAGATGTCGTAAAACGGTTCTATCGAGAGGCACAGGCTGCCGCGGCCATAAGGCACAAGAACATAATCGATGTTTTCGACGTCGGTGTCGCTTCCGAGGGAGAACCGTACCTGGTAATGGAGTATCTGGAGGGTGAGGATCTAGCGAGCATGATCAAACGCGTCGGCTCGTTCGATCTGGCGGCTGCATGCGGAATCCTGGAACCGGTGCTCCTGGCGCTGGCCGCCGCCCACGAAAAAGGGATCATCCATCGCGATCTCAAGCCCGAGAACATTTTTCTGGCTCAGTTCGATAACGAGCCGACCACGATCAAGCTTATAGATTTCGGAATCTCCAAGTTCGTACAGGCCGGAGACAAGTCTCGCCTGACTCAGACGGGAGTGCTTCTCGGTACTCCGGCGTACATGTCCCCAGAACAGGCCAAGGGTGGCGGCGCCGGTGTCGACACCCGGACCGATATCTACGCGATGGGTGTCATCCTGTACGAGATGTTGACCGGCGAATTGCCCTTCAAGGGGGAGCACTACAACGAACTTCTGATCAACGTGCTCACCGAGCAGCCTATGTCACCGAGAGACGCCAACCCGATGTTTCCGGCGGAAGCCGAAGACCTCGTGATGACAACGCTGTCCAAGGTGCCCGATGAACGCCCTCGCGGCGCAACAGATATGCTGGACAGACTCAGGCGCCTCAAGGCGTTCGAGAACCGCTCGAAAGGACTGACCCTCCTTACTTCGAGCATAAAGAAACGTGGTTTTGCCGGCGGCAATCTGGGCAAGGCGATAAGCACAAAGCAAGATCGAGATGTCGCGGCGAACCTGCTGGCCCAGATAAAAAAGGGCGGAACACCAAACAAATGGTCAGGCACAAAGGTACGGGCAATAAAGAGAACTCAACGGACTAATTTCCTTCTCGCCGGTCTTGGTGTCGCGGTCCTGGGCCTTGCAGGTTTCTTGATTGCAGGCGCATTTACAAAGGAGAACCCTGACTCGAGAGCGATGCCTATCGCCGCACCCCGGGAAACTTCCAGGACGGAGATAGGTGTGCAGATCACCTTGCAAGATGTTCCTGAGGGCGCAAGGATCTATGTCAACGATTCAATTGTAACTTCCAACCCGGTCTGGCTCAAAAAGAGCCACATCATCGTACCGTTTCGAGTGGAAATGGATGAGTTCGAACCATACAGGATTTCTGTCAGGCCCTCGAAAGATAGATCCGTTTGGGTCAAGATGAAGAAGATAGAACCGAAAACCGAAGACCCGCCTGAAAAAGCCGAGGTAGCCAAGCCCAAAGCTCCTACCAAAACGGTGAAAACGGCAACAACGAAAAAGAAAGATTCTGCATCATCCTCCAAGAAAAAGAGCGAGAAAACGAAACCGGCGGGTAAGAAGCTCAACAAGAACAAACGGGGTCTCGAGATCGCCGAGGATTTCGAGTAGGCGTTTAGGGGTAAATCAATGGGAACAAACAGAAAGCCGGTGTTCCTCGTATTATTGCTGGGAATCCTGTTTTTTTCGTCGTCGGTCTTTAGCCAGGAAGAAGATAAAGCAAAGGCAAAGAAGCACTTCGAAGCAGGCAAGAGCCTGATGAAGCTGGAAGATTACGATACCGCTTCCGGCCAGTTCAAGAAATCCGTGAAACTCTTCCCGACAAAAGCGGCAATGTTCAACCTCGCCAATTGCTACATGGCCTTGCACGACTATCACCACGCGTTGAATTGGTATCGGCAGCTGAAGTTCAAGTACAAGGATTCTCTGGGGGAAGATCTTTTGGATGCGGTTAACGAACATATCCGAGAAATAGAACTGCTGACCGCCAAACTCAAGATCGACGTGAAGCAGGACGGCGCGACGGTAAAAGTGGATGGGAAAGAAGTGGGGAAATCGCCGCTGACAAGCTATGTCATCGTCGCTCCCGGTAAACATTCAGTCGAGGTATCGCTGTCGGGCCACAAAGTATTCAGGGGCAAACCGAAAGCCGTGCTCGGATCTCAGACTGTCCTTGAAGTCGATCTCCCAAAGCTCGGCGCATCGAAGGTGGCATCGGCGTCGGTGGCTCGGGCCGCGCCCGTGACAAAGCCGCCAATTAAGCAAGTAGAAAAGAAAAAAAAGAAAAAACACACACAAGAAAAGGCTAATGAAGAACTGTTACCCAGTCCTTATGGGAAGACCGAAAAACCGAAGATGAACGACGAGAAAAAGCGGCGAAACCGGCTCTCGCCCGTTCCGTTTATCATTACCACCGGAGCTACCCTTGCGTTTGGACTCTCATGGATTGCCGTGGATGCCAAGGTAACAAGCAAATACGATGCGGCAGAGGCAAATCAGAGTGAGTCCCTGAAAGAGGAAGGTGAAAAGCTACAGAAAGTGGACGGCGCGCTGCTCGGGTTCACTCTCGGCGGTGTCGCCGCTTCGCTTGTTTTGCTTTACTTCACCGGTTTCAAGAAAGAATCGGAACAAAAAAAGCCGGCCGACCGAGTCAAGCTGGGTTCCATTGCTCCCGTGGTGATGAATAACGGCGGCGGCGTGGCAATGGGAGGATCTTTCTAGGAAGGTGGCTTGAATTTGCATTTAGAGTTGAAAAACGCATTTTTCACTCTCCTGCTGACAATTTGCATCGCGGGATGTGGTTTGTCCCTGGACTTCGACGACCTCGGCCCATTCCAGGATACCGACACAGGCGATACCGACTCCAATACAGACACGGATGCCGACACGGACACCGATACTGACACCGACACGGATATTGATACCGACACGGACACCGACACGGATACCGACACGGATACCGATACGGATACCGACACGGATACGGATACCGATACCGACACAGGCACCGATACGGGTATAGACACAGACATCGCTTGGGTTCCCATCCCCGGTGGTACTTTCCAGATGGGTTCGACAACTTGGCCAATCGAACAACCGGTACACAGCGTGACGGTGCCTTCATTCGAGATGACGGAGACGGAGGTGACGGTGGCGCAGTACGAGGCGTGCGTGAACGACAGCGGTGCGTGTACTGTTCCGAGCACCAGCTATATAGCATGCAACTGGGCTGACATCGGTTACGAGGACCACCCGGTGAACTGTGTGGATTGGCAGCAGTCGGTGGATTTCTGCACCTGGGCCGGAGGTAGACTTCCCAGCGAGTCGGAGTGGGAGTTTGCGGCGAGCAACGGGGGCGCTGAGAATATTTATCCCTGGGGAGATACCACCGTGGATTGTACGTATGCGGTTATGTATGAAGGTGGAGGATCCGGCTGCGGAACCGGCCGTACCTGGTCGGTGTGTTCGAAGACGGCGGGCAACACGAGTCATGGGCTTTGCGACATGGCGGGCAATGTGCGTGAACGGGTACAGGATTGGTACCATTTGGATTACACCGGCGCGCCGACTGATGGTAGTGCGTGGGTATCTCCCAGCGGCTCCTGCCGGATGTGTCGTGGCGGCTGTTTCTGCGATGGTGATACCTACTTGCGTGCGGCCTTTCGCAGCTACGACGCCCCGTCGAGCCAGGTCGACTACTTGGGCTTCCGCTGCGCCCGTTAAAGGTCACCTGGCTTTCTGTTTCCCTGATCTCCTGGAAGGGCGGCTGTTTGCCGCCCGTTGGTCATCCTTAGGATGGCCTACAGCGAGATCTTCGACTTTGAATGAGGTCAAAAGGGGCACCGGTAGTGAGCGTAAGCGAGCCCGGTGAAGAGACCTCACGTCAAGTCGAAGTTAGAAGGAACTCGATGAAATCGAGCGTGTTCGATACGATTCTCTCCTGACCTGGCGCCGCGGCGTCGCCCACGACGACGGGGTTCCTCTCTGCATAATTTTGACCAACAGGCAGTGCCTGGACGTCGCCAGCGACGCGCCCCGCACAATGGAGGGGCTCGGGCTGGCGTGCGACAATTAGTCTTCCCCTAATTGGGGAAAGTAGTTGACGCTGGCCATGGACCGAGCACACAGTGGATTGTGTATTCCATGGCGCCTATTCTGTACACGCTGCGGACGTCGACGGAGACGGCGACATGGACGTCCTCGGCGCTGCATACAATACCCACGACATCACTTGGTGGGAGAGCGATTGTACTCCGTGAACGGCACACTCAAACTTCTCGCGCTTCTAACAACGACTTGCATTGCGGGATGTGGTTTGTCTTTGGACTTTAGTGATTACGGCCCAGTACAGAATTCCGGCACAGGTGACACGGATACAGATACCGATTCTGATACCGATACAGATACTGACACCGACACTGATACAGATTCCGATTCTGATACAGATTCCGATTCCGATTCTGATACAGATTCCGATTCCGATTCTGATACCGATACTGATACCGACTCAGATACAGAAACGGGCACCAACTGTG
>JAUVDV010000024.1 GCA_030595125.1 Deltaproteobacteria bacterium
GATGCGAACCATCAATTCTGTGCGATCCAGTTCCTGTTTGCTCATTGTCAGTAATGCCTTCTTCATGCCAGCCAGTGGAACACCCTGAACCCGACATTTCTACTTGGCACAAACCCGACATTTGCATTTTGGAGCTACACAGCTTTGTCGCCTAAGATCCATTATGTCAAGAATGACACAGCATTATGCGGCTTATGCGCTGGGGGTTCCCAATGGTACGTAAAGCCGCGATCGGAGTAGTTATCATCGCCGTTCTATGTGGTTGCTCAAATAACATGCAACCCGAGCCACAGGTCGAAGAGGCTGCTGCTTTGCCACAGCAGGAATCATCAGCGATGCCCGAGGATTTGCCCAATCCCACTTGTCTCGAACTCACCGAAAAGATGAAGGTCGGCGAGTACCTGTTCCGCGTTTACTATGATCCTCACGAAGAGGAACGTGTACTTTTCGTTCATCGAGACGGAAAGCTCGTTCACCGGAAGTCAGAGCACATAATCGGCCTTCACCCATGCAGATCATTCGAATGCGATCCAGAAAATCAGAAATGGTTCGTTCACGGCAATGACTTTACGGGGGACGGCGAACCTAATGTCGTAGTCGGCATGGCAAACGGAGGCAATTGCGCCGGTTGCGAATACCAAAACATTTACTCAGTGGGTACAGATTTTCGCGAGCTTGATATCGGCATTTCGTCCGGTGGAGAAACAGAAGATCTAGACTCCGACGGTTTTCCCGAAATACTCGATTTCGATCATAGTTTCGAAGATTGGCCTGTCCATGGTGCTGGCGTGAGTAAACCCATTATCTTCAAGTATCAGGGGAAGCAGTTCCTCCCTGCGCTGGGTATGATGAAAGAGCCTCCACTTTCCAATCAGGAACTTCTTGAGATGGCCAAGGACAATGGGTGCACTGACCTGTTCGACAACGTGATATCCCTAATCTACTCGGGCAGAGCGAAGCAGGCCTGGAAGTACTTTGCGCTGGCTTACCCCAAGCGCACGAAGTGCACCTTTGATCGAATGGAAAAACAACCCACTCGCCAGGAAGCCTTCGAGATGATCATCAGGGAACTCGAACAAAGTTCAATGTGGCTCAAACATATCCACAAGCTCTATCCCCAAGGTTTGAATCCTCCTGAAAATCCGTAACCCGGGTCGGGGGTGTCGCAGAATTTTGGACCGACCAAACAACTCACAATATTCCCGCTCCAGCGTATCGTGCTAATATCGACGCACCGTGAAAACCATTCCCCAAATCATCATGGCCGGGTTTGCCGTTGTTGTCGTTGGATGCGGTGGCTCGACTGGAGAAAAATGGGGGACGGACTTCAGAAGTTGCGTAACACCTCGGCGGGCGATGGTTGTGTTGTCCTTCGGTGTCCAGAAAAAAATTGCGGTCGTGAAACCGAGAGATCACGTGGTACAGGCCACCTGTCGCATGAACTCTTGCGAAGCGTGGCCTGAGCGGAGCCTGTTTTTGCTTCGCCTCACGGTCTTTTAGGAAACTTCTGAAGTCCGTCCCCGAAATACCAAGAATGGCATATCATTGTGCGGTCGATGTGCTACCTTTTTGGAAGAATTGTATGCGTCAAGCCAACGGAGATAGCCAAATGGGTCAGACGTGCTGGGGCCTGGGTTTGACCATGTTTTTTTTACTCCCTATTTCGGGGTGTGGAATCAGTAATGGCTCCGAGGCGTCAAGCGATGGGGGGGGATACCGGGGAAGTCGATGACGATGATTTCGACGATGGCGGGGAGATCGATCCTGTCGAACCGCCGCCGTGTGACTACTTCAGTAGCTCGCAGGGAGGTGGGATAGAGGCGGACGGTTCGGAATTGCATCCGTGGGCCTCACTCGAGATGCTGGCTGCCCAGGGGCAAATACCAGTCTCGGGTACGCTGTGCTTGATGAACGGGCACCACGGTCAACCCCAGATTCACTCCTTGGTCTCGGCCCCTTCGTTGACCATTCGTGCGGTCAATCAGCACGAGGCCGTGGTCAGTGCGCTGAACTTCACTTCCGTGTCCAATCTGACCCTGTCCGGTATCAAGGTGGATGGGTCGAGCATCATCGACTCCCAGGCTGACGAACGACAGAGTTTCCTGGTGACCGGTGACATCGATACGTCTGCCGTGACTCTGGACGATGTGCTGGTTCAGTCGGCCCAGAGCTGCGAGCTGTGGGACCAGGAAGACTGGGTCTATCTGGTTCGTAGCGGCATCGACTTTCGGGGAACCGATATCGTCATCCGGGACACGGAGATCCGAAACACCTACCACGCGCTGCTGGTTCGGGGCGATCGGGCCTGGGTGGAGAGGACGCTCATCGATAACTTCGGGGGCGACGGCATACGCGGCCTGGGAAGTGACTCCACCTACGCCTGGAACACCGTCCGAGATGCATACATCGACGAGTATGACATCCAACACGATGACGCCTTCCAGGCCTACGAGTTGGAGGGGGATCCGAAGATCTCGAACGTCACTATTCGGAATAACCGTTTCATCCTGTTCGCCGATCCGCTGACCGCATTTGTTCTCGACAACGACCTGGTCGCCACGTTGATGCAGGGCGTCATCATCACAGATGGCTACGCCGACGGGTGGGTGGTGGAGAACAACCTGATCGTGAACGCCCAGGAACACGGCATCAGCCTCTATGGCGGTCGACACTGTAGGGTGCAGAACAACACCGTCGTGGCCCACCCCGTCTTCGCGCAAAGCTCGGGGCCTTGGATCCGCATCTCGGACCAGACAAAGACCGGTCAAGAAAACTTCGACAACGTGATTCGAAACAACCTCGCCCAGATGCTGACGCCCTGGGACTACGACGCTAGCTCCCTGATCGAGGCAAATATCGAGATCTCGGCCGCGGAAGACCACTTTGTGGATGCTGCGGGGCTCGATTTTCATCTGGTGGCAGATAGCGCCGCGGTGGACACGGGAGTAAACGCCGACCTGACCTCTCTGGATATCGATGGGTTGCCACGCGTGGTTGGCGGCGCGGTCGACATCGGTGCGTTCGAGCAACAGTGAGTTCTATTTCGCCCCAAGACGACCTTTTCCTGATTCAACAAAAAAAGGGGTCAAATAAAAAAAGCCCTATTCCTTGACCCCTATTCCTTTAACGTGTCCCACGTTGCGCTCGTAAATAGATTTACTCGCCACCTCGAAAAAATGGTCCGGTCACTGGTACCGAAGGGTTCGGTCACTCGTACACGGTGAAAGAGAAGTCATCCCATCCGAGGCCGTAGGCGTCGGTGACGTTGAATACTTCGATGCGCGTTATCTCCGGGTACGCTGAAAGATTTATCAGGATTGGAGTGTAATCGCTTCCCGCGCCTGTAACAGGCACGACAGCGGTTTCAATGCCATTTTGAAAGACGCGCACCTGGGCGACTTGACCCGTGTCGCCCGCTCCGACTGCGTAAAGAGAAAGTTCAAAGGCGGGTTCCGTGAAATCTACGTAGTAATCCCCCGTGCATTCAGAGGTGGATCCATACGTGCAGATGATGTTCGGCAGCGATGTTGTGTAAGTAGCTGCCAGCGCATTGGTGCGTACCACATTGCCGGCCTCGGACGAAAAGACGGCATATTGATCATATTGATTATCGATTGTTACATGGTCTCCAAAGCTATCGAATTCTATGACAACATCGACCGCCGTTCCACTGTCCGTGTCGGTGTCCGTGTCGGAGTCGGAATCGGTGTCTGTATCAGAATCAGAGTCAGAATCGGAATCAGAGTCAGAATCGGAATCAGAGTCAGAATCGGAGTCGGAATCAGAGTCACTTGACGAGTTCCCGGTCTCCACTGAGTTCCCTTCACATCCGGCCAGAAACAACAGAATGACAAATAATTTAATAATGCTTTTTGGTTTCATAATTGTGCCTTGTTACTGCGTTTTCATTATAGACACAAAATGCGGCGCCTTTATTCTTGATGCTTCGCGACGACATCCAGCAACCAGGGCATGTCCATGCCGAGGCTCTTGAGCTTCTCCACAGTGGGTACGCCGTTGTTGGTCCAGCCCCGGCGTTTGTAGACCGCGTTCACAAGGCTGTCGTACTGTTCCTCTCGGAACTTGCGCAACGCTGCCTTCTTGTCGGAGGTGCTCATGCCGGCGGGATCCTGGCCGACGACATTTTTTAGCTGTTCGTCGTAACGTTCGGCGCGGGACTCGTACTCCTCGTCGGTGACCGGGCCCATTGCGCGGTAGGGGCCGTAGTCGTGCTCGCGCGTGCCGAACCCCATGCGCAGGTTGAACACACGCTGGAAGTTGTACACCCGCTCCGACATGGTGATCATCTTGCCCTCGTCGAGCTTCTTGCCCGTGACCCCCTCGTAGAAGTTGTAGTAACCCTCCAGGTGGCCCGGCACCTTGTGGGGCTCGTCGTACTCCGCGTTATTGGTCGGCTCCACGTCGTTCCAGGGGAGCTTGCACAGTCCCATCAGGCCGAACCACGTTCGGAAATTGGGGAAGAAGTGCAGCGCTTCGGCCTTGTCCTCGAATGTGGGGATCTGCTTGTTGACCATATCCATGAAGATGAGCCATGCCTCGTCGTGCTGCGGCCCCTTGGAGGCGAGCGCGAACCCGCCCTGCTGCGCGAGGGACTCCTTGGTCACGTACTCGGAGTACTCCAGACCCTTGCACTCCATTCCGATATCCTGCAGGAACTCGGCGTCGGCAAAGAACTCCTCGACGAACTTTTTCTTCATCTTGCGGACACCCTGCCCGACCGTCACGCCGAAGCCCTCGCCGCGAGCCATCTGATGAAGTATTTCCAGGGAGTTGTCCGCCGCGCCGAAACTGAGCTCCAGCCCGCCGGTCTTGTCCTTGTCGATGACGCCGTTCTCGTAGCATTCCATGACGAACGCCATGCACGTGCCGAAGCTGATGGTGTCGATGCCGTAGGTGTCGCAATAGAAGTTGATCTCCGCCACGGCGAAGGGATCGAAGATGCCCATGTTGGAACCGCATCCGGCGGCGGTCTCGTACTCGGGTCCGTCCACCAGGACCTTTTCGCCCTTGTAAGGCCCGGTTTTGAGCTCGAACCCCTCGATGCACTTGGCGCATGACATCATGCAACCCGCCCAGCATCCGTCCGGCGTATTCTGGGTGAGCATCTTGAGCCAGATGGGCGAGGCGATCTTGTGGGATTCCTCGTGGCTGCCGAACTTGTAGTTGTGGGTTGGAAGCAGATCGTAGGTGTCCATGATCTCCACGAGGTGCGCTGTTCCCACCCGGCGCATCTTGCACTGATCGTCGTCGAGGAGAGTCATCTCCTCGCCGAGCTTGGCCCCGTACTTCTTGACCTGAGCGGAATCCACCGGGTTGTTTGCCTCGTCGTAGACCTTCAGGGCGCCGGTGGGGCAGACGTTGGAGCACATGGCGCAGCCGATGCACCGGTTGTACTGCTCGCCGAAAGGCATAGTTACGTGCCTGTCGGAGCCCCGCCCCTCGAAGCCGATGATGTTTTCCCAGGCTACCTCCGAGCAGGCGCGCGTGCAGCGTGAGCACAGGATGCAGGCGTCCTCGGCCTCGTTTCGATCCGGGTGCTTGTACGAGGGCTCGGTCGCGCCATACTGTTTTGCGTACGTCTTGAGGATCGATACGTTGGGCCAGCGAGCCAGCATCATGGTCAGCAGATCCTTGCGGAACTCCATGACCTTGTCCGACGTCGTTGAAGCCTCGATCTTCTCGCGGATGGGGTAGTTGCACGCGGTGACCATTTTGGTCTTGCCGCCCACCTTGATCTCCGTCAGGCACAGGCGGCAGTTGCCGTCCGATGTGAGCGCCTTGTGGTGACACAGCGTGGGGATGGGGATTTCCGCGCCGCGCGCGGCATCCAAGAGGAATGTCCCCTCTTCGACTTCAATTGTTTTTCCGTCAATCGATATTGAAATCATGGGCTTCCTCCTACTCTACATTCACGGCGTCGTACTTGCAGACGTCGTTGCAGATACCGCACTTGATGCACTCGTTCTGGTCGATGGTGTGCTTCGCTTTCTTCTCGCCGCTGATGGCGTTGGTCGGACAGCGCTTTGCACAGACCATGCAGCCGTTGCATTCGTCGTTGATTGTGAACGTGATGAGATCCTTGCAGACCTTGCCAGGACAGCGCTTCTCGTTGATGTGGGCGTCGTACTCCTCGCGGAAATAGCGCAACGTTGAGAGCACCGGGTTGCAGGCGGTGGCGCCGAGCTGACACAGCGAGCCGGCCTCCATGACCCGTGAGATCCGCTCGAGGTCGTCGATGTCCCCCTTTACACCTTCGCCTCTGGTGATGCGGTCGAGGATCCCGTAGAGGGTGACCGTGCCCTCGCGGCAGGGGTTGCACTTGCCGCAGGATTCGGTCTTCAGGAACTCCATGAAGTACTTGGCCACATCCACCATGCAGGTGTGATCGTCCATGACGATCATGCCGCCCGAGCCCATCATGGAGCCCGCTTTCGTCAGGGTGTCGAAGTCGACGGGCTCGTCGAGCAGGGATGCCGGGAGGCAGCCGCCGGAGGGCCCACCCGTCTGTACGGCCTTGAACTCGCGGTCGTCCGGGATCCCGCCGCCCACGTCGAAGATGATCTCTCGCATGGTGATGCCCATGGGCACCTCCACCAGGCCGGTGTTGTTGATGTTGCCAACCAGGGAGAACACCTTTGTGCCCGAGGAGCCGCCCCAGGGATCCTTTGATACGTCGCCGGTGCCGATGGCCGCAAACCACTTGCCGCCCTTTTCGACGATGACGGGGATGTTGGCCCAGGTCTCGACGTTGTTGAGCACTGTCGGACGATCCTTGTAGCCCGACTCGACGTTGTGGATGTACTTGGGGCTCGGCTCGCCGGCTCTTCCCTCCATGGAGGCCATGAGCGCCGTGGACTCGCCGCACACGAATGCGCCTGCGCCCCGGTGGACGATAATGTCGAAGGAGAAGTCGGAGCCCATGATCCCGTCGCCGAGAAGCCCGCGGTCCCTTGCTTGCGAAATGGCCTTTTCGAGGCGGGTCACCGCGAGCGGGTACTCCTTGCGGATGTAGATGAAGCCCTCTTTCGCGCCGATGGCGTAGGCGCCCAGGCACATCCCCTCCAGCACCGTGTGGGGATCGGTCTCGATGATCGAGCGGTCCATGAACGCGCCGGGATCGCCCTCGTCCGCGTTGCAAACCACCACCGGCTCTTTGCCGGTCTTGTCGACTGCGGCAATGCAGGAAGCCCATTTGACTCCCGCCGGAAAGCCGCCGCCGCCACGTCCGCGAAGAGCGGAGGTCTTCACCTCGGCCAGCACGCCCTTGGAGCTCCCCTTTTCGAGGGCCTCCTTGAGCGCCGCGTAGCCGTCCCGGGCGAAGTACGAGTCGATGTTCTCGGGATCGACGAGCCCCTTGTTGCGCAGGGCGATGAGCTTTTGTTTGGAGAAGAAGGGGATGTCGTCCATCTTGTGGATGGGCTCGTTGGACGAGAGCTCCCGGTGCATCAGGTCTTCGACGGGCTTTCCGCCGATCAGGTGCTCCTCGACAATGCGGGTCATATCCGTCTTCTTGAGCCGCTGGTAGAACACCCCTTGCGGCTGAACCACCAGGATGGGCCCCTGTCCGCAGAAGCCGTTGCAGCCCGTTCCCACCACAAGGAAGTCCTTGTCGAGATCGTGCTTTGAAACCTCCTCCTTGAGGGTGTCCAGCAAGGAGAAAGCCTTTGCGGAGACGCACCCGGTGCCCGTGCAGACCATGAGCATCGCCTTGTATCCGGCCAGTCTTTTCTTCTCCGCCGCAGCGGCGGACCCCAGATTTGTGAAATTGATCTGTGTCATCTGGCGCCCTCCTTCATGTGCCGGGAAATCAGCTTGGCGCTCGCGTCCGGCATGAGATCGCCGTGGTACTCATCGTCGATGACGACCACCGGGGCAACGCCGCATGCGCCCACGCAGCGAACCGCCTCGAGGGTGTACTGTTTGTCGGCGGTGGTTTGCCCCTCCCCGATTCCCAGCTCGCGGGACATGGCGTCGAGCACACGAGACGCGCCCTTCACGTGACAGGCCGTGCCCATGCACACCTGGACCTCGTGCACGCCGCGAGGCTCGAGGCTGAACGCCTTGTAGAACGTTGCGATGTGACTCACCCGCGCCAGGGGAACGCCAAGCTCATCAGCCAGGTGGCGCATCAGGTCCACGGGCAGGTAGCGCCATTCCTCTTGAACGTCCTGCAAGATCTCGATGAGGAAATCAGGGTTACCGTTGTATTTTTTTAGAATCGCGTCGATTTTTGCGACATCCATTTTTGCGCCTCCTAGGAGTTTACCGTGACCCGCCACTTGGGACGCCAGGTTGAAGTGTGTGCGACGATCGCCTTGATCTTTTTGTTGCGAAAGACGCTGCCGATGCCGCCGCGCCCGGCCTGCTTGAGTCGCACGCCGCCTCGCCGCCAGTCGAACCAGGAGAAGTTGAGGCACCCGATCAGGGCGTGATTCGCTCCCTTGCCCGCAGAGACAACTGACACGTTGTCCCTGTCGTCCCGGCTGTCCGAGTACATGGCTGTGAGCTGTTCCGCCAGGACGTGGCTGTCCACCGCTTCATCGGGCGCCTTTTCAATGCGGATTTCGCCTTTGGCGCCGTCGATGATCAGAATGCGCTCCTCCGGTGCCTTTCCTACCACCACCAGCGCGTCGAACCCGCAGAACTTCAGGAACGGGCCGAAATAGCCGCCGACGTTGCTGTCGATGGGAGCGCCTGTGGTAGGGGATATGGAAGTGACGAGGGACTTTCCCGATCCGGAAAACGAGGTGGTGCCCCCTAAGGGGCCCGACGCGATGCATATGGCGTTTTCGGGGCTGTCCCACTTGGTGTCGCCGTTCACCTCGTCCCACATCAACCTGAGATCGAATCCCTTGCCGCCGATGAACAGGTCGACCATCTCCTCGGTCACGTCGCGCACCTGGATGTCACCGGCGCCGATGTCCACCCTCAGGTATTTCATCGTATACCCCTTGTCGATGGCGCCGGGCGTGTGCTTAAGGGTTGCGATGACCTCATGTTTCGATTTCATGGAGGCCACATCGAAGTCGGCAGGTAGGTTCATGATTATCCTCCGTTCTCATCGAGTTCCCTAATGGAACTCCACCACTGAATACACCGGACAAAACACGTGTAGAAACGGTTTGTCAAGCGCAGTCGTTCACGTTCTATTTTGCGGTATTGTATAGCCGGATCCTTTGCTATGATGGCGTTATCGTAATTTCGATGAAATTGTGATGTTTAATGGACATCCAAATTGCCATGCTCGGTGCACTTCATGGTTTGAGGTCCGGCCAAAGCGGAGGAATGGAACATGAAAAAGAATATCTGGATACTATTGATCACCTTGCTGGCGACGGGAATCGTCGGGGCGACGATCGGGTGTAGCGAAAGCAAACAAAAAGACGATGTGTTGGATGCGTCCACTGATACCGATACGGACACCGATGCGGATACGGATACGGATTCCGATACCGATTCGGATACCGACACTGACACCGATACCGATACCGATACGGACACCGACACCGATACCGATACGGACACGGATCCTCCCCTGCTCACCGATCTCGACTGCACCAATCCCATCGCCGGAGCCGGTGACGCGTGCGAGATAGGAGTGAATGACTGTGACACCGAGCACCAGTGTGCTGAAAACTGGTGGGACATGTACACGCCGAGCGACAATATAACCGGCCATTTCTGCTACGTCGGGTGCGCGGACACTCCCTTTGTTTCGCCGGATGCAGGGGTGGATGCGGGAACATGCTCCGATCCCGCCGGGTGTTTCTGCGAGGGCAGCGCAAGCGAATGCGTCGATTTCAATCCCACCGGGACAATCAAGGCGTGCATGCCTCTGGGTCAATTCAAGGCTAACTGGGAGGTGAACGTTGTGCCTGCCGGAGACGCCGTCGTTTCCGACGATTACCACGTCTTTCCCATCGGAGAGAGCTGGAACTGTCAGACCCTCGGCTTCACTTCGGGTTGGGGGCAACAGGTATTGTCGGAGATCACCCTGGCCGACGGCGGCACGACAACACCCGATGCGGGTCCGGACGCGGGGCCGTGGGATGAAACCGGGTATGTACTGATACAATCCAAGGTCGACATCGGCGGCTTTTTCCCAAAGGCATACCGCGTGCTGATTGCTGTTCCGTACGCCAATTTCACGGCCGGAACCACCCTGGATCTGGGGTCGGATTCCGGGGCATTTGTCGCCAAGCTTTACCGCTTCGAGTTGGCGCCTATTACCTTTGAAGTCGATGCCGCCGAGCTCAGGGCTTACGCCGTGGGTGGAACCATCACTATCGACACAATCGAAGATCCATGCGGAGGGGCCGGCTGCCCGGTCTCCACGGGCACCATGGACATCCATTTCCACATGGCGAGCGCCACCCTCGATCCCGCTGATTTCATCTAAGAACGTAACGGGATAGTCTCCAAAATTTACCGGTAGTGTGCGTTTTGCGCCCGGTGCCGATGAGCGGTTTGCGCCCGGTTGTGCGGTTCACGCCCTGACGAACCCCGATTGGCCGCGCATTTCTCGCTGGCATGGGGGTTGCTTATACACTGGGTATGTCGTTTTTCTTTGAGCATGTAAGGGTCCCGGCCCGGCTTCTCGTCTTGACAATTGCTCTTGTCATTTCGACCGCCGCGAGGGCTGAAACGGGAGATTCTTTCAACGCTCACGTGGAGGTCGGACCGGCCTTTGCTCTGGGGGGATGGCAGGCGCAGGAGTTGGGGGTCGGCATGTCGGCGGCGGGTCGTCTGGAGCTGGTTCTGGCGAGTTGGGTTGGTATCGAGGCGGGCGTGGCCTACATGCGTTTTTTCGAGGGCAATCACCCGGAGGGATACCGTCAGATCGATGGCGCTTCGATGTTCATGGCAGGCATCGGCGCGCGATTCCGGCTGGTGAATGACGAGGACGGATATCTTCGCCCCTGGGGCGCGAAGCCGGATCACACGGGAAATGTCTGGGGAAACCTGTGGATGGATCTCCACGGCAACTACGTTCGGACCGGCGACCAAAACCGCTTTGGTGCGGACGTGGGCCTGGGTTACGAATTTTCCCTCTTCAACAACCTGCAGGTGGGACCTTTCGTTCGCGGGACGTACATCTACCAGCCGGATGGGACCAACGAGAGGGCGTCGCAGGATGCATGGCTTCTGGTGGTGGGACTGAGCGGATCACTATCGCTCCGAGACGACTCGGTGGTGATGCCCGACTCGGACGGCGACACCTACTACGATCCGCATGACGGCTGCCCAAAGAAACCGGAGGACTTCGATGGATTCGAGGACGATGACGGTTGTCCGGATGATGACAATGACGATGACGGTGTGATCGATACGGTCGATGAATGCCCGCTGGTTCCCGAGGATCGCGACGGATTCGAGGATGATGACGGCTGCCCGGAAAAGGATAACGACGGCGACGGAATCCCGGACGAGAAGGACGAGTGTCCGGACGAGCCGGAGGACGCGGACGGGTTCGAGGATGAGGACGGTTGCCCGGATACGGATAACGACGGCGACGGGATCCCGGACGCCAGGGACGAGTGCCCGAACGAGCCGGAAACAGCCAATGGGTTCGAGGACGAGGACGGCTGCCCGGAAAAGGACAGCGACGGTGACGGAATCGTGGACGCGAAAGACGAGTGTCCGGACGAGCCGGAAACAGTCAATGGGCTGGAGGACGAGGACGGTTGTCCGGACGAGGCGCTCGTGGAGGTGAAGGACCGCGAGATTCTCGGCGGCGAGCGGATATTCTTCGACTTCGGCATGGCGCGGGTAAAGAGCAGATCGCTGGCATTTCTCGAGCAGCTCGGCCGGCTGCTCGAAGTGCACCCGGAGTTCGTCAGCATCTCCATTGAGGGACACACGGACAACGTTGGAGATGCATCATTCAACCGCAAGCTTTCGAAGAAGCGTTCGGAACGCGTGAAGAAGTGCCTTGTCGATTTCGGGATCGATCCGCAACGGTTGATTGTTACGGGCCACGGCGAGAAGACCCCGTGGCAGGCGGGTCGGAACGCCAGATCGCGGGCCCAAAATCGGCGGGTGGAGTTCTACATTCTGAAAATCGACGAGGAGAACCCCGTGGAGAAACACGAGGAGGAAGAATTATGAACGGCAAATATGTGGTCGAAGTGTCGGCGTTGCTGTTGTTGGTGATCATCTCGCTATCGGCGCCGTCGTGTACGGGCGGGCTCGTTGGAGCGCCGTGCGATGACGGGTACAGCGCGTGTATAAACGGCTGCTTTGATTTCATGGAGGATTCGGGCAACTGCGGGGATTGCGGTGTGGTCTGTGCATCGGGGGAGACATGCCAGGACGGGGTTTGCCGGTACTGCCCGCCGGGAACCGAGGAATGCGGCGGCGAGTGCGTGGATCTCACCAGCAGCATTGAGCATTGCGGCCAGTGCTTTGGGGAGTGCGAGTTGTACCAGATTTGCGAAAGCGGCCAGTGCTCCGGTTGCCCTTCCGGGACCGAGCTATGTGGCGGCGAGTGTGTGGATACGAGTACGAACGACGTACACTGCGGCCAGTGTGACAACCAGTGTGATGAGGGCTCGAGCTGCCAGGACGGCGCCTGCGTTACGTATTGCGATCCTCCGTTGGTCCAATGTGGAGACGAGTGTGTGAGCACGCAATCCAACACGCACCATTGCGGCGAATGCGACAACGAGTGTGATATCGACGAGCTGTGCGTGGCCGGAAAATGCGAGATCGATTGTGGAGGAGGCCTCGTCGAGTGCGGCGGCGAGTGTGTCGACTTGTTGACGGACAACGAGAACTGCGGCGGTTGTGATATCGAATGCGGAGACACGGAGATCTGCGAGGCCGGTTCGTGCATTGCGGACTGCGGGATCCTCGATTGGTGCGATACGGCCTGCGTCGACCTTGCCTCCGACAACGATCACTGCGGGTCGTGTAACAGCCCGTGCTCGACCGGTTGGTTCTGCGTTGCCGGGACGTGCAGTCTCGATTGTCCCAGCCCGTTCGTCGCGTGCGGTTCCGTTTGCGTGGATCTCGAAACCAGCCCGTTCAACTGCGGCTGGTGTGGCAACGCGTGCGCCACGGGGATCTGCATCGACGGCGCATGCAAGGCGCAGAGCGCAGGTCACCTTGTCGCCATCGGCCACGATCTGACCGTAGATCACGTCATCTTGCGCAGGCTTGTGGGAAACGCCGTCTTCATGGCGCACAACAACCCGGTGGAAGTGCTCGCCTATGTCGAGTATGCGGATACCTCGCCGGGGGGACAGATGGACGCTGTGGATTCGGCGCTCAACCTGGAGGCTGCTGCGACCGGTCAGAGCTGGAACAAGACCGTCGCTGCGGATGCCCAGAACGTGGTTGACGACATTCTGATGTACGACGTTCTCCTCGTGTACAGACAGGGCATCGCGACCGATATCGAGCTGGATGCGACAGGCGTGCAGTGGTTCTCTCCTCTGAGGAATTTTCTCTCCGTCGGCGGGATCATCGTCTTCACAGACGGGCCGGGCTCCAACCTGGGCACATGGCAGATCTTCAATTCCGCCGATCTGTTCGACTGCGCGGCCATCACCGACGTCACCGGTTCCACCGCCGACGTGGTCGAACCCGGGGACGCCGTCGCCCAGGGCCTGAGCACCTCCTACCTCTCCGCGACGAACAGCGTCTTCTTTTCAACCTCCGAATCCCTCGTCGTCACGGAAGACAGCGCCACCGGCAATCCCCTCGTGATCCACAAGGTGTTTATTCCGTAGAGGTCATTTTTTCGGAATGTGGATGGGGCTCGTGCGGGGGATGATTCACTAAGACAGATTATCCAGCACCAAAGAAAGATCGATATCAAGCTCTTGTTCAACGGCAGTCACAAAGCTCAGGTGCTCGGGATGCTCTGCGAACCAGTCCCGCCTACGTTGGTTGTCGAATGTGGTCAACTTGAAGAGATCCCGCAGTCTGCGAACGTGGTTTTCCCTTTCCTCGACCAAACCTCTGTCATTGAATCCCAGGAAGTCGATAAGCGCTGCGGCCTCATCATCGGTTGCGTCCGTCTCTTCGTAGACGAATTCCCCAGTCACGTAGCGTATCCGGTTCACAGGCTGATTTTCGTCCTGAAAGAACAGGGAAATGAAGAACTTCGCGCCTGTGTGCCTGTTTTCTTTACCGAGCTTGCGCAGGTTGGCATCGCGAAGGACCGCGTAGTAATTGAAGTAGTTGTCCCCTTTGTCTTTTTTCGTTCTGTCAAAATGTTCGACTTCCGTAGAGTCGATCTTGCTGACGTATTTTTCGGTGTATGCGCAGAAGCCCTTCTGTTCCTCAAGGAGCATCTTACGCAGCCGTCGGTTATCGCGACCTGTCGTATAAACGACCTTCCCGGCAAGGATTGCCGAGCTTTTTTTCTTGGTGAGAAACTTCATCGATCGTTATTTGGGGAGAAGTTGTAGCTATCTCCGATTTCGACCGCGCGAGCGAGCAGATCGGCTTTTTCGTTTTCATCATCCGATTGTCGAATTAGCTTTCTCAAATTCAGATATTCCTGCCACTTCTTTTCGCCTTCTTTCCCCATGAGCCGGGTTAGCTCGAAGTCTTTTTTTAGAACGTCGTTGGGATCATCGCCAATCGGGGCGCGCCCCTTCTTGGCCGTTACATGACCACCCTCGTCCCATTCGAGGATGATCCGTTCGTGGGGCTGGAACTGTGCCGCGATGAGTGGGCTGTGCGTTGCAAAGAACATCTGCGTGTTGGTGGTCCCGTCTTCGTTCCTCGCGATCCTGTCATAGGTATCCATCAGATCGAACAGAAAATCCGGGAACAGACTGTTCTCCGGCTCGTCGACGAGCAAGAACCCGCGCTCGATTTGTCTGCCGAAATACAGGAGGAAGATGTGTCCGAGCCTGAAGATGAAATCCCTGGTCCCGGTGCTGAGCTGACTATAGGCAATCTTTTCCTTCGTGGACTTGAGGCGGATATATGCCTTTAGGTTGTCGTTGAGCTGGATCGGGTTGCTCGCCCCTTCCTCATCGAACTCCAGTCCCGCGCGGTCGAGAATCTCGTTCCAGAGCACCGCCAACTCGTGGAGCACCTTCGGGTGAGTCCGGTCGAACTCCTCGATAAGCTCGCTCTTTGTTCTCGAAAGGTTCTCTTTACTATTCTCGAACTCGTCCCGGTCATTATCCCGCTTCTTGACGAGGTACACGAGCACTCGCCAACACTCCGCGATAGTCTGGTTTGAAACTGTGTGATGAAAGGGGAATGTCTGGAACAGACCAAGAGCTTTGTCCAGGGTCGTGATGGGGACATCGCCAATACCAATGGCCGTGTTCTGTGGCACCTCTGAGGGCGAATAAATGACGACATCCGAGCTATCGTCCTTGAATATCAGATTGTTCTTCAGTTCAGCGAGACGCTCCGGTTTGAGTAAGTACCCCCTGTACTTGGTTGAGTTGATTTTCGATCCGACGGTGGTGGGGTCTTCGGCAAGATCGTCGATCCAGCCTTCCTCTCTTTCGATGCGGGAGTCTAGAAAGTGAACAATTGCGCCATTACTCTCCGCCACCAGATAGACGAACTGATCGGAGCTTTTCAACTTGACGGCAAAGAACCGACCCCATGCGGGTAAACTTCCGGGCACAACTGAGAGCAGTTGATAGATGTTTCTCAAGACGGTCGACTTGCCGGTCCCATTTCTGCCGATCAGACATATCCGGTCCGCCGGCTCGCCGGTCGCCGGATCCGTGAAGTCCAGATCGGTTTTTTCAAACTGCCGATATCCTCGAATGATCAACTTGCAGATCTTCATAATTTCATCTCACTATCTTGACGAGCTTTTCGCACATATTAGCATTTTGTTCACCGGATCAATAGAAACATGGGGTTAGCCTGCTTAACCTGCTTAATGCGCCAAAGAAAACCCTATGTCACTCGGGCCGGTGGATATCTCTCCATTCCAACGCGCCGTTTTCGCGCAGAGATTCCAGGTCGGGGAGGTCGTCGGTTCGGCACTCTATCGACATTCCGCAGTCGGAGCTCAACTCTCTGGGAGTGGGAATGAGGTCGCACCATATTCCATGCCGCACGATTATCTTCTCCGCCTTGATCACGTCGTGAATGGAATCGAAGGCCAGGACAACATGCTTGCCGCTGCTCATGATCGGGCAATTTCGTCGACGGCCGCCACGGCTTGCTCCATCTCGTCCGTCGTGTTCAATGCGCCGGCCGAAAAACGCACCGTGCCGTCCGGGAAAGTTCCGATGGTTCGGTGTGCGTCCGGAGCGCAATGCAGACCCACCCGCACCATGATGTCATGACGTTTGTCCAGCAACCCGCCGACCTGCGACGGGCTCTTGCCTTCAACATTCAGCGAGACCGTGGGCAACCGCGCCTCTGTGGAACTCGGGCCGTAGAGTACGACGCCCTCGATGCGGCGGAGTCTCTCCAAAAACACATCAAGTAGATTCATCTCGTGATTGTGGATTGTTTCCACTCCCCGTTCGAGAATGAAACGCACGCCGGCGCCCAGACCGGCTATTCCGCAGGTGTTGAGGGTGCCGCTTTCGTATTTGTCGGGCCGGAAATCCGGCTGCTGGTCCGACTCGGAGCGCGAGCCGGTGCCCCCGCGCACAAGCGGCGGAAGGTCCAGCTCGGGGCGAACGTATAGCCCGCCGGTCCCCGCAGGGCCCAGCAGAGATTTGTGGCCGGAGAACGCCAGCAGGTCTATGCCGTCACGCTCTATCGAAATGGGATAGCTGCCCGCAGTCTGGGCCGCGTCCACGAGCAACGGCACCTTTCCGATGGCTTCCTTTATTTGCGCGATGGGCTGGATGCAGCCCACCACGTTGGAGCCGTGGTTGATCGCGACCAGTCGAGTCTTCGGTTCGAGCGCCTCTCGGATCGCGGCCGGATCCACCCGGCCTTCCCGGTCTGCCGCAACAACGGTGATCCGAACCCCGCGCTCCCTGGCGAGATGTCGGAGCGGGCGCATGACAGAGTTGTGCTCCATGGAAGTGGTGACCACGTGATCTCGCGGGCCGAGCATTCCATGAAGAGCGATATTCAGGCCGGCGGTGGCGTTGGAGGTGAAGACGATCTGTCTCGAATCCGATACCCCAAACAATTCGGCAAGGCCCTGCCTGGTGTCGAAAACAATCCGAGCGGCCTGCGCGGAGAGGCGGTGACCGGACCGGCCGGGGTTGGCTCCCACGTGGACCATGAAATGTCGTACGGCCTCGACTACGGCTGGAGGTTTGGGATGGGACGTGGCTGCGTTGTCAAGATAGATCATGTCGCTCAGGGACGGACCAGGCGGTCCGCCGTCGCCAGGGCGGTTGCGATCTCGTACATGTTCGATTCGTATCCCACCTCGAGTTTGCCCTTGAGATTGTAGTAGTCCAGGCAGGTTCCGCAGGAGAGAATTTGTGCGCCCGAGTTTTCGATATCCTTGATGTCGGCTACCAGATCCGAGCCTTCCGTGGTGAGCTTCACTCCGCTGTTGGCGAAGATAATGCACTCCGGCAGCGGGTCGAGTTGTTTGAGAGTTTTTATAAAGGCGCGCATCAGGATACTTCCCAGCTCCTTTGCGCCTTCCCCGAAAAAGTTCGATGCAATGAATACGACAACACGTGGAGGCGCGGGGGCGATCTCACAAGTTGGACAGGATTCATCGCTATCGGGCTCACTCGCTTCTTTGACTTCGTCCTTGACGATGACCACGGTAAAGTTTCCTTCGTCGTCCTCTTTGATATCCACCGCCCAGCCCATACTCACAGCCATCCTCTTCACGTTCTGCGCCGACCCCGGGTTGTCCACCACCACGGAGAGTTTCTCGGTATCGGGGAGGAAGAGCGCCTTGCGCGTCTCGACCACCGGTTGCGGGCACGGCCGGCCGCGCATGTCTATTTTCATTTCCTCAGTCATTCAGTTACTCCTTGAGATAAGAATGATGAATATCGCGGGAATAGCCGATATGTCTAACTGTAAATTCCGATAGTAAGCGACGTCTTGTTCGGAAAATCCGATGGGCCGTCCGGATCAAATTGCGGTGGGTTCGGCGACTACGAAATCAGTGAAGGCCCGGCACAGGGGCGAGAGGGTCCGCCGCTTGTCGCGGATCAGGAAAAACTCTCTGGGGAGCGAAAGCCCCTTCACCGGAACAATGGCCAGGCTGCCCGCCTCGACTTCTGCCTCGACCGCCCGAAGCGACATGATCGACACTCCCAGGTTGTGCTTGATCCCTTCCTTGACCGCAGCGGGACTTCCGAGCTGCGCCACGACGGTGAAGGAGTCCAGGCCGACCGAATACAATTCAAAAAGGCGATGATCGAGCATGCTCCGTGTTCCCGAGCCGGTCTCTCTCAAGATGAAAGGTTCTTTGCGAAGATCCTCGATCGATATTGATTTTTTTTTGCGCCAGCGGTGTGAAGAGGAAACGACCAGAACCATTTTGTCTTTCCAGATTTCGTCGTGGACCAGGCCTTTTGCCTTTACCCTTGATCCCACGAAGCCCAGCTCGAATGCCCCCTCCGACACCCCGTGCGATATCTCGTCCGATCCCCCGATGCCGAGCCGGACCGTTACCTCCGGATAGTTTGTAGCGAAGCGTTTGATAACACCGGGGAGGATGCACTCTCCGGGGATTGTGCTTCCTCCGATCAGTATTTCGCCGCGAGAGATTCCCATGATCTCTTCGATCTCCAGGCAAGTGCGCCGCTTCATCTCCAGTTGCTTGATCGCGCGCCGGTAGAGCAGCTTGCCCACCTTGTTTGGCACGACCGTCCGGCCGATTCGATCCAGGAGCTTCGTTCCGACCATGTGTTCGAGTGTGGCCACGCGCTCGGAGACCGATGCCTGGGCCAGATGGACGGCCTTTGCCGCCTGGGAGAAGCTCCCGAGTTCCACCACCTTGCAGAACACCTCGAGCTGCCTCAGGTCAAAATCTATCACGCCTTTTTTTCCGGATGTTCTCATCAGTCCTTGAACAGGGAGATTTCCCGCAGCCGTTCGATGATCGGTGGCAAGGCCTCGATAACGAAATCCACTTCCTCGTCGTTGTTCATGCGGCAAAGAGAGAACCTCAGGGAGCCGTGGGCGAAGTGGAAGGGCACACCCATGGCGCGCAACACGTGGGACGGCTCCAGGGTGCCCGAGGTGCAGGCGGATCCGGACGAGGCGCAGATTCCTTTCCTGTCGAGCATGAGAAGCAGAGCCTCACCCTCAACGTTCTTGAAGCTGATATTGGTGGTTCCCGGGAGACGCTGGTCCACGTCGCCGTTGAGCCGGGTGTCCGGCATGGCGAGGAGACTCTTTTCGAGTCGGTCGCGAAGGGCGCGCACCCGGGTTCTCTCCTCGTCAATGTGGGCCTGTGACAATTCGGCGGCACAGCCCAGCGCCACGATCCCCGGGACATTTTCGGTGCCGCCCCGGCGGCCGCGCTCCTGATGACCACCGAGCAGGAATGGGCGGAACCTGCATCCGCGCCTGACGTAGAGTGCGCCGATACCTTTGGGCGCGTGGATCTTGTGTCCGGATATTGACAGGAGATCGATGTTTCCACTGCTCAGATCCAGGGGTAGCTTGCCCATGATCTGAACTGCATCGGTGTGAAACAGGGCTCCGTGCTCGTGGGCGATGCGCCCGGCCTTTTCGACCGGGAAGATCACGCCGGTCTCGTTGTTGGCGGCCATCATGCTGACCAGGGCGACGTTCTCGTCCATCTCCTCCTCGAGCTGGTTGAGGGATAAGTTGCCGTTGCCGTCGACGGGAAGATAAGTCACATCGTAGCCCTCACGCTCCAGATGCCTGGCCAGGGTGAGCACTGCCGGATGCTCCACCCGCGTGGTGATGAGCCTGCGGCGGCTTTTTCTGGATCTCAACGCGGAGCGGATGGCGGTGTTGTCAGACTCGGTGCCGCAACTTGTGAAGACGATTTCAGTCGGGTGCGTGGCGCCGAGGCTGGAGGCCACCTGTTCGCGGGCCTTCTCGATGGCATTGGCCACGTTGCCGCCGAACTCGTGCATGCTCGACGGATTGCCGTAGTGTTCTACGAGAAAGGGCATCATCGCCTCTACCACCAGTGGATCTACGGCGGTCGTGGCGTTGTTGTCCAGGTAGATTGTTCGCATTACGCTCCCTCCTCCACCACATCCAGAGAGATCGCCGGGTCGACGATTTCCCTGAGCTTGTCCTCGATCCAGCTGGTGGTCAGTCCGGCGGCGCGACAACCGGAGCACTGACCGACCATCCTGATCGACACGGCAAGTCCGTCGATATCCACCAGCTCGAGATCGCCGTTGTCCTTCTGCAGAATCGGCCGCACTTCGTTGTCAAGAATCTCCTGGATCAATGCGATTCGCTGGAGGTTGGTGAGCTTGGGGGACTTGGGTTTCTTCTTTTCCTGAGTTTGCTCGGGTCTGGCGTCGCTGAACTCCTCGAGGATGGTCTCGATCTCGTCGATACACGAGCCGCAGCCTCCTCCCGCCTTGGTGTAATTTGTCACGTCCTCGACCGTGCGCAGATTGTTCTCCGCCACGACCTTGCGGATCTTCCCTTCGGTGATGCCGAAGCAATTGCAAACGATCCGTCCTTCGTCCTCCTCCTCCTCCGGTCCGGCCTTCTCCCCTCGGTAATCTGCAATGGCCGCCTCGAGGGCCTCACGACCCATCACGGAGCAGTGCATTTTTTCCGGAGGCAGGCCGCCGAGGGCAGCCGCGATCTCCTGGTTGGTGATCTTGAGCGCCTCTTCGAGGGTCTTGCCCTTGATCATGCCGGTCAGGATGGATGAGGACGCGATGGCGCTGCCGCAGCCGAAGGTCTGAAATCTGGAGTCCTCGATGGTATCGTTTTCTTTATCTACCTTGATTGTGAGCTTGAGCGCGTCACCGCAGGCGATGGAGCCGACCTTGCCGGTGCCGTCCGCGTTGTCCAGCACCCCCACGTTATTTGGTTGAAAGAAATGTTGTTTGACCAGATCCGTATAATTCCAGGCCATCTCGAACTCCTTTTTCAGGCGAACAAACCAAGTCTACGATGGGTATAACCATTATTGAGCGGGTACGCCACAGGAACAAATGAAAAGTGGAAAGAAAAGTAAAGTTTCCGTGTGATGGGTTGGGTGTTTGTGCGGCACACACGTTTCGGGTACATATTATGTTGCGAATCTTTTGGGGAGGTTGAGATGAGCACGTTAAGATTTATTTTGGCGATGTTCGTAGCGATATTTTTATTCGCTTCTTGCAACGGGGGCGGTTCGAGCGCAAGCGACGCCTCTACCAACGGCGGCGACACCGACACTGATACCGATACAGACACGGATACGGATACTGATACTGACGCCGATACGGACACGGACATCGATACGGGCACAGACACTGATTGTCCCTTTGGCGAGTACAGCGGCGATTTTGAGATACTCGAACAATCGGATGTAGCAACCCTCGCGGGATACACCTCTATATCGGGGCAGCTTGTAGTCCATGGCCCTTCGTGCATCGATTTGAGCGAATTGAATTGCCTCACATCGGTGGGCGGGTCCTTGGAGATCTCTTTCAACTCAGTCACCAACCTGGACGGATTGAACAACCTCACCTCTGTAGGTGAGAACTTGTCTATTATGATGTGCGACGTCCTTACCGACCTGGACGGATTTAGCAACCTCACCTCGATTGGCGGGACCTTATACGTCGAGGATAACGACGCCCTGACAAACCTCGACGGCCTGAGCGCTCTCATCTCGGTGGGTGAGCACTTGGCATTTATCTGGAACGGCGCCCTGACGAGCCTTGGCGGCCTGAGCGCCCTCATCTGGGTGAATGACGGTTTTTGGATGTACGGTAACGAAATTCTTCCCGACTGCGAGGCGTGCGATCTTCTGGATCAGCTCACTAGAGGGCCTTCTTCGATAAATGTTCACAACAACTTCATCGACTCTTGCACGCCCGTTCCGATAAACTGTCCTTAGGGGCTAGTCTTTCTTTTTGGTGATGCTCTTGGCGACGGCCTTGTAGTGGTCCCACAGGCGCGGAAGTCCCCACTTGTCGAAGCGCGCCTTGAGGCCGGTGTCCTTTTCCCGTTTGAGCATCTTGAGAAGATCCTCGGTGAGCTTTGCTCGGGTGGAGAAGCGCTCCTTGATCTCGTTGGCCACATCGTAGAGCCTCAGGAGCTTGCGGTTGGCCACGTGGGCGATGCCCTTTTCCGGGTTGAGGCGCTCCGCGAAAAGCTCGCCCTTGTCGAACAATGCCTTCAGCTCCTTGACCAGCTTGTCCTTCGAGCCGAAGCGTTCCTTGATTTCCTGCAGGGGTGTTAATTTTGCCATTTTGATCTCCTTACTTCCGAGCCCGACGTTGAGCGCGGCGCCGCAAGGGCAAAATTCGATAGCATGGACAAATGGGTTGTGCAAGACAATCTACCCCCCTGTTATTAATCATAGGGAAAGCTCCTACGCGAATCCGGACAATTGATGTATGATTATCATTTCGGGTGGTTGAGTCAGGTGACGTGGTCTGATATCCTGTGCCGGTTATTGGGGATGCGTAAGGAGTGCGGATAAGCGATGAGCAAGACAAAGAGATGCCCTGCCTGCCAGAAGGAGCTGCCCATCCTTGCGGCGCGTTGCAAGTATTGCGGATTCAAGCTCTCCAACAAGCCGATAGAGGTGCAAGCAGATAAGGCGAAGGACAATGGCAAGGCGCCCATGGTGCGGATGAGCAGCGTGCCGCCGCCCCCACCACCGGCAAGAAAACCCATTCCGGTTCCTGCCCGCAGCGCCAAGAAAACTATGATGATAGGTGAGGCGGACCTGCCCCCGAGCCCTGCCCGCAGCGCCAAGAAGACGATGATGATGGGTGCGACCGACCTGCCTCCCAGACCGGCAGGGATAAGAAAACCGACGGCGCCCATGACGATCGATCGGAATACCATGCCGCCGCCGCCCATCTCGCGACCGTCGGTGCCCGACGCCGAGCTCAATCTGGACATCGAAGATCTGACACCCGAAGTTGATATTACCAGCGCCTGGATCCCGGATACTGATGAAATGGGTGACCAGTCGATGCTGCTCGAGCTGGATCCCGAAGATTCATCGGTCATGGAAATCGATGATTCCTGGGAGGGATCGGCGACCGATGCCGGCGATGTCGGCGATGTCGATGTGAAAGATGATGGGGAAGACGAGGAAGACGAGACAGGCAACTTCCTGTTAAAATACGTTTTTTCGGATACTACGCTCGACAATCTGGAAGAAAAAAAATGGCCCGCGATCCTGGTCAAGGTCATGGGCAAGATAAAATACGTCTACCTGATCGGCGCGGGCGCCGCGCTGTTCTCGCTCTTTTTGCTGATTATAATATTGGCTGTTTCAGGTGGAGACGATCCGGAGATCCCGGATCTGCCGCAGGTGGGAGGATCCTCGGGTGAGCCAAAAACGGCTGTGCCTGAAGGTGGGAAAGTCGAGCCCAAAGCCGGGAAGACCGGGCCGGAGGCAAAGAGTCCCAAACCGGAGCCGGTCGCGGATACCGCGGTTGGAAAACCGTCCGGAACAGTTCCGGATCCGGGCGGGACATGTCGTCCGCTGGATCAGTATCCGGAGATCGCATGGCGTGACAAGCTGTTCGCGGTTGCCGATAAACTGGGAGTAAACAGCGTCTGCACGATCTTCGGCAGTTCCCCGTCCGCAGTGGCGGCGGCGTTCGGAGATCTCCCGGTGGTGGGCCCCGGCGGGCTGGACGAAGTGCGGGGCGGTGGCCTCCTCGAAGTATTCCCCACCGGCAAGGCGAACCGGCGCGGCCCGTCCGTGGAGTTCGCGTTCGTCGGGGATCGCCTGTTCGAGGTGAGGTTGAAGTACCGCGACACCGAGGGAAAAGACGTCGGCGAGAAGATGCTGTCGGAGGTGTTCGGGGACGATGTTGACAGCGGCAAGGATTTTCTGGGGCGCAAGTTCGTGCGCTTCATGGACGGCGACGTGGTGATCGAGCTTGTCGAGGAGAAGTGGTACGGTCGAACGCTCAAGACCATCGTTCTGGCGAGCGTGCAAATTCGCGAGTTCCTCGAGCCGGAGAGAGAGAAGATCAAGGGTGTCATCAAGTCCATGGAGGCGGGGAACACCCTGTTCGGCAAGTGGAAGTTCGACGATGCCCTCACCTCGTATCGAAAAGCCTCCGATGAGATGCCCGAGTACGGGGCCGCGCACGTCAAGCAGGCGCTCATGCTCACCCGTCTCGAAAAATTCGAAGAGGTCGAGAAGGCTGCGAAGAAGGCCCTGGAGGTGAGCTCCGAGAATCGCGTGCGGGCCGAGGCGCTGGGGTTGCTGGGCGTCACCGCGCTCTTCAACGGATCGACGGACAACGCCCTCGAGTACTTCAACCAGGCCGCCTCAACCGATTCGGCCAACGAGTTCTTCCAGATGTCGGCGAAGGAGCTCGAAACGGGTAGCTACTCCACAGAACGGGTCGCCCGCACGGCGGCCCGAATGGAGTGCCTCAAGAAGAAGGGCTACAAATCCACCCCCAAGGGTCTTCTGGCTCGCGGAAATTTCCCGAACATGAAAACCTATTTCAAGAAACTCAAGGCGGCCAAGAGAAAACCCAAGTTCAAAAAGCTCAAGAAGGATGCCTCCCGGGGCGAATGCCGATAGCGTATCCCACGACAGCTCTTCTTTGACCCGACATGGACATCTGGTAAGTTCTCGCCCATGAGAAGTCGCATGTCATTTGCCGCGTGGCCTCTGACGCCAGCAGTGAAACGGTTTCTGATCGTCAACGGCGCGGTGTGGCTCGTGCTCGTCATCTCCGTCAACTGGATGGACGCTCTTGCACTGCACGATCACCTGGCGCTTACCCCTGAGCGTGTCTACCCTGGCCTGGAGCTGTGGCAGCTGTTCACATACATGTGGCTCCACTCCACCGGCGATTTCTCACACATCCTGTTCAACAGTTTGTTTCTCTGGATGTTCGGGGGAGCGCTGGAACAAGCGTGGGGCACGAGGGCATTCACCAGGTTCTACCTGACCTGCGGGATCGGTGCCGGGCTCGTTGTCTTCGTGATCGGTTCCCTGTTTCATCCGGATATTGCCACGGTCGGCGCTTCGGGAGCCATCTACGGTTTGGTGGTGGCCTGGGCGATCGTTTTCCCCGACCGGGTCATCTACTTTTTCGGTCTCTTCCCCATCAAGGGAAAGTACTTTGCGCTCTTTCCCATAGGGTACGCGCTGATCGATTTTTTGATGCGGGGCAGCGGCGTGAGCCATTCCGCACACCTGGGGGGAGTGGTCATCGGCGCGCTACTCGTCACGGGTTACTGGCGTCCTTCGCGCCTGTACAACCGAGTGCGCTACATGTGGCTCAAGAGAAAGCTCAAGGTGGTGGAGGGCGGTAAGAATAGCAGGAAATCGCCGCCGGGCGGCGGCTACTGGCACTGATTTTCGCGGCAGCTACCGGGATAGGCTCAAGGCCCAATGTATCCAATTCTCTTCAAAATCGGATCTGTCGACATCGAAACCTACGGCGTGATCACTGTCTTCGGATATTGGGTGATGGTTACGTTTCTCGTGCGCGAGGCCCGTCGCCTCGGGCTGGATCCGGTCGGAGTCAAGTGGAACATCGCCTGGGCGACCATAGGCTCGCTCGTCGGCGGGCGACTGCTCTACGTAATCGTCAATTTTCAGTATATTGCGGACGATCCCGTCAGGGCCATCCGGTTCTGGGAAGGGGGCCTCGTGTCCACCGGCAGCCTCATGGGCATGCACGCAGCGGCTGCCATGTACGCGGCGCGCGGTCGCATGCCCTTTTGGACGGTGCTCGATCTGGCGGCTCTCGCCGGGGCGATCGCCCTGGCGATCGGGCGTTGGGGGTGTTTCTTCGCCGGATGTGATTACGGAAAGCCCGCCGGGGATCTACCATGGGGAGTGGTTTTTCGGGATGCGACCAGCCTGGTTCCGGCCGCGATGAGAGGCGCGGCGCTTCACCCCGCTCAGTTGTATTCTTCCCTCGCCAACGTTGTGGTCTTCGTCGTCGGGTACATTGCCTATCGAAAGCTGTTCGAGCGACGTCCTGGAACGGTCTTCGGCGTCGTGGCTGTGTTGTACTCGGTTTTTCGGTTTGTCATCGAATTCTGGCGCGGCGACGTGGACCGGGGATTTTTTTTCGCTGGCAGGTTTTCCACCAGCCAGGTGGCGGTGATCGTCTGGGCTGTCCTGGGGCTGGCCGCGATAGTCTTCGCGATGCGGCCCGAGAAATCCAGCCGAGGCAAATCGTAACCCGTCAGGATATCGTAACAGCATTTTTTTCTTTCAAAGAAGTGATTTCGACATCATCATGATTTTTCTATATGGTATTGAAGACATTCTTCAAATCGAGGAGGAAACCGTGAGTAAAAAAATCCTTTTTGGGTTGGTCTTTTTCGGAGTGATGATGATCGCCCTGGCGGGTTGCGACAACAAGCTTGACATGCCGCTGCCCCCGGCGATGCAACCGCCTGGTCTGGCTCCTCCCATGGCTCCCCCCGTGGGCGTGCCCCCGGTCGCCGCCCCGCCTGTGGCTCCCCCATTGGCAGTGCCCCCGGTTGCAGTGGTCGATACCACGCCGCCTCCGCCTGATACGCCGCTCATTCCGATAGGGGATGATCCCAGTACGGACAAGCCCAAGACCGGCGGCAAGACGGGCGTGTGCAAGCTTCCGGGGCCGGACACTCCCGGTGACGAATTGGTGGGTAACTACATGTGCAACCTGGACATCAAGGGTCTTCCGTTCGGTTTCAAACCGCCGGCGTTCGGTTGTCGTATCGCGGCTGCCGGCAACGGTAAATTCAGACTCACTCCCAACGGACAGCGGGGTGGTTTCACCATTACGGAGACCAAACTTTCCGGTTTCAAGCTCGACGGGAAGTACGGTTTCTCCGGACAGAAGCTACAGGTAAACACCTGCATGAGAGCCAAGGGTCCGGGAAAGTACAAGGGAAGCGGTTCCGGGATTCTTAACGACGACAAGAAAAACAGGGTCAAATACACCATGACGGTGACCAGGCAGTAAAGTGGAAGCTTGGAGGATATAAAATGAAAAACGGACGTCGCGACGAACGAGTGCCGATGGGGCTCAGGATCAGGTACAAGAGCGCTACCGTAAGTGAATTTCTCGAGCAACACTCGAGGGATGTCAGCAAGGGTGGTGTTTTCATAAGGACCGACAGACCAATGCCTGCCGGGACGCTCATCAAATTCGACTTCAGGCTTTCGGACGAGCGCTCTCTCATCCAGGGTGTTGGCCGCGTGGTATGGCGACGCGATGAACCCATAGACGACAATCAGCCGGCCGGGATGGGCATCAAGTTCATCAAGCTGGATGAGTCGAGCCGCCAGAACCTCGATCACATTCTCCAGGAGCGGGTAGTCGGCGAAGAGACCGGCCCAGGGGATGCGCCAACTGTGGAAACCATGGACAGGCAGCCCTCGGAGGCGCCGGAGCCTATTACACCGGTGCGCCCGCAGGCCGTTCCGCAAGGAGCAAAGGGGACCATCATCGGTATGGGCATGGGGCCCACTGCAGGATCGACGCCTCCACCCGCGGCCGATACACCGAAGGAGTCGGAAGAAACCGATTCATCCAAGGATGATGAGGATGACGATCGGCCCACTGCGGTCGACGAGCCGGTTGCCGAGGCGCCGGAGGATAAAGTCGAGGAGAAGCCCGAAGAGAAAACTGACGAGAAGTCCGAAGAGAAGCCCGAAGAAAAAGCCGCCGGCACCGATTTTCTCGCGGATATTTCTTCCGCAATTGATGATGCCCTCGAGGGCGATGAAGCGGAAGACGAGAAGGAAGCCGAAAAGGACGACGAGAAGTCTGTCGCCGAGTCGAAAGAGGATAAACCCGCCGAGAAAGGCGAGGTGGAAGATAAACCGACTGTCGAGGTCAAGTCCGACGCCGCGCCCAAAGAAAATGATGAGGACATCACTGCGATTCAGCAGCCGGTCAGAGTTGGCGCCGATTCCAGGGAACCCGGCGGTACGCCTGTCGGGCTGATCATCTTCCTGCTCCTGCTCGCAGTCGGGGCAATCTACTATTTCGGTTTCCACAAGGATGGCACAGAGATCGTGGACGACTCGGCCAAGACGGAGCCAGTGGATACCGATGTCGCGAAGGAAGAAGTGAAGGTCGCAGACGAGGAGCCCAAGGTCGCGGACGAGGTGGAAGACAAGGAGCCCGTTGCCGAAGAAGTGAAGGCAGCAACCGCCAAGATCAAAATCGTTTCGAGGCCTGTCGGGGCAATGATCTTCATCGATGGCGTGCGCAGGGACGGCGTGACTCCGATGGATGTCGAGGATCTCATCGGTGGCAAAGAGGTGGAGGTCGAGACGCGCCTGTTCGGGTATCTGCCGGAGTCGCAGAAGGTAATGCCCGGTGAGGATAAAGCGGTCGATGTAACCCTCAATATGAAGAAGGCCAAAATCGAGATCGAACTGAAAAGCGAGCCGAAGGGCGCGTCGGTTTCCTCGGAAGACAATTGGCTGGCAAAGACGCCCCGAACGATTTCCAGACGAGGGCTCGGACCGGAGTTCGCCTACGAATTCAAAAAGCCGGGATACGAGGATCGTACGGGCAAAGTGACGGAGAACAACTGGACCTTCAAGGATGGAACCTACTCCCTGGTCATCGATGTGATGCTGACGGAGATCAAGAAACCGGAACCGAAGCCTGATCCCAAGCCGAAGGCGGATCCCAAGCCGAAGCCTGATCCGAAGCCGAAGGCGGATCCGAAGCCGAAGCCTGATCCCAAGCCGAAGGCGGATCCGAAGCCGAAGCCTGATCCCAAGCCTAAAGCGGATCCCAAGCCGAAGCCTGATCCGAAGCCGAAGGCGGATCCCAAGCCGGAACCGAAACCGGAACCCAAGCCGGAACCGAAACCGGAGCCCAAACCAGTTGTGGATGACAATCCGTACTAATTCTACACTCCTTCGGATGACCAGTGTCTGACCTGATAAGATCACCTGTTGTTCCCGAGTTGGGGACGGGGATTTCGCTCGATGAGATATCCTCCAGGGCGTCGGCGGATGCTCGTGTTGATCTCACAGGAGTGAAGGGAGGGGCGCTCGCGGCAATCCTCGCGCGGTTATCAAAGGCGAATGGTGGTCGCCATGTTGTGGTCACGGAGGATTTCACTCGGGCCCGCGATCTATCCCGCGACCTGTCTTGTCACCTGAAAACCGACGCCGGCGACGAGATTCTGCTGTTTCCTCAATATGATGTTGGGCCGTACGACGAACTCGTTTCCGACCGCCGCTCCACCATGAATCGCGCGGGCACGCTCTTCAAAATGGTCATGGACCAGCGCTGGCGGTTTCTTGTGATTTCGGCCGATGCCCTGATTCGTCGGGTGGTTCCCAGGGGGCGCTTCGAGGATGCCTGCGCTCCTGTGGCCACCGGAGACACGATTCGCAGGGATTCGCTGATAGATGTGCTCGAAATCGGGGGCTACAACCGGGCGCCGCTGGTGGAAGAGCCGGGTACATACGCGGTTCGCGGAGGCCTCCTCGATGTCTTTCCTCCCTACCTCGCCATGCCGGTGAGAATAGATCTTTTCGGGGAGGAAGTTACGAGCATCAGGTGGTTCGATCCCGAGACCCAGAGCAGCGAAAACCTCGTGGAGGAGATCTGGATTCACCCGGCTCGAACGTCCTTGTTGCCGGTGGACAAGGACGAAAGAGCAATGGTGTCCCGGAGGATTCGCCAGATCTGCGACGAGGTAAATCTCCCAACCGCGAAGACCGATCAGATAATTGAGGATTGTCTCGACGGGAGGCTCTTTGTGGGATCGGAGGGGTTTTCGCCGGCGATGCAGGAACAGCAAGGCAGCCTCCTCGAGTACCTCCCCGGGGATTTCACGGTATGCCTCGACAACCCGCCGGGGATCGACATCACCTGGAATAAATTTTTATCGGCTTTCTCGGCGGATCTGGATCGGCGCCTGGGTAGGGGCGAGCCGTCTTTCGGGCTGGACCGACATCTCGTTTCCGTAGAGGAGATGAAAAGGGTTATCGCAGAAGCCTCACGAAAGATAGTGTCACATCCCATTGTGGTCTCTGGTCGGCACGATGGTCTCGGTGGCGGGGCGAAGGAGCCGCTGGATCTGGCGTCCGTCTCTACTGGTGACATCGGGGAACGGTTGAGGCATCTGACGCAGGCAGGAGCGAAAGTGGACCTTATGGGTCCGCTCGCGAGCTACCTGGGCTCTCTTACGGAAGAGGGTTATCGGGTGATCGTGACCGCTCATACCACCGGACAGGCCGAGCGACTCGCGGCGATGTTGCAGGGCCGGGGGCTTGAGGTGACTCTTGAAGACGGCGCAGAGTCGATCAAGAGACCGGGCGTCGTCGTTTCCGTGAACGATATGGCTCGGGGTTGTCTCCTTCCGGGAGACGGAATCTGCTGGATCGCCGAGGAGGAAATATTCGGACGACGTTCCAGGCGGAGGAGTGGCTCTCGTCGATCCGGGGCCGTTCTGGAAGATCTCAGGGCGCTCGAGCCGGGTGATCTGGTCGTGCACAAGGAGCACGGAATCGGGCGCTACGACGGGCTTCAGAGGCAGCGAGTGAGAGACACCGATGTCGATTTCTTGCTGATCGTGTACCGGGACGGGGACAAGCTCTACCTCCCCGTATACAGGCTTGATCAGGTTCAGAAGCACAGGGCTGCGGGCGGGGGGTCGGCTCGTCTGGATCGACTCGGGGGCCAGACGTTTTTCAAGGCCAAGACCAAGGTGCGCAAGCAGGCGATGGAGATGGCCGCACGTCTCCTGGATCTATACGCTCGCAGAGAAGTAGCGGACAGGCCTTCCGTGTCTGCGGTCGATGATATCTACCGGGAGTTCGAGGCGTCGTTCCCGTTTGAGGAGACGCCTGATCAGGAGCGCGCCATCGACGAGGTGATGAGCGATCTCGGCGGTACCAAACCCATGGATCGGCTCATCTGCGGTGACGTTGGTTTCGGAAAGACGGAGGTGGCCTTGAGGGCTGCGTTCAGGGTGGTTATGTCGGGTCGCCAGGTGGCCGTGCTCGTTCCCACCACCGTGCTGGCCCAGCAACATTACCAGAGTTTCGTTGCGAGGCTCGACCGGTATCCGGTGCGGGTCGAGATGGCCAGCCGTTTTCGCACGGATTCACAGAACGCAGATACCGTCCTGGGGTTGAAGGAGGGCGTGGTGGATGTGGTCATCGGCACCCATCGACTTCTTTCCAAAGACGTGCATTTCAAGCGGCTCGGATTGCTCGTGATAGATGAGGAACATCGTTTCGGGGTATCCCATAAAGAGAGAATCCGAACCCTGAGGGCATCGGTGGACACCCTGGTCATGACGGCAACGCCGATCCCGCGGACCCTGCACATGGCGCTTTCCGGGATGAGGGACCTCTCGCTCATGGGTACGGCGCCGGTCGATCGAAGGCCGATCAAAACAGTGGTTTGTCACGACGATCCCGGATTGCTCAAGAAGGCCGTGGAGCGCGAACTGGCGCGCGACGGCCAGGTGTTCTTCGTACACAATCGGGTCAGGGACATCTTGAAGGTGGCAGAATATGTGCAAAGGTTGATGCCGGATGCGCGTGTCGCGGTGGGCCACGGTCAGATGAAGGAAGAGAGCCTGGAGCGGGTCATGCTCGATTTCGTGGCGGGCCGGTACGATATTCTGGTCTGCACGTCCATCATCGAGTCCGGCCTGGACATCCCGCGGGCCAACACGATCATTATCGACAGGGCCGATACCTTCGGGCTCGCCCAGCTCTACCAGATCAGGGGCCGGGTCGGGCGTAGCCATGTGCAGGCGTACGCGTACCTGATCGTGCCTCCCCTGCGCGTTCTGAGCGACGGCGCGAGAGAAAGGGTAGAGGCCCTGACACGGTATACCGACCTGGGTTCGGGCTTCTCGCTCGCGACCCTGGATCTGGAGATTCGCGGCGCCGGAAACCTCCTGGGCGCGGAGCAGACCGGGGATGTGAACATGGTGGGCTTCGAGATGTTCTGCGACATGCTCAGGGAGGCCACCGATCTACTTGACGGAAAGGAGCCGAGTGTGGAGGTGGAGCCCGAGGTGACCCTCGATGAGCCGGGGTTCCTGCCCGAGGATTACATTCCGGATGTGGGCCTGAGGCTCCAGCTCTACAAGCGGTTGGCCGCTGCGGATGATGAGGCTCAGGTGGAGGAGTACGCCGCCGAAATGGTCGATCGCTTCGGCGCGTTACCGCCGGCTGTCGGAGCGCTGATAAAGGGTATGACCGCGAAGGCCATGTGCCGGTCTCTCGGAATAGTGGGCCTGGAAACCTCTCGCCACCGTCTGACGGTGCACCTTGGCCGGGATTCCCGGGTGGATCCGGATCGGGTGCTCGAACTCATCAAAACCGGCGACGGCGCGTTGAAGTTGACGTCGGATCTCAAAGTTCTGGTACGGCTCGACGGCGACCGCGAGGACGGAACACAGGCCGCCATTAGGTTCTTGCGAAGCCTCAGTTCATGTGAGATATAGAACCGGTTGATATTGTAGAAGAAACTTGCAGGTCAAGGAGCGCTTTCATGAAGTTTGCAATGTGGACCGGTTGGCTGCCTCTGGTCGCACTTCTGACGGTTTGCGCGTGCGGAAGTCAGCTGGGCGAGGAAAAGAAACAAGAAGATTCCAAGGAGGAACTCCTGGAGTCGGAGAAACTTCCGCAGGGGCTTTCTCCGGAACAGGCCGCAAAGGTCGTGGCCACGGTAGGCGATCGGACCATCACAGTGGGGGACGTTACGGAGCAAATTAACCGACTCTCACCCTACATCCGTCGCCGCTGGGCAACCCCGGAGAAACGCAAGGAGTTCTTGCAAAAACTCATTCGCGTGGAGCTTCTTTCCCAGGAGGCGGAACGACAGGGACTGGCTGATGATCCCGAGGTTCAACGAACGGTCAAACAGGTGATGATACGCCTGATGGTGAAAAACGATCTCGAGAAGGAAATGCTGCCCACCTCCATAGAGGAGAAGGTTCTTCGAGGAGAATACGAAAAGGAGCACGACAAGTACCATCGCCCGGCTCAGATTCGCGCCAGCCACATTGTGGTCAAGGACGAGGGGACGGCTGCCAGGCTTATCGGCGAGTTCAGGGCAATAAAAAAGGATCGAAAGTTGTTTCGGGAGAAGGCCAAGAAATTATCCATCGACGAGGCAACCAAGGGCCGCGGTGGCGATCTGGGATATTTCTCACGGCCGGCGGAAAGACGCGAAGACGAGCCCGAGGTAGACAAGGAGTTGGCCGAGGCTGCATGGACACTCGAGAAGGTCGGCGATCTCCTCGACAAACCTTTTCGGACGAACGCCGGCTGGCACGTCATAAAGCTCACCAACAAGAAGCCCGAAATGAATCGTTCCTTCGACAGCGTTAAAAGACTCATCGAAAACAGGCTGCTGCGTCAGGCGCGGCGCGAAGGTATGGACAAATTTGTTGAAGATCTTCGCTCCAAGGCCAAGATCCAGGTTTTCGAGGAGAATCTTGCAAAAATGGAAGTAGATGGTTTCGATCCCACTGGTGTTCACCATCACGGCGCGACCGCCCGTCCCGCTGGGGTGGTCGAGGCAACCGCAGCCGCTCCCAAGAAACCCGGCGGCGCCTCGGAAAAAGCAGAGTAAAAGGAAGTCGTGGCCGATCTCGGAACAGAGCGTTCATATCGTTTCGTGGGGATATTGGCGATTCTCTTTGGGATGATCCTGACCACTGCGGTTTCGGCCGGCGCAAAGGTGATCGATCAGATCGCGGCCGTTGTCGGCACTGAGATAGTTTTACTCAGCGAGGTGCACGAGCGCGCGATTCCCGCCTTCGATGAACTCGAAAAAGCGGCAAGCCAGGGCGGCGCCATGATGATGGTGGAGCGACGAAAACAGCAGATCGTCAAAGAGAGCTTGCAGGCGATTATCGACGAAACACTAGTACGTCAGCAGGCCAGGGACATGAAGATAACCGTGACCACTGAAGAAGTGGAAATGGCTATTAACAACATGGCCAAGGAGAACGGCATCGATCTGGAAACGTTCGAGAGAGCGCTCAAGGCCAGGGGCAAGGACATGGTCACCTACCGCTCCGAGATGCGCCGGAATCTGCTCGGCCTCAAGGTGCTCAACCTGAGGGTGAGGGGGCGGGTCAAGATCTCCGAGAACGAAGCTCGGCAGTACTACAACAACCAGGTGCGCGATGTTCGGGTGACAGGAACCTTCGAGGGCGCCCACATTCTGATTCGCGTTTCTGCGCAAGCCCGCGCCGTCGAGGTTGCAAAGTCCAGGAAGAAGGCCGAGGAGTTACGGGCGCGCCTCGATGAGGGGGAGGACTTTGCGGGAATCGCCAGGGAGTTGTCACAGGACGAGTCCACGGCCCAGAACGGCGGAAGTCTCGGCGTCAGGAATCCCGGCGAGATCCCCCCTGTACTCGATCGGGTTTTTCTGGATCTCGAGCCCGGTGAGATAGCCGGCCCGGTCAGGACCTCGGCCGGTTTCCACCTCCTGCGTCTGAACAAGCGTGAGAATTTGGGTGTACAGCCCTTCGCCGAAGTCAGGCATCGGATTGTAAATCAGCTCTCTCAGGAGGAGATGGTTCGCCAGCAGAAGATCTGGCTAAAGGAGCTGCGGCTCCGCACGTTCATAGACGTTCGCCTGTAGGGTTCCGCCCGGAGGCGACGCTTCTTCGAGAGGTCTTTGATAGTGAAGGCGTCACAAGTCATATCGCTCGTTTTGCTGGGTGCGGCCTGCCTCCTGGGCGCGGGTGTGCTCATTGCGTATATCGAGGGACTGGCCTATCTGAGCAAGACGATGCTGTTCGTCCTTTGCGCGGCCGTAGTAGCGGTCCTGCTCCTGTTCGGGTTCTTTTTGGGAGTGCTCTATGTCAGAGGCAACCGGAGCGTTCGATCCCTTCAATCAACGTTGAAGAAGCTCAAGGAGGCTCTCGGAATCGAGCGGGCCCAACGGAACGAGCTTGCAAAGGAGCGCTACGAGCTGAGCAAGAACATCGTAACGCTCGAGGGCAAGATCAAGGATCTCTGCTTCGAAGAGTCCCTGCCTCCCGCCCGGAACGTCGAGACGCAGGCAAGTGATGATGATCCGTTCAAGAGAGTCGAACTCGAGGAACTGGCCGCAACCTGCGAGCTAATGCGTTTTGAACTCACATCGCGAAAGGAGCGAATGGTCGATCTTCAGGCGGAGTTGTCCATCGCTCAGACGGAAGTAGTGGAAGCACGTCAGGAGGCGAAGGCGATGCGCTCCGCTCCCTCCGTTCCGCCGCCGAAGGCAGAGCCGGATTTTCATGGCGAATCCCTCACGGGAGTGCTCGACGGGATAGTGTCCCTCGATGGGGTGAGCGTGGCTATGGTGGCAGACGATCAGGGGTTGGTTGTGGACACCGCCGGTGAAATCCTCGAGCCGGATACTCTGGCTGCTGTTTCCGGGCTGGTGTCGGACCTGAGCCCACGGGTAACGGAGCTGCTTCCTATAAGTGAAATACACACGGTTGCCCTTGGAGACGTACAAGGCAGAGTGATGGAGGTCAGGTACTTCGAGCTTTTCAAAGCCCGCTGCGCCCTGGTGATCATTCGCGATGAGGCCGCATACAATCCCGAGATAGCGCGGACTGCAGTGGAGGCCATCTCGGCTCGGTTGAACAGCTAACCTGCACTATTCTCCTTTCCCTGTGTTACGATGGCTTCACGGTAACAAAAAGGGGAAGAATTATGATCAAATCACCATGGCTTGTTGTTTTGTGTGCGGTGTTGCAATTCGCGTGTGCAGAGAGCATCGTCAAGACGAGCGACGCCGGCGCCGACGCGAGTACCGACACGGATGCGGATACCGATACGGACACGGATGCCGATACGGATACCGACACCGACACCGACACCGATACCGATACCGATACTGATACCTCGACGGACGAAACCGTCTGCGACGATATCGACGACGATACGGACGGCGAAACCGACGAGGGATGCGACGACGATGCGGACGGATACTGCGATGACCAGATGGGGTACAACGGTAGCCCGGCCATATGTCCCGAAGGGCCGTTCGATTGCGATGACTATGACCCGGAAATCTACCCCGGTTCGACGATTCACAAGGAGGGCGTGGACTACGATTGCGATGCCAAGCTCGAGTTCATGGCTGACATCAACATCGTCGTGGACGATGCCTACCCGCGCCTCTGCTGGAACAACGTTGACATAGCCACCGGGATCACCAGCTGGTCTGACCGTCACGCCGAGAACTACCAGGTGGTGATGGAGTCGGGAGACAACGTCCTGGGAATAATGGGGGAGGATACCATGAGTGTGGTGTCGGCCGCTCAGGTGTTCATGCGGGTCGCGGGAAGGGAGATACGAACCGACGGCATCACTGAATCGGACCCGGATTTCACCGAATGGCGTTATTTCCCGACCTCCGGAACGGACCCCCACCTGGACTGGTGTGATAAGGCGTACGATGACAGCGCCTGGGGCCCGGCGATAACTGCGGCGGAGTACGAGGACTACGTGTGGCTTCTGGGAACGATCGAGATGCGTCATTTCTATACGAATTGGATCTGGGACGGTAACCCCTCCGGGTTGCAGAACTCGTGGTTCCGGCGCAACTTCATTTTGCCGAGCACCACGCCTCCCAAGGATCCGCCGAACAGCCCGTCTCGTTGCGCTCTCGTCGCTACGCCCCAGATTCTGAACACGGATCCACAGAGGGAGGCCTACTCTCCGGATCTGACAGCCACCGGAACTGAGATAGGGATTTCCTGGGAGGAATACGTGGCCGGAGCCTGGGGCACTGCGGAGCTGGAGATCTTCTTCCAGCGCTCTGCCCTCGACGGGACGCTTCTGGGAGCACCCGAACGAATCACAACCGCCCCCTGGTGGTCCGAATATCCGTCACTGACATGGACCGGCTCCGAGTACGCGTTGGCCTGGACCGACTCGAGAGGATCTCGGAACTACGACGAGATCTATTTCGCTCGCGTCGATTCCGCCGGGGCGATGGTCGCCGGTTCGGAGGTAGAGGTAATCAACCACTCGACGAACTGGCAGAAGGCGCCGTCGCTCGTGCCCGTCTCCAGTGGTGGGTTTGCCATGGCCTGGTACGGAACCTACGACGGCAACCGGGAGATCTACTTCACCCATCTGGATTCTTCGGGAGCACATCTCCCTTCCGCTGAGGTGCGGGTAACCAACTCGCTGGGCACGTCCCGGCATCCCAGCCTGGCTTATACCGGATCGGCATACGGCGTGGCCTTCGAGGACACGAGGGACGCGAATCGGGAGATATACTTCCAGCGCATCGATTCGAGCGGATCTCTGGTCGGGTCGGCCGTCAGGGTGACCAACGCCGCAGGCGAGTCAGCAGAGCCGGCGCTCATCTGGAACGGCACTCGGTTCGGCCTGGCCTGGCGAGACGAGCGGAACGAGAACGCCGAGATTTACTTCATGCTCATAGAGGCGGACGGATCCATGGGAAGTGAAATCCGCGTGACCTGGGACGGCGCCGTATCCTCCCAGCCATCCCTTGCATACAACGGCACCGAGTTCGTCATCGTGTTCAGGGACGACCGGTCCGGCAGTAACAATATCTTTGCGGCCCGACTCGACTCCAACGGATACAAGCTGGGCGGCGGAGACGACCAGATTACCACTTCGACGGTGGCCTCATGGGAGCCCGATATCGTGTTTTTAAGCGGCGACGAATACGCGCTGGCCTGGGAAGAGGGCGGGCTAAACTCGGCGTCCGACGACATCTTCACCGCCGCCTTCCACATCCTCGACTGCGGTCCCTGATCTCGTCGTTTTCACAATCTTTACAAGCTAGCAATTTGGAAGTATAATTTCCAATATGCAAGGTTATATTGCCAGAACACTCGAACGCGAAGTCATCGGCAAACTGTCCCACAACCCGGTGACGGCAATCTTGGGCCCCCGCCAGTGTGGAAAATCAACGCTGGCGAAAAAGGTGATCGAGCATTTCGATAACGCAGTTTATCTTGATCTCGAACGCGCTTCCGACCGGGCCAAGCTGAGGGACCCCGAGGCGTTCTTTGCACTCAACAATAACCGCCTCATGTGCCTCGACGAGATCCAGCGTATGCCAAAGATCTTCGAAGCTATCCGACCCGCAGTGGACGAGGACGGCGCTCCGAGGCAGTTCCTGATCCTCGGCTCCGCTTCGCGAGATCTCATTGCGCAAAGCTCGGAAACACTGGCGGGCAGGATTTCCTACCTGGAGTTGACCCCCTTCACAAACGAAGAAATCCCTGACATTTTTCCAGGCGCGACGAGACGACTCCTGTTGCGCGGTGGGTTCCCCCGCAGTTTCCTTGCTCAGAGCGACCAGGCGAGCTTCGAGTGGCGCATGGACTTCGTCCGCACGTTCATCGAACGCGACCTGCCGTTTCTCTCCTCGACTGCGCGCAATCAGCGAATGGAACGTCTCTGGAGGATGTGCGCTCACTACCACGGGCAGCTCCTCAATAGCTCGTCGTTGTCTGGCTCCCTCGGCGTCAGCAACCATACTGTACGATCGCATCTCGAGCTTCTTGAGCAAACCTTCGTCTTGCGGTTGCTGTTACCATTTCAAGGCAATATGAAAAAGCGTCTGGTAAAGTCCCCGAAGTTGTATATCCGCGACGTCGGCATTCTGAATGCGCTGCTGGACATCCGAGACCACAACTCCCTGCTCGGCCATCCACAATACGGCGCGGCGTGGGAGGGTCTGGTGATAGAGCAGATCGCCGCGAGAGTTCCAGACGCGATATTGAGTTTTTATAGAACCGGAGCCGGCGCCGAAGCCGATCTGGTCGTGGAACGCGCGGGGCGTAGAGTGGTGTTGGAGTGCAAGGTGTCCACTGCTCCCACCGTGTCGCGCGGATTCTGGAATGTTGTCGAAGACCTGTCTCCGGATGAGGTTCTCATCGTGGCGCCGGTGGATTCAAGCTACCCCTTCAAGGGTGCTACCGTTGTGCCTCTTGGGGAGTGTCTTGAGAGATTGTAGGGGTCTGGTGGGAGTCTATTTTTCCGGATCCTTGCGGGAGATTACTTCGGCCTTGCCGCCCTGGATGATCACGACACGTGGATTGGGTTGCGGGTTCGGTCGTGGTTGCGGTTGCGGTCGTGGGCGGTGTGGTTCCGGTTCGCGTGCGAACGGGCCTCGGTTGGCGAAGGGTTCGGCCTTTTTCTGGGCCGCCCACATGGCTGCCATTCGCACCTCCTGGCCGGCGGAGAAGAAGATGAACAGGGCGATGAGCCCCAGGATCCAGGATTTCAAGTAGAAGACCCCAGCCAATCCGCCGATCACGGCGATGGTCTTTCCAATCCTGGCAGCCAGTATTGTGGCGGAGAGGTAATCTCGCTTGATCGCCAGGGTTCCGCGCAGGATGCGACCACCGTCCATGGGGAGGGCCGGGACCAGGTTGAACAGGCCCAGCATCAGGTTGAGGGTAAACAGATCCCAGGCCACGTCGGGTACAACGGGAACGACAACGAAGGCCACGGTGAACATGAAGGCGACTGAAGCGATAGCCAGAGAAACGACAGGCCCGGCCAGGGCGATGAGTATTTCCCGCACGGGCGAACGAGGCATATTGACCATCCTCGCCATGCCGCCCAGGGGTGTGAGGATGATGTCCTTGGTGTGAACGCCGAACTTGCGCGCGGTCAGGGCGTGCCCCAACTCGTGAAGCAGCACCGAACCAAACAGGAGCACCACCAGCCCCATGGACGTCACGATGCCCCACGACCCGGAGTCGGGGACCAACTTGAACGCGAAAAACGGGATTATCACCATGCTTATATGCAGGCGTATGGGAATGTTGAATGCCGTGAATATTTTCCAGGACAGGTTCATCGATTCTTCATTTCCTTCGATCTAGATCTAGATGTATACACGTATCTCATACGGTCAACAGATGGTTAATATTTCGAGGTGATTATTGTTTAGCTATGTAGATACGGAGATACGCAAGAAACTCGAGCGCGATAATCAACTGGTCAACCTGGATCGGAACGCGACACCCGTGGATATAAATGAGCAGGGCGGGGCGTGCGTTTCCCTGCTCGGGCCGATCCCGATTCCCAGGTTGATCGACGGCGTGGAGGTGGACTTCCTGTGGTATCCGTTCGTGAGGCATGTGGAGTTGCACAGCGTCCTCGATGCGGCCAACGCGGTTTCCGGGGGTGGCGAGGAGGCCTTCCGATCCCTCCTGCAGGAGAACATGTGCGTCAGCTCGCTTCTGGCAACCCCGGATTTCCACAAGATCGAACGCCCGCTGGTGAGAATTCACTCGTGCTGCATGACCGGCGACGTGTTCGGATCGTTGCGCTGCGAGTGCGGCCCGCAGCTGGAAGAGGCATTTCGCATGGTCGCCGCGCAGGGCGGCGCCGTGGTTTATATGTCCGGACACGAGGGCAGGGGGATAGGTCTGTGGGCCAAAGCCGTAACATACCTTTTGCAAGACGCCGGTCAGGACACCTACCAGGCAAATACATCCCTCGGGCTACCCGAGGATTCCCGCGATTTTACCGACGCTGCCGTGGTTCTGCGTTATCTGCTGAACGGCAAACCCATCCGCTTGCTTTCGAACAACCCCCTGAAGAGAGAACATCTGGAGATCGGCGGTCAGAAGGTGGCCGAGTCCATCCCTCACGTTATCGGGCTGAACGATCACAACCTCCGATACCTGCGATCGAAGCGAAAAAAAGGGCACACATTGCCCGAGATGTAATTATTGGGGTCTTTAAGAACAACACGAGAAGAAGCATGGGGTGAAATTATGGAAACCAGAAGTCTGATCAAGGTGTTCTTCCTTGTCATAATCGCGTTGAGTTCGATCGGCTGTTTCGGTGTCCGGCAGCTGGATGTCCAGGAGGGGTACGAGGGGTTCAAGAACCTCCACCCGGATATGGCCGCAGTCGAGCAGACCGGCGGCACAGAGGCCATCGCACTCGATCTCATCGTTCCGGAGACCGCAGGGTGTGTGCCCTTGATGCTGCACGATGGTGAGGAAAAGGAACAAAAGGGCCACTTCAGATGCACGGTCTTTGCAGTGACAACCGGTGAAGAGAAGGACGGTTTAAAACGGAAATACAAGTCGATGAGCAAGGACGAGGGCGACCCCCAGAAGATGGGTTTTTCCATGGTGCAGTACGGCGCCACGCTCCAGACGGTCCTCGAAAAGCAGCTCGGCAGCCACTTCGGCGAGGTGAGTATCAATCGGATGGATGCCCTGTCGGGGAGCTCGGCAATCGTGAACCAGGAGAGCACCTTCTATTACAAGTTCTGGCGGTCCGATGAAAAGACCATGGTTCTGACCCTCACCGCCACGCCTGCGGGCGGCGGGTTGCCGGTCTCGGTTTCGCAGGAAGTGACCAGCGAGATGGGCAACGGGCACCTGGCCTGGATGATCCCGCTGGGAGTGCTCACGTTTCCAATCGGTTACGCCATCGGGGTGGGGGTGTTCTCCAATATGGAAACAGACCTCATCGAGCGGGTCATCGGAGAGGCGATGGACAAGGCGGCCGGGGCCCTTGCCGCCAAGCTGGCCGGGCAAGTCGCCGTGAACAGCGACAACCGTTATCGAGTGCACCTCTCGGTTTCCTATCTTTGATCCTCTCGTAAAATTTTGTGCTACCCTGCCGTCCATGTTCTCGATGCGAATTTCTGTGACCATGTCTCTGGCGGTCTGCATGGCGACATTGGGCGCCTGTGGTCCTCGGGGACAGGGGAGCAAGTCCGCGGAGCCGAAGGGCGGGGCGGCGGACGGCGGGGTAGGGGCGGATATGGACCCCTCGTCCGATGACGACGTGCCGAATGTCCCCTTCGCAATGTTCGGTGGAGGCCCGAGACACCTGAACCGGGCGCAAGTCGAGGGCCCGGCTGCGGAGCCGGAGTCGACCGCCAGATTTATTACAGGCGCGCGCGTTTTCTCCTCGCCGGTAGTGGGACCAGACGGTTCTGTGTACGTGGGATCTTCGGATGGAACATTCAATGCCCTGAGGAGGAACGGGAGTCTGCGCTGGAGCTACGTTTGTGGAAAGCCGATCTTCTCGACCGCCGCAGTCAGTTTGAGCGGAACCGTGTACGTGGGTTGCGATGACAGGACTCTCATAGCATTCACGACCGACGGAACCGTCCGGTGGACCTACAGCATGAAACAGGATGTGGACTCGTCCCCGGTGATCGGGAAGAACGGCGTTGTCTACGTGGGTGGTGACGGCCTGCACGCCGTGTCGTCGAACGGCACGAGGCTTTTCAAGGCGCATCTGAACGGCCACGTCAACGCGTCACCTGCTGTCCGTCCCGATGGCGTCGTTGTGGTGGGCAGTCACGATCGAAGGGTTTACGCGATGGAGCCGAACGGCACCACCTTGTGGGCGTTCGGCACCGGAGGCAGGGTAGAAGGGTCAGTTGCCGCCCTCGATGACAACAACGTGGTGTTCGGATCGAAAGACGGGTTCATGTATCGACTCGCGCCCAAGGGGGGATTGCGATGGAAATTTGATGCCGGCGGAGCTCTGCTCGGAGGCGTGGCTGTTTCAACGGATGAAAAGACAGTGTACGTGGCTTCCATGTCGGGATCTGTGTTCGCCGTGGACGCCGTCAAGGGCGTGGAGTTGTGGAAGTCGCCCACGGGCGGCGCCGTACGCGGCACTCCGGTACTCGGGACCGGGGGCAGGCTGTACGTGGGGTCGAGGGATCACCACCTGTACGCCATGGATGCCAAGACCGGCGAGGTTGTCTGGCGCAAGGACATGGGCGCCCAGATCGATTCGTCGCCGGCGCTTGCTTCGGGCAAGAAGATGGTGGTCGGGACCGATGACGGGACAGTTCATTTTCTATCGGAGAAGCAATGAAGCCCGATATCAGGTTGAAGGCGCAGGAGCGTGAGTCGGCCATGCTCTGCTTGCACGCTGCGAAATCCGCAGACCATCATGAAAGAGAGCGACCGGAGCAGCCGTGTCCGATCCGCACGGCCTTTCAGCGCGACTGTCACCGCATCGTCCACTGCAAGGCATTTCGGCGGCTGCGGGGAAAAACCCAGGTGTTTCTGTGGCCCCAGGGCGATCACTACAGGACACGGCTAACCCACTGCATGGAGGTCAGCCAGATCGCTCGTACGCTGGCCAGGGCGCTCGATCTCAACGAAGACCTCACAGAGGCCATCGCGCTGGGGCACGATCTGGGTCACACTCCTTTCGGCCACGCGGGGGAGGCCACGATGCAGCGACTGGTGCCTGGCGGGTTCAGGCACGAACGACAGAGCCTCAGGGTGGTGGAGAAGCTGGAAAATAACGGCCTGGGGCTCAACCTGACGGCGGTTGTTCGCGACGGCATCCTGCGGCATTCCAAGGGCGCCGGGCCCATACTCAATGTTTCGGACGACGAGCTGCCCGGGACGCTGGAGGGCCGACTGGTTCGCCTGGCGGATCTCGTCGCCTACGTGAATCACGACCTGGACGACGCGCTGAGAGCCAGGGTTCTGACGCCCGCAGATGTCCCCACCGATCTTCTGAAGGTGCTCGGGGATACGCATTCGAGCAGGTTGACCACCATGGTTTTCGATATCATCGAGAACTCGGACATGGGGAGCGACACGCCCGGGATCTCCATGAGCGAGGTGGCGGCGGATGCCCTCGATGCCTTGAGAGCATTCTTGTACAAGCGGGTTTACTACTACAAGGACGTCCACGAGGAGTTCCACAAGGCCGAAAGAATGATCGAACACCTGTGGGAGTACTTCCTTGAAGACATAGATCGTTTCTACGAAATCCACTGGCCGAGCGCCCTTAGAGACGGAACCCCCGCCGAAGACGTCCGGGATTTCCTGGCCGGTATGACCGACGCGTTTGCCGTCAGCCTGCACGACGAGGTCTTCACCCCACGACGGTGGTATGTGCTTTAGCCCTGGCGAAGGCGGCGGTGAGGGTGTTCTCGAGAAGATAGGCGATGGTCATGGGGCCGACGCCCCCCGGCACGGGCGTGATCCACGCCGCCCGCTGCGCCGCCTCCTCGAACTCCACATCTCCCACGAGCGTTCCATCGTCGAGGCGGTTGATGCCCACGTCGATGACCACTGCGCCTTTCTTGATCCATTTTCCCTTGATCATTTCCGGGCGTCCCACGGCGGCTATGAGCACGTCGGCCTCGGAGATCACCCCGGCGAGATCCATCGTGCGGGAGTGACATATGGTTACAGTGGCGTGCTCGCCCAGCAGCAGGTGCGCGACAGGCTTGCCGACAATTGTGGATCGTCCTACCACCACTGCGTTTTTCCCTGCGAGGGATACTCCGGTTTCCGCGATCATCCGCATACATCCCAGAGGGGTGCAGGGGACGAGCCCGGCCTGGCCCGCCACCAGTCTGCCGAGATTGACGGGGTGAAAACCGTCCGCATCTTTTCGCGGATCGATGGCCTCGATGATGGTGTTCTCATCGATCTGTTCGGGGAGCGGCAGCTGGACAAGAATGCCGTCCACCTGTTCGTCGCCGTTGAGGCGGGCGATGAGTTCGAGCAGATCTTCCTGTGTTGTCGACTCGGGCAAGAGATGCTGGACGGAATCGACCCGCGCCCTCTTGCAAGCGCGCTTCTTGTTGCGCACGTAAATCTGGCTGGCGGGATCCTCGCCTGCGAGCACCACGTGCAGGGCGGGTTTTCGTCCGAACTCGTCGAGAAATCTCTGCGCCTTCACCTTGACCTCTCCCCTGACGACGGCGGCGAGGTCCTTTCCGTTTATGGTGCTCATGCCTTTTTCTCCCAATCGGATTCCACGATGTTGTCACATTCGTATTGCCAATGTGCCCAAAAAATGCTTTTTCAGAAATCAGGTCTTTTTTGTCAATATTAACCGGGAGCTTGTGAGTGAACAGCGTTCTTCCCGATGTTACCATCGTCAGCGACCTCGGCAACGTTGGCGTCAAGGAGAACGATCCCGGTACCGCGTTCATAGTCACCATCTACGGCGAGCATCTCGGCAAGCGGTTCGAGATCACGCATGTTCCACTGGTCATCGGACGTTCGTCGGACTGCGCCGTTCATGTTCTGGACGACAGCGCCTCGCGCCAGCATTGCAAGATCATGACGAGCGAGAAGAGCATCATGGTGATGGATCTCAAGTCTACAAACGGCACCTACGTGAACGGTACCACGGTGGCGGTGCGCCATCTCAAGAACGGAGACATCATCCAGGTGGGGCGCAGCATCTTCAAGTTCCTCGTCGGCGACGACATCGAGAGCGCCTATCACGAGGAGATTTATCGGCTCAAGACGGTGGATGGGTTAACAGGCGCGTTCAACAAGAGAACCTTCGACGAGGAGATACAAAGAGAACTCCATCGCTTCTACAGGTACAACAGGCCTCTTTCACTGATAATGTTCGATCTGGACCGTTTCAAGGACGTGAACGATACCTTTGGTCACCTTGCCGGGGACCGGGTACTCAGTGAGATCGGAGCGCTGATAAATGAAGTGTGTCGCAAGGAGGACACCTTCTGCAGGTATGGGGGTGAAGAATTCGCCATTCTCATGCCCGAGTTCGATCTCAAGCAATGTATTTCCTTCGCCGAAGAGATCAGGGTGAAAGTGGAGGCCCGCCGCTTCGAGTTCGATGGCGCGGTGATCCCCATTACCATCTCCGGTGGGGTTGCCGAAGCCAACTCCAAGTTCGAGAGCCCGTCCGATTTCATTGCTGTCGCGGACAAACATCTCTACGAGGCGAAGCACTCCGGGCGCAACAAGATCATGCCCGAATAATTAATCTGACTTGATGCACTCCGCCGGACAAGCGTCCACGCAAGCATCGCACTCGGTGCACTCGCTCTCGTTGATGACGGCGACATCGTCTTTCATGCTGATGCACTCTGCCGGACAGGCATCCACACACTCTTCACACCCCGTGCATTCTTCCTTGTCGATTTTTGGAATAGTCATTTGTTCCTCCGATGATGAATGGGTGCGCGATCGTTTTTGAGATCGCTGTTCACCGCGTCTTTTCGCAATTTGCCTACCACGACATAATGTCACAATCAATTATTTGTTTTTGCTGAGAAAACCCAATCAGTCATATACTTCACGACGACATGGGAAAAGGACGACGAAAAGTAAACGCCGACTCAAACGCGCTGGCCGGCGAGGTGGGGACCATACGCCGCACGGCCCCAACCAGGATCGCCCTGGGTTACCCGGCTAGCTACAAAGTCGCTGCGTCATCCCTTGGATACCAGGTTGTTTACCGCATCTGGAACGAGGCTCCGGCGGTCGTTTGTGAGCGGTTCTTCCCCGACTCGACAGGTCGTGGCAGGAACGCGCTCGTTACCCTGGAGAGCGGGTTTCCCGTTCAATCGGCCCACGCGATAGCTTTCTCTGTCGCCAGCGAGATGGATATCCACGGGGTAGTGGCGTTGCTGGAGTTGTGCGGGCTTTCACCCCTCAGGGCTCACCGGGGGGCAAACGTTGCTCCGGTCATCATTGGTGGCCCGTTGACCATCCTGGATCCAAGGCTCGTCTCCCCGCTGGCCGACGTGGTGGTGGTAGGCGAGGGCGAGGAAGCTCTCCCCGTGATCCGTGACGCGCTGGCCGATGCTCCGGACAAGGAAACTTTCCTCGCGAGCCTGGACGGTGCGGCTTCCGGATTATGGATTCCGTCGCTCAATCATGAACCTCCAATTGCGGCCCACGCGCCGGTGGATCTCATTCCGGCCTTCGCCGCCACCTGGTCGAAACACGCCGAGTTGAAGGACCTGTTTCTCATCGAGGCCGCTCGTGGATGTAAGAGGGCCTGCTCATTCTGTGTCATGTCCAGACGCATGGACCAGGCGGGCCCCTTTCGAGCGGCTCCTGTCGAGCGCGTTTTGCAACACATCCCGGCAAATGCCCCTGGAGTCGGTCTGGTCGGTGCGGCGGTCACCGATCACCCGGACATCGAGCAGATGGTGGACCTCATCGTCAGGAGAGGTCATCGGGTCTCCCTCTCCAGCATTCGTGCCGATCAGCTCACTGAACAGCTCACGCGAAGTCTCGTGGCCGGCGGCCTGAAATCCCTCACCCTTGCGGCGGACGGCTCGTCGGAGGATCTCCGCCGATCGGTCAAAAAGGGAATCACGAAGGATCACCTTTTCGCGGCGGTCACCATCGCGGCGGCTCACGGTATCAGGCGTATCAAGGTCTATTCCATGGTCGGGCTTCCCGGTGAGCAGGACGCGGACATGGAGGAGCTTGCCGGACTGCTGAAGGATCTATCCGCGCATCTGAGCCTGTCCATCGCCGTTCAGGCCTTCGTGCCAAAACCGGGAACCCCGCTGGCGAACGTCCCCATGGCGGACCTCCCGGAAATCCGACACAGACTTCAAATGCTTCGTCGCCTGTTGGCGGGCAAGGTGCGCATGATCCCGACTTCACCCCGATGGTCGTGGATCGACTGGAAGATCGCGCACATGGGCGAGAGGGCCGCGCACGCCGCGATAGAAGCTCGCTCTCACGGGGGAACCTTCGCCGCCTGGAAGAGGGCCATCGAAAATCAGGGAGAAAAATAACGTGACATCATTGAACACGCCGGCAGACCGGCTCCCCGATCTCCAGGGTCTTCTCGCCGCAAGAAAGCGGATCTCTCGATGGGCGCACGTGACGCCCGTTGCGACCTGCGAGGGGATTGATCGAATGTCGGGAGCCAGACTCTTCTTCAAATGCGAGAACCTCCAGAAGGTGGGCGCCTTCAAGTTTCGAGGGGCGTCGAATGTGGTTCTCTCACTTGGCGACGATGAGGCGTCACGCGGGGTGGCGACCCATTCGTCAGGGAATCACGCCGGAGCCCTCGCTCTCGCGGCCAGACTACGGGGCATTGAGGCCCACGTGGTGATGCCCTCCAACTCGTCTAAGCCCAAAATGGCGGCGGTGCGCGGGTACGGGGCGAAGATAATCGAGTGCGAGCCGACGCTGGATTCCCGCGAGGAAACACTGGACAGTGTTGTGGAGCAAACCGGCGCGATCTTCGTTCATCCATATGACAACTACGGTATCATCGCGGGACAGGCCACCGCGGCCATGGAGTTGCTCGACCAGGTATCGGATCTGGACGCAATCATCACCCCGGTGGGTGGAGGGGGGCTCCTGGCCGGCACCGCTCTGGCGGTAAATCACATTCTTCCCGAAACGAGAGTAATCGCCGGGGAGCCTCAGGGCGCCGACGATGCCTATCGATCATTGCGTGAGGGACGCATTTTTCCGTCCGTTGATCCGCAGACCATAGCCGACGGATTGCTGACATCCCTGGGAGAGCGCAACTTTTCTATCATCCAGGAAAATGTGGAGCGCATCATCACCGTCGGTGAATCGGAAATCGTCCACGCCATGCGCGTTGTATGGGAGCGCATGAAGATAATTATCGAACCGTCCTCGGCGGTTGCCCTCGCGGTCGTTCTTGAAAACCCGGAGCTTTTTTCGGAGCAAAGGGTGGGGATAATAATCTCCGGGGGTAACGTGGATCTGGACCGGCTGCCATGGTGAATGGGCACAGCGCGTTGCGCTGACCCTACAACCGAAAATCAAGGAATCGCCGTACAATGTCCCTGGCCAGCAGATCGTCCCTGGGGGTTTGAGCGAGCGCGTCGCGAAGGAGGTTTTCTTTATCAGGCACCTTCTCGATGAATCCCTCGAGCAGGAGCATTCCATCCCTGGGTGTTATCTCCGGGTGGGACTGGATCCCCCAAACGGGCTTCTCCCCGTATCTCATCACCTGCACGGCGCACTGCTCGCTCTTCGCGATGATCTTCCAGGGAGCCGGCGGATCGATCACCTCGTCAAAGTGGGATACGAAAACACCAAACGGATTTTTCAAACCGTGAAAGAGAGAATCGTCATCGAAAACATCAACTGACACCCATCCGAGCTCCGGCGTTGGCGTGCGCCTGACATGCTGCGGTCCCGACAGGGTTTTTGCGAGCATCTGATGACCGAAGCAACTTCCGAGCATCGGCACTCCCCGCTCGATCGCGCTTCGTACAGCCTGAGCCTCCACGTGGTGCCAGGCCTCGGGCTCCATGATCGATGCCTCCGATCCGGTCAGAATGACGTGGGTGTAGTCGCCCGGATCCGGGACCTCCTGTCCCGACGGGAGGTGTACCGAGTCGAATGGCGTGCCGTCGATCAGCGCACGCCAGTGATCTGTGGGGTGGTACAGGTCCGGGTAGATCGAACCGTCGAGGATGAGCACTCTGGCTTCACTCAATGTTCCACTCCTGTCAGCATCCGTCCTGAGAGAAATCTCCCCCCGCCGCGTCGGGACATTTGTCCTCGTCGTCCGGGACGCCGTCCTTGTCGTTGTCGTAGTCCGGGCATCCATCCCCGTCTTCGAAGCCGTCCATGTCCTCTACCAGGAGGGGGCACTCGTCCGCTGCGCCGGTTACCCCGTCTCCGTCCTCGTCGGGGAGCGCGGGGAGCCAGGTCAGTCTGATGCCCAGGGAGAAATCAGGGGCGGCTTCGCCAACCGGTCCGAACCCGGCGAACATGCCGAGTCGGTGAAGGCGATCAATCGGAAAGTCGACGCCGCCGCCAAGCCACACGGGGCGGTGCTCGCGCGTCGGCCAGGGTCCTTCATTGGTAAGAATGCCCACCGCTCCTTCGAATTCCAGGGACCAGACCACGTCGTTCTCCTGGGGAACGCGAAGGGCAAGACGCCAGACGATGTCGTCGTCCTGCTCGAACACCCGGTCTCCGATGACCGCCACGTGTTCCGGTCTGAGCCTGTACACCAGATTGAAAGAGAGACGCATGCCGAATACCTGGAAGGCGAACGCCGCGAACGGCTCGGCTGAAAATGCACCTTCACCCATGAGCTTCTCGTGATCTCCGGTGGGCACCAACCCTGTGAATCCCAGGAGAACTCCCAACCCACCTTCACTTGCGCTTCGAATGCTCCACAACAGGGCCACCTTCAGATCGCCGATGCCGAAACCGTCTTTTGACATCCCCTCCAGCGCGCGCGTACCCGGCTCTACCCCTGTTTTTTCTTTGGATCCGACCGTCCAGCCCACGGGAAAACCGACCGCAAGCTCCAGATTCGCCGGAAAACCCAGCCCAAACACCAGGTCGGCCCGGGCCTGGGATGCGCGATCGGCCAGGCCGACGTCGTACTGCCAGCGCAACCCTGTGCTCGCGTGCCATGCCCACAAAGGAGCGGTGGTAGTGCCCTCTATGATATGGCCCCCGTCCGGGACCAACGGCGGCTCACCGAATCGCGGCACCGTCCAGCGGGGATCCTGGGCAACCGCGAAACCGCAAGGCAGGGTAAGAATAGCAAACAAACAGAGTGCAAGAAGCCGATCGTATTTCATGTGGGGTATACTATCATTTATTGTGCCGAGATAATTAATATCGCATCACAAATCAGCGGCACGGTTCGCCCGGTCACATCAGCCCTTCCTCGGTTTGTGCAGTTCCAGATCAAGGTGCTTTGCGTAATTTGTGAAGTCCTTGTCTGTGGTAAAAATTGCGGCTGAATGCCGCATCGCCACTGCGCATATCAGGAAATCGATATGAGAGCCCTGCACCCCTTTCTTGCGGCATACGTTGAAGACTCGCGCAGCTTCTTCGTAATCAGCTTCAATAATTGGCAGGTCATCAAATGCCTCAAGGTGCTGCTTTACAACCTCGAACTTCGCCGGATCGGGAATACCTGAAAGCACCTCCTGGCGAACCGGGCCGATCAGAACTGCGCGCAGTTCCCTGATAAGCTCGGAGAGTTCGTCGATCAGAATTTGTTCTTTTGCCTTGGGACGTTGCCGACGAAGCGCCAGGGACCAGACAGTTGTATCAACGAGTACCCTCACTTTCTGGTCCGCCCCTTCTTGTGGTCATAATTCCGGTCGAATTCGACAGTCCCAAAGAGCTCGAGGATCTCCGTCTGCTTGCGACGTTGAATGAACTCACGCAATGCCTCATTGACCGTGGCCTTCTTTGTCTTGAGTTCCCCGGCCTTCAACGCATCGGCGAGTAGCTTCTCGTCAATAGCTAGATTGGTCGCCATATAACTGTTCCTCCGTTACACAAACCTTTACACATTGCTATGTGTAAGTCAAGGGCTTTGTGTTATCAGCAGCGCTCTTATTTTCTCCAACTTCTCCTTCGCGGCGTCGATTTGTTCCTTAAGATGTTTCACTTCGATCCGCAGACTATCCAGCGTCTTGTTGCGGCCTGGCTCCGAGCCGGGGTCCTGTGTCGGCGCGGTATTGAAGGAAACAACCCGAAGGACCGGGGTCGCTGTTCTGGGCTTGATGATCTTCAGCGAGATCTTGTTGGTCGGGCTTATCTGGCTTGCCGCCACCCGGATGATGGAGCCCTGGAACTTGGGCGCCCGGACGCGCACGAGGGACTTCTGAGGCGCGGTCAGTTTCATCGATATTGCCACGTCGTCGGCGCTCCTCACGAGCCTGGCCTGGGTGTTGTTCAGCACCATCTTTATGGTCACCGATTCGGTGGCGTGGGTTGTCACGACAAACGAAATCGCCGTCAGGAGCAAACACGAGAAGAGTATTTTAGTCATCGTCTTTCATATCCGTTCGGGGAATGATCTTACTACACGCATGCGGCACACGCTCCCAATATCGTACAGGCCAAATAATGTCAGAGCGATTGTCTGGTACCTAATTCGGTGCTATATTCGGGTCGATGGAGGAGTTCATGGAATACATCGACAACATCGAGCCGGTCACCGTGCTCAAGACCCGATCCGCCGATCTCATCAGGCGAGCCCGCGAGACCGGCAAGCCGATTGTCATCACCCAGAACGGGAAGCCGACTGCAGTGATTGTGGACGTGGAGTCATTCGAGAGGCAGAGGGAGACCATGCTGTTGCTCAAGGCGTTGGTCCAGGGCGATACCGACCATCGCGAGGGCAGATCACTTTCCCACACACGGGCCAGGGCACGGCTGCAGAAACACCTCGATCGATCAGAATAGCAAGCCATGGGTAAAAAATACCGTATTCGCTGGGCGCAAGCAGCATTGCAAGACGTGGAGTCGATTCTGGACTACATCGTCGCCCACGACGGACATATTGCTGCCACCAGGGTATTAGATCTGATTGTCAACCGGGCGGAGCAGCTCGTCGAGAATCCGCAACGCGGGCGCGTGGTGCCCGAGATCCGCGAGATCGGCATCGTTGACTTTCGCGAGATGATCGAGCGCCCCTTCAGAATCTGCTATCGCGTTTATTCCCGGGAGGTGGTGATCGTTTCGGTGCTCGACGGTCGCCGCGATCTGGAGCGTATCCTCATCGACCGCGCGATGCAGCGTTAGTGTTTGTTGAAGTTCGCGACAGGGCGACGATGGACAGGATGTTCACCAGGGCGCTGAAGGCCATGAATCTCCAGTTGTCCTGCACGAACGGACCGAGTTTAAGCGCCATGTCGAGAGCGATGACCCCGGTCGCCGCGAGCAGGTAGATCCTGGTGAGCTTTACGGCGCGCTCGCCCAGAGAGCCTCTCCATAGCAGTACCGCGCCGACTATTAACAACCAGATATGAGTGAAAGGCATCACTAGGAGGTTTTCGTTGGCGTGGACGTCCGTGTGATCGGTGAGCACCCACGCGAGAATCAGCACAATTGAGCCCGCCGTGCAGAGTAAACCCCACGTGAAAACCCCCAACCCGAGCAGCCGCCTCGAAACCCTCCATGACGGGCGGACAATCGGCACAATAAACCCGACCGCGAACAACCCCACAGCCAGAAGAACGACAACCAACTCCCAGAACGCCCAGCTCACGCCCACGGCAGCGCCTTCCCTTTCGAAGACAACCTTCACATCGGCCACCAGGGGACTCCTGTGTGGACCGATGAGCACGGAGTCCAGATCCTCCACGAGCGCTTGCGGAAAGGTCTGTTCGTCGCGCCGGGTGATATCTCGATCAATCGAACCGGAGCCCAGAAAATGCATGAGTGTGCGCCCCACGGGCATTCCGTTCATCCACCCGGCGGTCCACTGCCGGTACGTGCGACCGGTCGGTTCCGTATCGCGACCGCGTGCGACCGCCCCGTCCAGCACGTCGTCGAGTAGATCCCTCACCCGGGTGCAGCAGTTGTCGTCCGAGTGGTGGTAATCGTAGTATCGATTCTCGGGGCGACGATCGTGCGAGAGATGTTTCGCTATTTGCGCGGCGAGCGCTTGCGGCATTTCCAGCCGGCGAACTTCGATGGTTCTGTCCGCGTCGGCAAACGCTGTAACCGCCAGACGGTAGTCCATGACGCCCAGGTGAAACCTCACATTACCCGAGGCGTAAGCGGTTTCCATGTTCGAGTCATCAAACTCGTACATGCCGTAATTATAAACAGTGCGCCGCTTGCGCTCGTAGTCGTCCACAATCAGGGCGATGTGTCCCGCTCTCGTGACGAACTCTTCGCTCGGACCGATGCTCATGACGCTGATGACGTAGCGTTTCCCATCCGGCGCGGTGTCCTGCGCATTGGCGGTTGTCGGGATCGCCGTGGCGATGAGCATGGCGAAGATCGCCGGGTAGAAAATCGACGGGGGAATCCTCAAGATACGGGCACGGTAGGGGCACTCACGGGCTCGGGCTCAACGCCGGCCTTCACGAGGTGACCTTCCTGGTAGATCATGGTCGCGGCGGAGTCGCTGAACTTACTTGTGATATCCTTGTTGACGAGCGCCTCGTTGATGACCTGATCCATGTGTTCCACCAGCACGAGTCGCATGCTCTTGAGTACACGGGACGGGATATCGTGAATGTCCTTCCGGTTTTCCATGGGCATGATGACCGTCTTGATGCGGCCTCGATGGGCGGCGAGGATTTTTTCTTTGAATCCGCCGATGGGCAGCACGCGCCCGCGCAAGGTGATCTCCCCAGTCATGGCCACATCGGATCGCACCGGCACCTTTGTGAGAGCGGACACGAGACACGTAGCGGCCGTTATTCCCGCTGACGGGCCATCCTTGGGCACTGCGCCTTCCGGGTAGTGGATATGGATGTCCAGGTTTTTGTGAAAGCCATCTTCGAGCCCCAGCTCCTTTGCCCGGGAGCGCACGTAGGTCAGGGCGGCCTGGGACGCCTCTTGCATTACTTCGCCGATTCTTCCGGTGAGGATCAGCTTGCCCTTGCCGGTCACCACCGACACTTCCGCGGGCAGGAGATCTCCCCCCGTGGAAGTGACCGCGAGGCCGTTGACCAGCCCGATTCGATCATCGTCTTCCTTCTTGCCCACGGTGAATTTGGGAACACCGAGGTACCTGGGAACATCCCTGGCGCCGATGTGGATCTTCTCGTCCTTGCCTTCCTTGAGTACTTTCCTTGCGACCTTGCGGCAAACAGACGATATCTCGCGTTCCAGGTTTCGAACACCCGCTTCCCTGGTGTAGTGGTTGATGATGGTTCTCACCGCCCCCTCGGTTACCTCGAGGTCCACATCTCCAAGGCCGCAGGTTTCCTGCTGGCGGGGTACCAGATAGCGCATGGCGATGTTAAGCTTCTCGAACTCGGTGTAGCTCGAGAGATCGATGATCTCCATTCGATCCTGAAGGGGAAGTGGGATACCGGAGAGCACGTTCGCGGTGGTGATGAACATGACGTCGGTGAGGTCGTAATCCATGTCGAGGTAGTGGTCGTTGAACATGAAGTTCTGCTCGGGGTCGAGGACTTCGAGCAGCGCTGATGCCGGATCGCCCCTGAAGTCAGAACTCATCTTGTCGACTTCATCAAGCAGGAACACGGGGTTGCCCGTGCCCACCTTTTTGAGGCTCTGGATGATCTTGCCCGGCAGGGCGCCGATGTAAGTTCGACGATGCCCTCGAATCTCTGCCTCGTCTCGAACCCCGCCGAGGCTGAGCCTGATGAACTTGCGTCCGGTTGCGCGCGCCACCGACTTGGCAAGGGATGTTTTCCCGGTTCCCGGCGGCCCGACGAAACACAGGATCGGCCCCTTGAGCTTCTTGACCAGCGCCTGAACCGCCAGGTATTCGAGTATTCTTTCTTTGATCTTCTTGAGCCCGTAGTGGTCCTCTTCGAGAATCTGCTCCGCCTGATCAATATCGTAGTTCTCTTCGGTGTTTTCGCCCCACGGCAAGCCCCCGATCCAGTCCACGTAATTGCGAACGACCGTGGCCTCGGCGCTCATGGGGGACATCATCTGGAGCTTCTTGAGTTCCTTTTTGGCCTTCTCCAGCGCCTCCTTGGAGATCCCCTTCTTCTTTTTGATCTTCTGCTCGATCTCCTGGATCTCCGAACGGAATTCGTCCTTCTCTCCGAGCTCGCGCTGGATGGCCTGCATCTGCTCGTTGAGGTAGTACTCCTTTTGCGTCTTCTCCATTTGCTTCTTGACCCGCGTACGAATTCGACGCTCCACTTGGAGGATCTCGATCTCGTTTCGCATCAGCTCATAGAGGCGCTCGAGCCTGCTCTTGGCGTCCTCGGTTTCGAGGATTTCCTGACGCTCCTCCATCTTGATCGAGGAGAGGTGAACAACGATGGTATCCGCGAGCCGGGAGGGGTCGTCGATCCCCTGGACGGTCATCAACATCTCCGGGGGGATCTGCTTGTTTAGTTTGATGTATGTCTCGAAGGTTCCCTGAACCTCCCTAATCAGTGCCTCGATCTCCACGGTTTCTTCGGCGCTCGTCCCGATTATCTCGTAATCAACTTGGAGGAACTCTTTGTGGGGAACGTAGTTTACGATCTTCGCCCGACGCTTGCCCTCTACAAGAACCTTGACCGTCCCGTCGGGGAGGCGCAGGAGTTGGATTATGGTTCCGAGGGTGCCCACGTTGTAAATGTCGCCCGCGGAAGGTGTGTTGGTCTTGGCGTTCTTCTGGGCAACGAGGAGGACAAACTTGTCCTTTTTCATCGCCTCGTCGAGGGCGGCGATGGACTTGTCGCGCCCCACAAACAACGGCACCACCATGTGCGGAAACACAATGATATCTCGCAATGGGAGAAGCGGCGCGCTCAACTTGTTACCGGACTCGATTTTTTCGTCAATGGTATCCATGGCTTACTCTTGCACCCCGTAATGCGAAACTCTTCAGCGAAGTTCTCGCTTGAATGATATCAGGCAGGCTCTGCTTTGTCCTTTTCAAAAACAACCAGCGGCCTCTCTCCTTTGGAAACACACTCTTCCCCCACGACGACCTCCCTGGGGTTGTCCATGGAGGGAAGCTCGAACATCAGGTCGAGCATGGTCGCCTCGATCACCGAGCGAAGACCTCGGGCGCCGATGGAACGTTCTTTGGCGACAACGGCGACAGCTCTCAGCGCCTCGGTTGTAAAGGTGAGCTTGACGCCGTCGAGATCGAACAACAGCGCAAACTGCTTCACGAGGGCGTTCTTGGGTCGCGTGAGAATCTCCACCAGCGCATCCTCGTCGAGTTCATCGAGGGTCGCGATAACCGGAAGACGCCCGACAAACTCGGGGATGAGCCCGTATTTGAGAAGGTCTTCCGGCTGCAGTTCCTTGAGGAGCTCACCGATCTTCTTTTCGTCCCGGCTCGAGATCTGCGCGCCGAATCCGAGGGTCTTGTTTCCGATGCGGTTCTCCACGATCTTTTCCAGCCCGTGAAATGCGCCGCCGCAGATGAACAGGATATCGGTGGTATCTACTTGAAGGAAGTCCTGTTGGGGATGTTTTCGCCCTCCCTTGGGGGGGACGTTGGCGATGGTGCCCTCGATGAGCTTTAACAGTGCCTGCTGAACTCCCTCGCCGGAAACGTCGCGGGTAATGGATGGGTTGTCGCTCTTGCGAGAGAGCTTGTCCACCTCGTCGATGTATATGATTCCGCGTTTGGCGCGATCGATATCGTGATCTGCGTTCTGAAGTAACGAGACAATGATATTTTCCACGTCCTCGCCCACGTAGCCGGCCTCGGTCAGTGCGGTGGCGTCAGCTATGGCGAAGGGGACGTTGAGGATCCTGGCCAGGGTCTTTGCCAGCTCGGTCTTGCCGCAACCCGTAGGTCCGAGCAGGAGGATGTTGGATTTCTGCAGCTCCACATCGCTGGGATTGGTGCCCGAGTCGATGCGCTTGTAGTGATTGTAGACCGCCACCGAGAGAACCCGCTTGGCGTGATCCTGCCCGACCACGTGTTCGTTAAGGGACTCGTAGATCTCCATCGGCTTGGGCAGCGCGTCCGAACCGGGTCGACTGTCCGTTGTGTCTAGTTCCTCGGCGATGATGTCATTGCACAGGCTGATGCACTCATCGCAGATATACACAGTTGGTCCGGCGATGAGCTTGCGCACCTCTTTTTGGCTCTTGCCGCAAAAAGAGCAGCTCAGCGTAGGTCGGTCATTTTTTCTTCCCCGGGTCAACGTTCACCTCGTGTAACAAACCCCCTGCTCATAGACTATATTACCGTCCGACGAGCTGGCAAGGGCAAGGCACCATTCAGCTCTTCGCGCTCTTGTGGTTCTTCGACTTCATTACCTCGTCGATTATTCCGTATTTTACGGCCTCGTCTGCCGTCATTATGTAATCACGATCCGTATCGCTCTTAACTTTTTTCATGGCCTGGCCGGTGTGTTCGACCAGGATCTCGTTAAGCTTCTGCCGAAGACGAAGAATCTCCTTGGCGTGAATTTCGATGTCTGACGCCTGCCCGGTCACTCCGCCGAGGGGCTGGTGGATCATCACGCGGCTATTGGGAAGGGCCGATCTTCGCCCGGGCTCACCCGCCGCCAGAAGCACCGCCGCCATGGACGCCGCCTGGCCGAGGCAGATGGTCACCACGGGACACCGGATATGTTGTATGGTGTCGTAGATCGCCAGCCCGGCGTTCACCCCCCCCCCGGGGGAGTTGATGTAAATCATGATATCACGATCTGGATCGTCCGATTCCAGGTACAGCAGCTGTGCCACGATGATGTTGGCCACCTCATCGTTGATCTGTGTGCCCAGGAAAATGATCCGATCATTGAGGAGCCTGGAAAAAATATCCCAGCTTCTCTCTCCCCGGTGAGTCTGTTCCACCACCTGAGGATAGGGCATGAATCCGACCGGACCTGTCACCGTCTCGTCACCATCGCGCATATCTTTCCTCTTATTCTTTTGCGTCGCCCTTATCTTCAACGACTTGTTCCGCATCGACGATCTTAACCTTTGGAGCCACGAAATCAAAAACCTTGCGCTCGAGCAGGTTGGTCATGACCTCGCCCATGCGCTGATTGTCTGCCAGTTCAGCCTTCAGTTTGGGCACCGGGATTCCCATCTGTTCGGACATCTGCTTGAGTTCGGCCTCCACGTCCTTTTCCTCGACAGCCAGATCGTGTTGGCGCGCGACCTCACGCAGGAGAAAATGCTGATGGACCATGTTTCTGGCCGCCTCCCCGGTACCTTCGTCAATCTTTGCGGCGGACTCGTCGTCCGCATCATCCCCTGCCTTCCCCAGCATTCCCGCGAACTGCGCCTTCATCATCTGGGTCTGTTTGTCCACTATTGTGGGTGGCAGCACCATCTCGTTCTTCTCACGAAGCGCATCGAATAGATCGTGACGAAGCCTGTCCGCCTCGTTTTTCTCGAGGGATTCCCTGGCGCGCTTCTCGATGTCCTCTTCGAGTTTGGCGAGGGTGTCGAAATCACCCAGATCCTTGGCGAACTCGTCGTCGATGTCCGGTAATTTCCTCAGGCGCACGGAAACGAGGCGGCACAGAAAGCGTACTGGATCTTCACCCTCGGGGGTATCGCCGAACTCTATCTCTTTTTCTTCGTCCACGTTCATCCCCGGCACTGCCGCGAGGATCTCGGAGGGAACAGCGCCTTCTGCCAGAACCAGCTCCTGGGGCGGCATGCCCGCGTCCTTCCAGTCGTCATCCACCCATCGCTTCATCTCCAGCGTGACCAGATCGCCCTCCTGCGCCGGCCTCGGCTCTTCGAGCTCCGTTGCGGTGGCGAGTGCCGAGCGAAGGCGCTCGAGCTCCTTATCGATCGTATCCCTCGATACGGTCACCGGGAGGCGCCGGATCTCTATTCCGTCGAAATTGATCTCTTCGAGGTGTGGGCTGGTTTCGACCTTGACCGTGTAGGAGAAGGGCTGCCCCTCGGTCAGCTCACCGGCGTCGACCTCGGGTTCGGAAATGGGCTCCACACCGTGCTCCTCGAGTGCCTCGATGAAGAACTTGGAAACGATTTCGGATAGAAGCTCCGAGAGCATCGCCGGACCGAACATCCTCTTGAGCACGGCGCGGGGAACCTTGCCCCTTCTGAAACCTCGCACCTTCGCCTCCCGAGACAGCCGCGAGTACGCCTTGTTGACATGTTTGTCGATTTCCTGCGCGGGAACTTCGATGGCGAACTCCACGACGGCAGGATTGATTCTTTTCATTGTTGACGGCAACGGTAGCCTCCTCGAACCTTCTTGGGACCGCACGGATCTATCCACTCGCTTCTCTCCGATGTCAAGCGCTCCAATGACAAGAGAAGAGTTTTGTCTTCTTTTTTTTTGATAGTCGAAAATCAGGTTGTCGGAATAGGGGTCGTACCCGGCGTTAATCTATGGCCTTGCTCAGGAGCCCGTCCAGGTTTCGAAGAGAGTCGACGAAGCTATCCTTCTCAGAGGATGCGAGTTTGTTGAAGAGTGCCTGATAACCCTCCCGCACGCGTTTGCGACGACGCCTCATCAACTGTCTTCCCTGGTCGGTCAGCTCGACCATCACCACGCGACCGTCGTATGGCCCCCTGACCTTGTTGACGAGCGCCGCCTTCGTCAGCCTTGCCACCATTTCGGAGGTGGTGCTCTGGGCGGATCCCACGAGGCGACCGAGATTTCCAACGGAGATCGGACCGTGGTTGTTGATTACGGAAATGACTTTGTACTGGCCGTAGGAGATGTCCTCCTGAACCTTGCTTCCACTCAAGAGGTCGAGCTTTCGCATCAACTCCTGTGCCAACTCTTCAATCTGCTCTATCGGTTCGAGCTTCATTTCAGTTTCAGAATTCATGATTTTCCCTTCAATTTCGGATCTGCCCCAAAAGCGATTTGTTCAAGGTCCTTTTGATTCTTATTCCCAGTAATTGCCTTTAACCACTAGCTTGTTTCGCTAATACCCCAAATACATCAGTATCACAACTGTTTTTTCATTACGCTAACACTGTAAACCCTGGTTCACATTTGCAAACCCCCGTTTCAAGGAATACGCGATTTTACCGGCAGGCTGGCGAATTATGCAGGTTAGTCGGAATCCAGGAAATTCCTCAGTGGGACACGATGAACAGTGTGGACGATATTTTTTTCTATCTCCAGAAGTTGGCCCATCACGAACGGTCTCCTGGTCAACTGCGCATGCGGAATTACGAGATTTTCCGTCTTTATCACCAGGTCGCCGAAAAGAAGGATGTCGAGATCTATCTCCCGGGGCCCCCACTTCTTAACCCTTTCCACTCTGCCCAATTTTTTCTCGATGCGCTTCAATTCTGCGAGGAGAGCATGTGGTTCAAGGGTAGTGGTTATGCACGCCACGGCGTTCAGAAAAATGGGTTGGTCCGGTACGCCCCAGGGCTCCGTCTCAACGAAGTCCGTGTGCTTTTCGAGAGTGATTCGCGGATGTTCGTCCAGGAGTTTCAGGGCTGCCCGCATGCGGCCGTGACGATCGCCCAGGTTGCTTCCCAATCCGATAAAAACACGGTGCGAGCTGATATCTTCGTCGCTCATTTGAAGACGTAAATGAACCCGATGCGTCCGCCCACGGTTGCGCTGAGACCGGGGATATCGTCCCAGATCTCACCGTCCTTCTTCTTTGGAACGAATACCGGCCCGACACCGCCCACGGCTCGAACAGAGATGCTCCAGCTCCCGGCGATGTGGATCCCCAGGCCTATGCCGGCCTGACCCTGGAGCCATATGGCCGTCTCGTGGCGTTCCCTGAACAGGAAGACGGGCACTGCGGCTATTCTGGCCATAAAGCTGAACCGCTCCGCCATGGGCCAGGATCCCAGAAGCCCGACGCTGATGGAAAACAAGCCGGTGGGGTATCCCGGATCGCGGGGCTCCTCGCCGACGAAACCACCGAATCCCAGACCGCCGATCACATACAGCCAATCGGCAAGGGGGAAATGCATGGCCACGTCCAGTGGAATGAACTTTCGCTCCCAATTTCCCGTCAGCGGAGCCTCAAAGCCCACGTCGCCCGCCAGGCACAGCCCGGGCGGAACACCCCGCACAACCGGGTCCTCGTCCCCGGATTCCACGGCGACATCGTCATCGTCTTTTTTTTCGGGCTCATCGTCGGACTTCATGGCATCGATGCGGCTCCGCACCTGGTCGGCGTCTTCCACATCGGGGCTCAATCGCAGATACATTTCGTAATGACTTATCGCCCGCGGTTTGTTGCCCAACTCCTCGTAGCACCGACCGGTGTTGTAGAGGAGTTCCGGGGCGTGAGTAATGTCGTAGGCCATCTCGAAGTGATCGATCGCCGCCTGATATTCGCCTTCTTTGTATCTCTTGCCGCCGGCGACGAAGTGATGCTTCGCCTCCTCTTTCTGCTCCTGCGTCAACACCTCCGCGTCATCTTGTTCGGAGGGTTCCTCGACCTCGTCCTGCGACTCCTCGACCTCGGCCTGTGGTTCCTCGACCTCGTCCTGTGCCAGAAAAGCCGATCCGATGGCCGGGATAACAGTGATTATCGCGATCGCGCCAAGGGCCGATAAGGGAATCGCCGTTCTCACTTGGTACCCGCGTCCGATTGCGGGCCCGCATCCCTTTTCTGCCCCTTCTTCCCGATTGCTTCAGGGGGACCGAAGACAACCGATCCGAAACGGTCGAGCGCATGAAAATCTCCGCGCAGGGGAGGCGACCAGGCGGTGTAAACGGGCTTGTCCGCCGTCACGTTGACCATGAAGAAGTTGATCTTCCACTCGTCACCTCTTTTTGGCGGCACACCGCCTCCCTTGTCGAGGTTTGCCAACGGTATGGCGATCTCCGCCGTCCATCCCGTATCTCCGCCGGATTGATCGTTGAGGGTCCCCTCAATCTTGGTTTTGACGACCACGCCGCTAGACCAATCGTTCGTGTTTTTCCTGTACCTCGGCAGGTATGAATCGAACACCACGCCCGCCGGGTTGATCTGAATCTCGTAGTAGTGCTTCTTGTCACCACCGGGATCGAGGAAGATCTCGAACGCATCCTCGTGCCACAACTCGTCGTCGTGCTCCGTGTACTTGCTCTGGAGGTATTCGTCTTTTGCGCGCATTGCCACGTAGAGATTGCCGTCGTCCCACATGAGCCTGGTCGCGGTGTTGAATTTGGTCTGTGCACCGGTGAGTGTGTGTGAGAAATCATCGAGGACGAGCGCGTCCTTCCACGCATCCTCCGTCTCGAACTCTCCGTCGATCTTGGGCGCGTTGGGAGCCCTGGGAATGATCACTTTTACCGACTCCTCGCCGGGCGAAACCACCTCAATGGTCGGTCCCTTGATCCGGCCCTCCTTGTCGGAAGGCCCGCTGACGATCTTCATGCGCTCGTTCTTTTTCCACAGGCCGACCATGAGACTGACGGTGGGAGATCCCCACTTGGTCGGAACCTTGATAGTCTGCCGGTCCTTGATGATCAGTCCCGGGCGCCAGTACTCGGGTTGAAAATGACGGCGGATCGGCCCGACCTTGTCTTTGTTGATGCGGGATTTTTCGTCTGCGTCAACCATGTGGGTGAAGAGTTGCCAGCCCGCGCCCGGTGACTTTTTACACTCCCAATACCAGGTTACCTCGAGCTCCTCGCCCAGGGTGGCCTTCTGGGGTTTCACGTCATAGCCCAGCAGCAGAACCTTTCCGTCGAGATCCGCATTTACCCGATGTCGAATCTTGGCCGGCGCCTTTTCGAGGATCAACCTGGAAACCTGATCGCTCTCATTTGTGGTTACGTAGCCGGTCTGCTCCATGCAGCCCAGGAGCGAAATCGCGAAAACTGCCGAACATAACAATGAAATAATATTTGTACTCATCGGAACCTCCTTGACAAAAGGCACTCAACGCCTGCTTTTCTTGCGCGACTTCTTCGACTGCTTGCGCTTGGCCTTCGCCTTGGCCTTGCTGCTCGCCGACGGGGCCTTCCGCCGCGCTCCGGATCCATCCGCAACCGCCGCCTGGAGCATGTCCTGGCCGAGATTACCCATCATCCCCGGCATTCCCGGCATCCCCGGCATCCCGCCGCCCCCCATGGCGCCCTTCATTTGTTTTGCCATGGCCAGCTGTTTCATTCCGGGAATCTTGCCCATCAGGCCGGCCTGTTTGCCGATGGAGCCCATCATTTCTCTGACCTGTTTGAACCTGTCAATCAGGTCTTTCACATCCTTTAGCTCGCGACCGGATCCCCTCGAAACCCGCTCCAGTCGTCCGGTTTGTTTCTCGAACAGGGAAACGTCGATCCGTTCCTTGTTGGTCATCGATTGGATTATTGATTCAATCTTGACGATCTCCCTGTCGTCCACATTCATGCCTTCCGGCATTCCGTCGGCGAAGAACGGTAGCTTGTCGAACAGATCCCCCAGGGATCCCATTTTTTTTATCGCCTGCATCTGGTCGAGGAAATCAGTCATGGTGAACTTGCCGCGAAGCATGCGCTTGGCGTCCAGTTCCGCTTTCTCCGTGTCCATCACCTCCTCGAAGTCCTTGACCAGGCCGACCACATCTCCCATGCCCAGAATCCTGGAGGCGAGTCCTTCGGGCCGGAACTCCTCGATCTTGTCGAGACCCTCCCCTATCCCCAGGAACTTGATGGGCGCTCCTGTGGTTTCCTTTATGGACAACGCCGCGCCGCCGCGAGCGTCGCCGTCGAGCTTGGTGAGGATCACCCCCGACAGGCTCAGGCGTTCGTTGAATTCGGAAGCGGTCTTGACCGCGTCCTGACCGATCATCGCGTCAGCCACCAAAAAGATGTTCTTGGGTTTGACCGTCTTCTTGATGTCGAACAGCTCCTGCATCAGCTCGTCATCGACGGTCTGGCGACCCGCTGTATCGAACAGCACCATATCCCGTTTGGTGCTGCGGGCATGCTTCATCGCCGCCTCGCAGATCTTGATGGGGCTCTTTTCTTCGAAGTCGGCGTATACTGGAAGATCAAGTTGTTTCCCAAGCACCTGGAGCTGCTCGATGGCGGCCGGACGATAGACGTCAGCCGCGCACATCAGGGGCTTGTGGCCTTGCTTGACGAGGAACCCGGCGAGCTTGGCGGTGGTGGTTGTTTTTCCGACGCCGTTCAGGCCCACCATCATCACCCCCGTGGGCGTACCCTTGGGGGCCATGGCGAGGTTCGTGTCCACCGGACCCATCATGGCGACAAGCTCGTCCTCGCAGATCTTCACGAATGCGTCTGCGGCGGAGATCGCAACCTTCTTACCCCTGGCCTTGGCGGAGATCCTCACAACCTCGCCGACGGCCTTTTCCCGGACGCGGCCAAGGAAAGTTTTCGTCAAGTTGAGATCAACGTCCGCTTCGAGAAGGGAGAGCTTGATGTCCCGCAACGAGGAATCGATGACCTTCTCATCGATCTCCAGCTCGCCCTGCATGCGCTGGCGGGCCTTGCGAAATCCTTTTTGAAGTGTTTCAAACATAAAAGAATAAACTCCGTGAGCTCATCCCAGGCTTTGACGGGAAGCCGAAGGTCATTATCACAAAGGTGACGGATAAGCCAAGAGCGTAAAAGATAGTCTGGCAGGGTTCTTCGCGGGTCAGCTCTCTGTATCGGAGGATTCAAGGAGGGCGGCCACAAGCTCGTCGTCAAGAAGATCTTTCACCTCGACCGCTATCTCGTGCCGCCAAATTCCTCGGCCCTCGACTTTATTACAGCGGATAACTTTCGCGTCGCACTCGGTAACCCGCTGTTCAGAAATGAAGATCTTCAATGCCAGATGACTTCCAACCGCGTATTGGGTGAGAGTCAGTAACCTGGCTCCGTTTCGGCTGAAGTCCTGGGTCAACCCGAAGCGAACCTTTGGTTCGTCGGAGTCGATGTCGGAACCGACCACCAGAGGATACCGTTCGTATTTCCTGCGTTCATCCATAATTCATAGATAATATTCAGACCGGCGCGATATGCAAGCGCGATTACGCCGCCTTTTCTTTTGAACAATAAATTACCGTCTCTTATCCCGCATTTTGGAATGGTTATGCATAATAGGTACTAATAGTGTATAATTTGGAAAAATCGAGTGTTGTTGAAAAAAGGGAAAAACTGCCATGCGTTATATCTTGATCGGTCTGACTTCGTTGGTTCTTATTACGGGGTGCAGCCTGAACTTCTCCTTGACCGATCCTGATGGCGGTACGGATACCGCCACAGGCACCGATACCGACACCGATATCGACACGGACACGGACACCGACACAGATACTGACACGGACACCGACACCGACATCGACACGGATACCGACACTGACACCGATACCTCCCCCGTGGAATGCGACGACAGCGGGGATTGCGGCGGAGATCCGTGCGTGGACGGATATTGTTGCAACGATGCGTGTGACGGAGCGTGCGAGGCATGCGACATTACGGGATTCGAGGGGACGTGCACGTCCTATCCTGACGGAGTGGATCCCGAGGACGATTGCTCC
>JAUVDV010000056.1 GCA_030595125.1 Deltaproteobacteria bacterium
GATGCGAACCATCAATTCTGTGCGATCCAGTTCCTGTTTGCTCATTGTCAGTAATGCCTTCTTCATGCCAGCCAGTGGAACACCCTGAACCCGACATTTCTACTTGGCACAAACCCGACATTTGCATTTTGGAGCTACACAACTTTGTCGCCCAAGATCTATTATGTCAAGAATGACATATCTTAATGCGGACTACGTGCTACATGCACGTGCCAGGAAGCATCCGCGATCTCCCAGGAGGGACCGTTTATACGCCAGGATGGTCTTGTAAGTCCCCAGGCTGATGCGGTACCTATTTCTACATGAACAGAATATCCATAGAACCACCTGCGACGGTACACTTAGTAGGCATCTGCGGAACGGGGATGGGAGCGCTTGCCGGTTTGCTGGTAGCTCGCGGTTTCACGGTCACCGGTTCGGACGCGCACGCCTACCCCCCCATGAGCACCGAGTTGAAGTCCCTGGGCATCGATATCATGGAGGGCTACCGGGCGAGCAATCTGGATCACGCTCCCGACCTGGTGGTGGTTGGAAACGTCTGCCGGGCGGATCATCCCGAGGCGGTCGCAGCACAAAAATTGGGGCTGAAGTTCGCGTCCATGCCGAAAACCGTTCACGATCTTTTCATTCGAGATCGGCGCTCCATCGTCATCGCGGGCACTCACGGAAAGACCACCACGACCGCCCTGACCGCATACCTGCTGGAGGCCACCGGCCGCGATCCCTCCGTGCTGGTGGGAGGTGTGACCGCGGATTTCGGTTCGGGATACAAGCTCGGAAAAGGCCCCGACTTCGTGATCGAAGGCGATGAGTACGACAGCGCCTACTTCGAGAAGGTGCCCAAGTTCCTCTCGTATGCTCCGTCGGCGGCGGCGATCACATCCATCGAGCACGATCACATTGACATCTACCCCACGGCGGACGCCTACATGGATGTATTCCATGAGCTTGTGCGGCTGGTCGATCCGGGGCCCCTCGCGGTGTACGCCGGGGACGCCGACGCCCTTTTTGCGGCGCGCGGATTCGATGCCCGGGTGGTGACTTACGGCGTGCAGGGAGATCCCATGCCGCCAGGCACCAACTGGGTAGCGGCTCATCGAGACGACGGAGATTTCAGTCTGCTGATCGACGGTGTTGAAGCGGGCACGTGGAAGACGGTAATGCACGGAACCCACAACCTGCGCAACACGCTCGGCGCGCTGATTCTTGCGCATCACGCAGCCGGAATACCGCTCGACGAGCTGGCGACCGCGCTGCCCGGATTTGGAGGGATCGCCCGTCGCCAACAAGTGGTGGCCCGACCGCGAGGGATTACCCTGTACGACGATTTTGCCCACCATCCCACCGCCGTCGGTGAGACGTTGCGCGCTCTCAAACGGTTGCACCGCGATGGCCGGTTGATCGCCGCGTTCGAGCCCAGATCGGCTACCGCGTGCAGGCGCCTTCACCAGCAGCGATACGCGGAGGTCTTCGACGCTGCTGATCTCGCGATCATAGCGCCGGTTGGAAGGGATCTTCCTGTTGACGAGATGCTGGACACCGGACGGCTTGCCGACGATCTACGCGCCCGTGGCGTAGAGGCGGTCGCGGCTTCCACCATCGATGAGGTGGTCGACCTCATCACCCGGAGGGCGCAGCCGGGGGACGGCGTTGCGCTTCTGTCCAACGGCGCATTCGGAGGAATTCTGAACACGCTGGTCGGGGCGCTCGAATGACGCTCTCTCCCGCACAGCTGGACGAGATCCTGGAGCGGGCGCTGGCCGTGGCCGGTCAGGCCGGGGATCTGCTCCTCGAGGGATTGAACAAACCCAAGGAGATCGTTCACAAGGGACAGGTCGACCTTGTCACGCAATACGATCGAATGGCCGAGGAGCTGATCTGCGAGGCCCTCCTGAGTAGCTTTCCGGACATCGGCATACTTGCCGAAGAGGGGGGCCAAAAAGGAAATATCGACGGTTCCGCCATGTGGATCGTGGACCCCCTTGATGGCACCACGAACTTCGCGGCCGGGCATCCCGTCTTCGCTGTTTCCATCGGGCTTCAGGACGAGGGAAGCCAGGTGCTTGGCGTCATCGGTATGCCCGCGCTCGGGATGATCGTCTGGGCACGGGAGGGGGGCGGCGCCTTCTGCAACGGCGAGCCGATCTCGGTTACGCAGACGCGGGATCTCGACAAGTCGCTGGTGGCCACGGGTTTTCCGTACGATCGTCGCACTGTCGATGACGACAACACGCGGGAGTACAGGGCGTTCATGAAGAGCGCCCTGGGCGTGCGAAGGTGTGGAGCCGCCGCCGTCGACATGGCCTTCGTCGCCAGAGGCGTCTACGATGGATTCTGGGAGCCGAGGCTCCAGCCCTGGGATCTGGCGGCGGGTACCGCCATTATTCGAGAGGCGCGGGGCCGCGTAACCGACTACATGGGCGAGGATCTGGATGTGCACCGGGGGTGGGTGGTTGCCTCCAACGGCATGATCCACTCATCGATGCTGAAGGTAATCGAGCGCACTCGGAAAACAGGTACGCACTAATTTCATAGTTCCAGGCAACCCATGACAGAATTGTCATTGTTTCGGGGAAACCTGCTGTAGTGGCCCGGCATTCGAAGCTGATGGACCATGACGACCATTTTCGCAAACATGTGAAATTACGGGATTTAGCTGTCCTGGCGTCCATGATTGTACACCTTGGCACCGACATTGCACAGTGTCTTTGCATAACGCGGCGCTCTTAGGGTAGGAATTTTGGATTTAAGCCGCCTTACATAGCTTAATTAGTTTTTTACAGATTAAGCAGACCTTGACTTAGCTTATTTTTTCTTAGCGATTCGTGAATGCTCCTTCTCTTGTCTGGCTCGTCGCTGCCCGCCCTCAGCGACGAGCCTTTTTTTTTAAGCAGCGTCAGGTAATACCGGCTCCGAGTCCGCAACTCGTAGATGGTGCGGTTGCATCTTGTGACGCCACCGGCCCGGCCTGCGAACGATTCTTGCCTTGACTCTCGAAATCAGCGCGGAACACGTAATATCGTGATCCATGCAGTCGATCCGTTCCAATTCCGACACAACGGTTTCCATTTTTGATTCCATTTTCTCGCCCTCCAGTCGGAGGGATAAGAGAGCAAACCGTGTGCCATTGCCGGGCGAGCTATCCAATCCATTGTTATCAATGGCTATTTGGCTGAACAGGGGAAGGGGGGCAACGCCGGGTTAAGGACAAAATGTCACCCCAAGACCCTCGGAGAAAGGAAAGATGACAACTCTTGGTCCAACCGTGATAAACACAACCTCGATGTCTGATTCCGAAACGGTTGCCGAGGTACCACCCGAAGAAATCCCGGAGGAAGGACCTTCCTCCCGCAAGGCCATAACCCTGTCGGCTCTGGTTCTGCTGGGGCTTTTCGGTGGGGTAATCGGGATGTTCGTCGCCATGTCGGGCAAACCGAGTGAGGCGCTCGCGGACGCGTCGGTCGATGCATCGGCTTCACCGTGGCTGGTCCCGGCGACAGCCGATGCCGGAGCGCCGACCGTAACTCTCCGTCGGGAGCCTGCCGCGCCCGAAAATCTCGTCGAGGAAGCTCCGAGTCCGGCGGACGGACGTATCCTCAAGGGTGAGGTTAAAAGCGGCGTACCGGTGATCAGAAACCTTACCGGGCTCGGCATTTCCGCGAGCGATGCGCAGCTTCTCATCAATGCCCTGGACGGACTCTTCGATTTCAGACGCGCCCGCCCCGGGCACAAGTTCGAAATTCGCATGGACAAGGCCACCGGTCGCCCGGTCTCTTTTCGCTACGAAGCCTCAATGACCGATGTCTATATCGTCAAAAAACAAAACGATGCCTTTCAGGGGAAGAAGATCCACGTCCCGACCGTCAAGAAGGTCAAGCTGTTCGCGGGCACCATCGCCAGGTCCCTGTATGCCGCGCTGGCCGATCTGGACGCGCACCCCACGCTGACCGGCAAGATCGCGGATGTGCTTTCCACCCAGGTCAATTTCTACAAGGAACAACGCCCCGGAGATACTTTTCGTGTAATGGTGGAAGAAGAGAGCCTCGACGGTCACTTCCTGGGTTACGAGCCGGTTTTGGCCCTGGAGTACAACGGCGTCAAATCGGGAAAGAAGCGTTTCTTCGGATTTGCGACCTCACCGGGCGCGAACATCATCTATTACGACGAAAAAGGAGTGTCCGTTCCCCGATCCGCCATTCTGATCCCTCTGCACTACACGCGAATCAGTTCACCATTCGGGCTGCGCTTTCATCCGGTTCTCAAGAGGAAAAAACTGCACAACGGCACTGATTTCGCCGCCCCCACCGGTACGCCAGTCTGGTCATGCGCCGCCGGCAAGATCATATGCGCGGGCAAACGCGGGGCAAATGGGAATCTGGTCAGCATCGATCACGGGGAGGGCCTCAGCTCCCACTACGCTCACCTCTCGAGGTTCGGTCCGGGCATCAAGACCGGCGTCGAGATCAAGCAGCGACGGGTCATCGGGTACGTGGGCTCCACCGGAAGATCCACCGGTCCGCATCTACACTGGGGTCTGAAGAAGAACGGAAAGTTCCTGGATCCGCTAAAGTACAAGATCCGCCCCGGGCGTCCTGTTGCACACAAACACCGCGCCGCGCTCATGGCCATCATCAAGGAACGCAGCAAGAGGCTCGACAAAAAACGCATTCGGCCCGCGAGCGAGCCCCTGGCCAAGGTTCCCGAAACACACGACGGAGCGCTGGGTGTTGAAGATGATTTTTAGCCTTTTGGCGCAATAAGCAGGTTAGAAGGGCAGGGCGGTTGAGCGGCGCGGCTTTTTCCGGGTTAACCCGACTTGAGTTCTTCCTCTGTGGCCTCGCGAAGCGCCTCGATCTCGGCCTTGATGTGGATGATCTTCCCCGCGAGCGGGTGAATGAGCCGGACCTGCACATCGTTGACACGATCTTCGAGCACGACCATCTTGACCGTCTGGCCGCTTCCCGACATGTCGGCCTCGAACATGGAACCGACCTTTATATCCGCACCTTCCGGCAAATGAGTCTTGGTGATATCCATGGTGGGACCGGAGTCCATAGTGCCGAAGGCCTTCTCCGGCGGTAGATCGAACTCTCTCTCATCGCCGACCTCCATTCCACGGACCGCCTCGTCAAGACCCGGGAGCATCCCGCTCTTGCCGAAGAGGAACACAAGCGGTTCGCCACGACCAGCGGAGGACTCGATCATCTCGCCCTTCTCCGTGGTGATGGTGTATTCCAACGTTACAATTTTTCCCTCTTCAACTATCATCGCAACCTCCTGCAACCATTGACCTTACATTGGTACTAACAGGGCCCAAGAAAGTGAGACTATACATCCTGGGGACTTCCTTGCCAAGACCGTCGTCGTCTGGTTATGGTTCGTTTGTTCGAACCGGAATAACCCAAAACGGACTTATTTTAGATGACGTCGCCCTCTTTATCTTTCATTGCACGAGCTGCGTTCTTCATGCCGGTCTTGTTCGCGGCCGCTTTTCTTTTTGTGGGCCTCGGCGAGTTCGGTCTCTGGGAGCCGCAGGAGATCGATCGCGTCAACCTCGGTGAGCAGCTTCTGAAAGGCGGGGTGCCCACAGAAACAAAGGCGATAGGCGGCACCAAACTTTATCCCGGCGAGCGTCTCTGCGCGCTGGGCTGGTCTCTGGGCGGGCGAAGCGAGCTTGCCGCCAGGCTCCCCCTCGCATTGCTCGCGCTGATCACCCTGCTGGCTCTCCAGCTGCTGCTCACACCCCTGGCCGGTCGGCGTATTGCCGGTTTCGCCGCGTTCGCGTTTGCCGCGTCCCCCATATTGCTCTTTCACGGAAGACAGGTCACCTCGTGGATGCCGCTCCTGTGTGCGGAGACCCTCTCCGTGGGCGGCCTCGCGCTCGTCTCATTTTATCACGGGAGAAAAAGCTCGGTAGCAGGAGCCGCGCTGGCTGTTTTCGGGTTGGCGCTCGGTTGGGTTACCGGCGGCCTGCTTGTGGGCGTGACCGTACCCACCGCCACGATCCTTCTCACCCTGGCCCTCAACGGCGACGTGACGAAGATCTTCTTTGCCGGAGACGACGTACCCGCGCGCAGGCGGATCATGATCTACGCGACAGCGGCGGCGGTCCTCCTCTCCGTCTCGGGTTTCGTCTTCGCGCTCCTTTCCGATTCGGCCGATATCCCGTGGATCACCGGCGGCATCCCGGCAAAGGTAGCGGTTGTGAGCTTCTCGTTTTCGATGGAACGATTGGCCTTCGGCTGGTTCCCCTGGATTGCATTCGTCCCGGTCCTGCTGACGACCGTCATTAACCCCCGGTACGCAGACGACCCCCACGTTCGGTTGAGATTGCTGGCGATATCCGGCATCGTCGTCGGCCTGGTCGTGCATACGTTTTACGTTCGTTTTCACGGGCCGGCGCCCCTGTTTCTCCCGATCCCCGTGGCCCTCGCCATCGCTCTTTCAATTGAAGATCTGGAGTCGAGCGTGGTCCCCCATCTCCTCGGCGGCCTCCTTGCGGCCTTGCTGCTGGCAATCCTGTTACGCGATTTCGCCCAGCGTCCGGAGGCGATCCTGGAGGGCTTCGGATGGTCCGATCTCAAGGCTCCAAAAGACTTCAAACCCGTGATCCACGCCATCATCGCCTCAATACCATTTGGGATCATGGTCATCCTCGCGGGCTTCGTCGGTGCGGGTGAAAAAGGCAAATCCAGATGGCGCCCGATTCGGGCACGCATCCTGTTCCCGCTGGCTGCCATCGGTATCGGTGGCTACATTTCCATGATTCTCGTGCCCCAGTTGTCAATTGATCTTTCCTCCAAACATGTGTTGAGCAGCTACGAGAAGTTTGCCGGTGACGGTGAGCCGCTCGGAGTATTCGGATCGGCACAGCTCCCGGCGGGGGCGACCGCTATCAAGACCCGCGCGGAATTGCTGAAGTGGTTGGAGAGGCGCGATCGCGTCTTCGCGCTATTTCCTCCAAAACATCTGGCCGGCCTGGATCGTGAGTACAGGGAAAAAGCCGGCAAGCACATTTTCTTGCTGGACGCCAAGAGCGATCGTCACTTCCTGGCCGTCAGCAAGCACAAGAGCAAGGAGAAGAACGACAACCCCATCGTCAACTTCGTCTTCTCCAAACCGTTTGAAAAAGCTCCGAGGCACAAGAAAGAAATCAATTTAGACAACAAGATAACGATGCTCGGATGGGAGGTCTCATCCGTTTCCGGCGCAAAACACCTCGAGCGGGGCAATGAGTTCGATCTCATCACCTACTGGCGCTGTGACGACAAGCTGTCGGCAAACTGGAAGGTATTTATCCATATCGACGGACCGGGTCCCAGGATTCACGGAGATCACGAGCCCGTATCGGGTATTTACCCCACCAAGGAGTGGAGCCCCGGAGACTACATTATGGATGTGCACCGGGGGAAAGTGCCGGCTTACCAGGAGGCGGGTATGTACAGGGTCACCCTGGGCATGTATCGCGGCAACACCAGGATGAAGGTGCTGGACGAGCCTCGGGCAAGAGAGAACGCGATCACTATTGGGAAGGTATCGTTGAAGTGAGGCATAAATGAACGATGACAGCACCAGGGCCTTTTCCGATCGCAGACGCCAGGATAGGCACGACATCAAGGTCGACGTCGATTTTCGGCATGGCGACACATATCTCTTTTGCAAGTCCGGCAATATTTCCGAGATGGGGATCTTCCTCGTTACTCCTGCTCCACTTTCCGCCGGATCGAGAATGGAGCTCAAATTTAGCATCCCGGGCAACGAGGCGCCCATCGTGGTCTTCGGGCAGGTCATGTGGGTTCAGGCCGGCGAAGGCGAGGGAGAGACGGGGATGGGCGTCAAGTTCATCGACCCCACCCCCGAGGTCAGCGCGCAGATAAAGGCCCTGATACGCACAATCGCCTACCTGGAGTAACGAAAGAGAGTCGTCATGAGGATCTTTGGAGGAACAATCCTGGCACTGGTTGTGGCGATCTCTCTGGTCGCATGTAACGGATCTTCCGCCAAGAGTACGGATGCCGGTACGGATGCGGATACGGATACGGATTCCGATACCGATTCCGACACTGATGGCGATACCGACACGGGTGATGCGCCGCTGCTCGGAATCTACTCGATAACCGGATCGGACGGTGTGTGGGGTGAGTATACGGGCACCGCCGAGTTGAGGGACGACGGGGACGGGCCGTACCTGGTGCACCTTCGAGCTTGGACCGACGCGGATTTCGAGGGAGACGGGATCGCCTCGGCGTTTGTCGGCGGGGTGACGAGTGATGACGAGCCGGTTACTTTCGAGGTGTCCCTTGGGCGGGTCGGCTTCATCGTGGAATACGGAACTGACGAACGTGATACCGATGTTACAAACAACGCCCCGATCTTGTTCGAGGGAGTGTTCACCCGGGCCTCTTCTGCCGAGCTTGCCGGTGACTTTCAACCGGTGAGCGGTCCCGGGGAGCTGGGGTTCAGTGAGATATGGACCTGGACGTCGCCCTCCGGCGGCGATCCGATCTGGCGCAACGAGCGGGATATACGACCGGGGCACGATCCCGTCGACCCCACGGAGTTGGCGACCCTTTTCACCACCTATGCGACGTATCATGGAATGCCCGAGGTGGCGCCCTATGTTGGGCGACCGGAGTTCCAGGATGCCATCCACCATTTCGTTTTTGATCCCACCGACTACGATTACTATCAGCAGAACCCCGGAGCCTTGCGGGTCATCCAGAAGGTGGTGGATCCGATCAGCCTGGTGGAGACCCGTCAGCGCGCTCGGGCGTACGGCAACACTCTCGAACAGAAGCGGGCCCATTTTGAGCCGCTGATTCCCCAGTACAACCTCAACTCCGCGGGTATGATCTGTGGCTACGATCCAACCTTGCCCCTCGGAGATCAGCAGACCCCGAACGGTGACTCCATGCTGTGGACGGGCGTATACGCCGCGACCCAGGCCATGCGCTACATGGAGACCGGGGATCCGGAGGCCGTCGACAACATGCTCCTGACCGTAAACGGGCAGTTGATGTGTTACGACATCGCCCCGACGCCCGGAGACTTCGCGCGCACCATTCGCGACCACATCCCCGGCGACACCGACCCGGAATGGATTCAGGGCCTGGGGGCGTATTCGGCCTATGACTGGAAGGTCGGCGCCAATAACGACATGCTCAAGGGCTTCTTCGTGGGGTTCCCGTGGGTTTTTCTGGCGCTCACGCAGGCCGGTGGTCACGACGTTGTTCTGAACGACATGCAGACGGTTATCGAGGGGTTACTCGACGACAGCCCCCTGGTCGACGTGAGCGGTGTCGCCGACATCCAGAACACATCCAATCGAATGATCGCCCTGCTCATCTACTACATGATGAACCAGGATGCGGGCACCTACCTGGAGTACGCGGCCCTGTACCCGGAGGTCAGCCTGTACCTGGACACCATGGGAGGAGGTCACACCTATGAGTACGGGATCAGCGACTGGTCGGGCAACCATCTGGGTCTGCAGACCATGCTCACCCTCCTCTTCACTGCGACGCACGGCGACAACGTACTCGTGCCCCTCGAAAATCATGCTCTGAAGTACCGGGAGATCATGACGAGTGGATTGGAGAGGATGCGGGACACGCGCATCGGGCTGCTTCAACTTGTTTACGGAACCATGGGGGATTTCGCGACCGCGCCGCCGGAGGTGGAGGACGCACTGTGGGTGATGAGGGAGATGCCCATCCCGAAAGCAAACCACCACGTGGACTGGCGCATCAATCCGAGGTTCTGCATGTCTCCGTTCCCCAGTCTTCCGTGGAAGTTCGACTGGATGGAAGGCCGTCGCTTCCAGTCCATTACTTCCTATCCGCTGTTCGAGCGGGGTCCGGATATGTACGAATGGAAGTCGAATCCAATGGAATTCGAATATGGAGCCACAACGACGCAGAATCCGGGAGTTGATTTCCTTTTCGCCTACTGGTTCGCCAGACGCTTCGGAGTCATCGACGACGCGATGTAAGAGACAACGCCGCGCGATAGCCGGACTGGCTGGCCGCGAAAATGTCAGCGGGATGGTCAGCGTCACCGATCAGTGTCACGGGTTTTCCTTGTTGTTTCAGTGTCTCGAATAGTTCGGTTTCCGGGAGCATGCCCGAGGCCAGAATGACGGTATCTACCGGCTCCAGTGTCTTTTCCACGCCCTGATGAAGAACCCGAATTCCGGTTTCACCGAAAGACAGGACAGTTGTTTCCGGCATGATGACCATGTTGGGATTTCCCTTGAGCCGGTTCATCATCATTTTCTTGGTCACCATTTCCATGTCGTTGGCAATGGTATCGGTCCGCTTGGTGGCGGTCACGTGGAGTCCACGGTCCGTCAGGATTTCGGCAGCCTCCATCCCCACCATTCCCGCGCCCACGATGAGTACTCGCTTTCCCCGTACTTCCTTCCGATTCTCAAAAAAGTCCAGTGAGGTCATCCAGTACTGAGTATCCAGGTTCTGAATTTCCGCGAGATTCTGTCGGGAACCGCTGGCAACTACGACATGGTCATATGCATCGGCCATGTTCGGTGTGAAACGGGTGTTCAGTTTAATACTCTTCACTCTGTCGTTCGTCAGGTGAAGCTGGCTGTTCAGGGGGCGGAACATGGTGTCCTTGTGAGGCGCCAGCGGCGCCAGTCGGAACTGTCCTCCAAGCTCGTTCCCCTGTTCGTACAGGGTTACGGACGCGCCTGTTTCCGCCAGCGTTGTCGCAGCGGTCATCCCTGCGGGGCCGCCCCCCACCACCGCCACATTCAGCGGATTCTCAAGGGGTATAGGACGTTCGCTGTCGATCCCGGGATTGACGATGCACCCGAGTCCGGTTCCATTCTTCACGTTGGCCAGGCATCCTTGTAAACAGTATCCGCAGAGCATGATGTCTTGCGGACGGTTTTCCACCAGTTTTGCAGGTAGTTTCGGGTCGGCTATCAGGGCACGGCCAAAAGCCACCGCCTGAGCCAGGTCTTCGCGCTCTACCAGGGAAAGTTTTTTCATGTCGGCCATGCGCCCCGCCAATATCAGGGGGAGATTGGTCATTTCTCGAATTTTTCGGAATACGGCGATCTGCTTGTCTTCTGGAATGCCCATATGCGCGTAGTACCAGGGGGGTGAATCACACGCACTGCCGTTGCCGCAATGTATCGCGTCAAAGCCGGCTTCTTCTGCCATCTCCAGAATCGGCCGGTTGTCCTCGGGCTGCAATCCCCCATCCACGAACTCGCTGCCTGATATTCGGACCAGTACCGCCATGCTGTCCCGCTCCTGTTTCACGATACGGAACAACTCGTCCAGGAACAGTGTGCGGTCCTTGCCGTATGCATCATTCCGAAGGTTGGTCCTGGGAGACAGGAACTGGCTGACCAGGTATCCGTGGCCGCACTGGATCTCCACCGCGTCAAAGCCCGCCTCCCTGGCGCGCTTCATGGCAGTCCGGTAACCATCCAGAATTTCTTCTATCTGCGGGATTGTCAGCTCCTTCGGTGTTTGTCCGGTGGCCGGGCAGAGGACCGCGGACGGAGCCGACGGTTGTGTGCCGGTGGCCTTGGGATTTGCCGCCCGGCCGGCGTGATTCAGGTTGAGACAAGCCAGAGATCCACCTCCGTGCAGTACCGAAACAATCTGGGCCAGGTCGGAGACGCTTGTATCCAGGTGCACGGTCAATTGTTTGGGATGTTCTTTCCCAGTCTGGGTGACAGAAACCGGTTCCAGGATGACCATGGCCGCGCCGCCTCGGGAGATGTTGGCGTGATAGGTCAGGTGGCGCCTGGTTACCCGGCCGTCCGGCGTACCGTAGGCGGTTTTTACCGGCGCCATGATGAACCCGTTTTTCAGGTGAAGCGATCCTAACGTGCAGGAATTAGTAAAACGCATGGTATACCTCCCGTTGTTACTTGATGAGGTTAACCACTAATTCCAGAATGGGAACCTTGCCACAACCAGGAGGATTTCGTGCCGAAGAATTCCCGCACCGGAGCCGATTCCATCTGGAGAGTTGTCGCTATCGGAACCACAAACGACGGTCGAATTTCCCCCACCCATTTTGGTGATGCGGACCGAATGATGCTGGGCCGGGTTCGATCCGGTGAATATGAGGTAATCGACAACATCCCCAGCCCTCTGGCCCCGATGGAGGAAACCCACGGCAATCAGAAAAAACTGAAGCATGCCGCCGGTTTCCTCAAGGATGTTCAGATTATTGTAACGGGAAAGCCCAGTATCAATTTCAAGAAACTGCGGATCGAGAAGGGAAAGTGGCCCATCGTCACCTCCATGGAACCCGAGGTGTTCCTGGCCTGGTTATCGGAAAACCTGGATGACGTGACGCGCTGGTATGACAACCCGGACAACCACGTGTTCAGAACACCGTAGCCGCGTCAATTAAGGGCAATTCGCGGGCACCGGCGTGCATGAGTCGTCGAGGTTGTCGTAGACCCATATCGATGTGGGTCCGGTGGTGAGCTGGTCCAGCAGATCGCATACCTCACAGCCGGGCAGCGTGTCGTTGTTGTAGATGTACAATTCCCCGCCCACCGACGTGAGATCACTCAGGCCATCCAGGTTGGTAATTATGTCGTTGCCCCGAATTATAAGGAAAGAACCCACTGAAGTGATACCACTCAGACCATCCAGGTTGGCCAGATTGGGGTTGCTGCTAATGTCCAGACTCCATCCCACTGAAGTGATACCACTCAGACCGTCAAGGTTGGTGAGGGTGTCATTGCTAATGACGTGCAGCTTTCCTCCCAACCCGTCGAGACTACTCAATCCGTCCAGGTTGGTCAGATTGGGGTTATCGTAGATCACGAGATTCCCACTGATCCAAATGATCTGCTGTAGATTGAAGGAATTAAACTCCGCACCTCCCACAGCAAGGGTACCGTTAATGCAATCGTACGGCTCCAAAGACTCCACATCCGAGGTGCTCGTAATGTAATAGTCACCCTGGAAACAGTAGTCGGCGCCGGGATCGTGATCGCGGCTATCATCGTCACATCCACCGCACACAAGTACGGTCGCAAGTGCCATCAAAAGCAAGTACCGCATTGCCCAATCCTTTCGTTGTGAACGTGAAAGCATTTTACCATTGATTGGGGAAAGGTGCTTTCGGAAAGCCGCGTCTTACGAGATATCCACTTGTTCCACATCCCCCACCGGCTCGCCGAGGAAGCGGCCGGCCATTTCCTGGAAGCTGGACGGAAGGTCGGTGACGTAGCAGGTGAGCCCGCCGGGCTGTTGCGCGTCTCGCGAGAGGGCGTGTTCGTCGAGCGCACGAACCACGTCCGCAGTCATCGCGGTGGCCGAGTCGACTACAGAGGCGTTGCTGCCCAGATCGTGAAGCGCGCGCCCCAGCGGATCTATCAGAAGGGGATAGTGGGTACACCCGAGAAGGAGGACGTCTATTTCCTCCGCCACCAGAGGGGCCAGGTATTTCTTTGCGCAAAGGAGCGGAACCTCGCCGTCGGTCCAGCCCTCCTCCGCCAGCGGCACCAGGAGCGGCGCCGGATTTTGAAAAACCACCACGCCCGGATCGATGGCGCCGATCTCTGCGGGATACGCCCCCGAACCCACCGTGCCCGCGGTGCCGATCACTCCCACGCGACCCACCCCCGGCTGTGACAGCGCCTCCCGCGCTCCGGCGGTTATCACCCCGAGCACGGGGATGTCTATCCGATCCCGCAAGTAGGGCAGGGCGACTGCCGATGCGGTATTGCACGCCACCACCAGCATCTTGAGCCCTTTTTCCAGCAGCAGCTCCGTGCAGTTCCAGGAATATCGCTCCACGGTAGCCGCCGAGCGGGTACCGTATGGGACGCGGGCGCTGTCGCCCAGGTAGACTATTTTCTCCGCGGGAAGCCGACGCCGCATCTCGCGGACGACGGTCAGTCCACCGAGTCCGGAATCGAAGACTCCGATGGGTAGCTCTGAGCGACCGTCATTGATGCACGTATTCAACTCAAGTCTCTTCTTGCGTAGTATCCGCTTCGGAACGTTTGGCCGACATCTGGATATTCATCAGTCGATTGTGAACCCGATCGAGCTCTCGCGCCAGCGACTTGAGCTGATCGGATACGGACGGCGCCGCGCCCTTCGCCGTTTCGAGTTTTCTCTCCCGCTCCAATAGTTCGTTCTCCTCGCGAGCCGCATCCATGCCGTTCATGATGACACCGATGAACAGGTTGAGGATGACCATGGTGCCCAGGAGAACGATAGTGACGAAAATGATCGGAGATCCGATGGGAGACGCCTCGGGGGCCGTGCAAAGGTGTTCTATCCCCCTGTAGCCGTACTCGTCGCACCCGTCGCGGTTGATGTACATCATGTCGGTCCAGTCCTCCAGCGTCACCGCGCGGAAGAGGGACAGCATGGACAGGGGAAGGGTTGCGAAGTGCACCGGATCGTTTTGGCTGAACATGAACGTGGCCGCCACCGCGTAGACGTAGAACAGCATGAGCAGGAGCAAGCTGACGTAGGCCATGGATGGGATCGATTTGAGCAACGCGCCAACGAGCACCTGCAACTTGGGCAGCGCCCTCACCAGCTTGAGCACCCGAAGAAGGCGGGCGAGCCGAAGCACCATCACGTATTGGGCATCCACCGGCAGGAAACACGCGGCGACGATAAGAAAATCGAACACGTTCCAGGGGTCCAGGAAATACCGCCACGGTCTCTTGCCCTGGGCTGCCATCTTGATGACCACCTCGGCCACGAAGATCCATATGACCAGCTGATCGAGGAAATGGATGATATGCCCGTGCCTCGCGGCGAACTCCTGGTAGGTCTCGACGCCCACGAGGATACCCGCAAAAATGATCACAGAAGTGATGCCGTTTTGAAACCATGACGCGTCGGTGATCTTTTTGGAGAAATCATGGATCGGCCCCATGGGCTCGTTCGTCTCGCTTTTTACGGATCTTCTGGAACCGATCTTCACGGATTTTCTTCTGAACAGCTTCAGCATTTTTCACCGCCTCGTTCAGTATCCAGGAGCTGCTGCGCGATTCCCGCGACCTCGGCCATCACCCGCTTGAGCGGTATCCGGTGTTCGAGCGCAGCCCGTTTGCAATCCTCGAACTCCGGCGCGGCGTTCAGACTTCCTCCGGGTCCACGCGCAACCTTCACCCGCACGGATCCCCAGGGAGTGTCCACCCGGTGCACCGATCTGGACATCTCCATTCGCCCCACCGCGTGGTACCGCAAGCCGATTGTGGTGGTCTCGCGCATCAACTGCGCCCCGAGGGATTCCAGGTCTTCCCGGTTGCAGAGCACCGACATCTTGAGCGCCGGCCGCCCCTTCTTCATCTGTATGGTTTCTATCCAGGCGTCCAGTGCGCCCTTTTCGAACAGTCCCTCCATAGCGCTCGCCGCTATTTCGCCGGTGATGTCATCCATATTGGCCTCGATCACCCAGCACCGGGGTTCGTCGTCTTCATCCGATACAGGCAGCCCGAGGATGGCCCTCAAGATTCCGGACCTCTTCTCGTGGCTGCGGGCCCCCGCGCCGAAGCCCACGTGTTGTGGGATCATCTTGGGTATGGGTCCGAACTCGCGAGCGGCGGTCTTGACTATCGCCGCCCCGGTTGGAGTTGTAAGCTCTGCTTCCACCTCGGTTCCTTCGACCGGAACCCCCTTCAGGATGAACATGGTCGCCGGAGCGGGCACGGGCAGCGTACCGTGCTGCGTTTCCACGAAACCTTTTCCCAGGGGCACCGGCGCACAGATAAGTGCCGCACCCAGATAGTTCAGGGCGGCGGCTATGCCGACGATGTCCACAATTGAATCGACGGCGCCTACCTCGTGAAAGTGCACCTGCTCGATGGTGGAACCGTGCACCCTGGCCTCCGCTACGGCGATGTTCCTGAAAATGTCGATGGCCAGATCCGCGATACCCGGTTCCAGCTTCGCCTGCTCGATCATCTCTCGAATGCCCGAGAAATGGCGATGGGGCTGTTTCTTCTCATCAACATCCACGAAGAAACGAGTGACCCTGACCGAACGCCTGGTCTCATTCTCCACGCGAATGCGATAGCCATCGATGGGTAGCGACGACACCGCCGACTCCACCACTTCCAGGGGAACACCCAGATCGAGCAACGCCGACAGGATCATGTCCCCTGAAAGGCCGCTGAAGCAGTCCAGATACAGAATGCCACCCACGCCCGCGTCCCTCTCCAGAATCTCCACTTTATATTCCCCTCAGTTTCTGATCCGATTCATGATCGAGGCCGCGTATCCCGCCCCGAAACCGTTGTCAATATTGACCACCGTAACGCCTGCGGCGCAACTGCTCAGCATTCCGAGCAGGGCGGTCACACCCTTGAAGCTCGCCCCGTACCCGACAGAAGTGGGCACGGCAATGACGGGGCACAAGACCAGCCCCCCGATCACCGACGGGAGCGCGCCCTCCATTCCGGCCACAACAACGATCACCGATGCGCTCCGCAGATCGTCGAGACGATGCAACAGGCGATGGACGCCTGCGACCCCTACATCATTCACCAGCGCCACCTCGTTTCCTGCGAGACGCGCCACTAGCATTGCCTCCTGTGCCACCGGAAGATCGGAGGTGCCCGCTGTGACCACGAGGATCTTGCCGGATCCCCTGCGCTCGATGGGGACTTGCTCCACAACGAGACACCTGGCCTGTGCGTGATAAACCATCCCGTCGACCCGGGCGCAGACCGCCGTGGCCTTATCCTCGTCCACCCTGGTGACGAGCACGTTGCCGCCGCCCTTTATCAACTCCCCGACGATGGCGACCAGCTGGTCCTCGGTCTTGGGCTCACCGAGCACGACCTCGGGGAAACCTGTGCGCAACGCCCGGTGATGATCTACAACCGCGTCGCCGATATCCACGAACGGCAACCGGGCCAGCTCTTCCATGGCCTCCGCGATATCGATCTCGCCGCTTTTGACTCCGCCCAGCAGTTCTTTGAGTTTGTCCGGTCTCATGACTTTGCTTTCATATCACAAGGGAAAGCCCGTGTGGACACCCCTTGCTATCTCCATCCCCGCTTTTCGATGGCCCTTATGAGAACATCGCCCGAAACGAATCCCGGAGCCATGTCCCGCACGCGCCCATCCGGACCGATCAAGTACGTGGACGGAACCACCGGGATGAGCCCCAGCCGTGTTTCGCCCTGCGCCACAGACCAGTCGGCGAGTCCGATGGAGAAGGGCAGATCCTTCAACTCCACGTATTGTTCGAGCATGGGCGCCTCATTGGGCGCGATGGTCAGCACCAGGAAGAACGTCTTGCCCGCCGTGCGGGTGAATGCCTCCACCACTTGCTCCATGAAGAGATCGCTGGTGAGCTCCGCGATTCGCACGAGCACCAGCACCACCGGTCGGCCGCGCGCTTGTGACAAATGGTGCACCTGCCCGTCGATCTCGTATGCAAAGTCCACCGGATGTTCGCTGTACGGCGGAGATTGACGCGAGCCGCACCCGATAGCCAAGATGACCGCGGTCGCAATGACGATGGTGATGATTGTCCTCATCGGCGCACAGTGGATCTCGCGGGTATTATGGAAGTCGCTGGACTATGTGGTAGCCGAACTCGGTCTCGACAACATCCGATACACCGTTCTCCTCGAGGCCGAACGCGGCCTTTTCGAAGGGAGGAGCCATCCGGCCTTTCCCGAAGGTGCCCAGATCGCCGCCCCTGCTCTTGCCGGACGGGCAATCCGAGAACTCCTTTGCCAGCTCGGAGAAGTCGGCGCCATCCACGAGCTTCTTCTGGATCTCATCGATCAGCTTTTTCGCCTCGCCCTTTGTGCGAGTGATGGATGACGGTTTTCGCTTGGATTCCGCGTGCATCAACAAGATGTGCCTGGCGTGAATTTGCACCACCTCCTGGCGCTTAATGATGTGATAGCCGAACGGGGTTTCGACAGGTTCCGTGATCTCTCCGACGGCGATCCCCTTGACCCCCTCCGTGAACGCGGGCGCCATACGGTTCGCCGGGAAGATGCCCAGATTGCCGCCCTTTTTCTTGCCGGACGGGCAATCCGAATGCTCCTTTGCCAGCTCGGCGAAGTCAGCTCCTCCCTTGAGCTTCTTGTAGATCTCATCGATCAGTTTTTCCGCCTCGTCCTTCGTGCGGGTCACCGTTGGGGGAACGCGCTTGGACTCCTTGTGCATGAGCAGGATATGCGACGCCGACAGCTTCTCCCTTGACCGTTTCGCCGGTCTGGGGACTTCGGTCTTCACGTCCGCTTCCTTCTTCTCCGTCTTATTCTCGGCGAGCCCCGGGGCTTCCTTGTCTTCGACCGTCAGAGTCTCAATTCCTTCGTCCTTGTCTGCGTCCTGCGAGCCGCAACACACAAGCCCTGTGGCGAGCATCGCGGTAGCTATTACCATTGCAAAGCGATTCATTGTCTTCTCCATGTTCAGTTAGGCCGAACTCTTGTCCGACCGGCGGATACTATATGAGTTTTTAAAAACATTTTCGATATTTTCTCAAAATGATATTATTGGTTCATATCTCGAAAGGAAGACAATGCCCCGAATTATTTTATTGCACATCATCGCCCTTCTCGCCCTCGGGGTGGTACCGTTGAACTGTTCGACCACGACCGTAGAGCCCCCCTCCAGCGATTCGGACTCGGATTCCGATTCCGATGGCGACACGGACGGTGATACTGATGGCGATACAGACGGTGATACAGACAGCGACACAGACACTGATTCCGATACCGGGCCGTGCGTCGATCCCGTAGATGGGGCTCCCACCGTCACTTCCAGCGACGCGGCGTACGCATGGGACACAATTGACGACACCTACACGCTGACCTTCAACGAAGATGTCTTCAACGCTGATACCACCAACATTACGTGGACTGTGGTTACCGGTTCGGGAACGATGGACTCCATCACCGAGGTGAGCGGATCCGAATACACAGTTGCGTTTTCGGGCGCCGCAGAGGGTGACGAGTACACGCTCAGCGTCGGAACCGGCGTGGAGGACACCTGCGGTGAAACCCTGGCCGCCCAGGTGGATATTGCCATCACAGTAGAGGTCTGCGTCGATCCCGTAGCGGGCGATCCGACCGTCACGTCGGCCGATGATATCTTTCCCGTGGGCACCACTACGGGTACCTACACCCTCACTTTCTCGGAGGACGTGCTCAACGTCGACACTACCAGCGTCACGTGGGCTGCCGTCACTGGTTCCGGCACCATGGGCACGATCACCACGGTGGATGGAAGCACGTACGACATTGCCCTGTCGGGTCTTGCCGACGGCGATCACTATGAACTCACGGTCGGCACGAGTGTCACCGACACGTGCGGCAATCCGATCGCAGCTGCAGTTGTCATCAACATCTACGTCAGCCTGGGTGGCAGCAGCGTCCGCATCGACGAACTCTACATCGGCACCGATGACTACCTCGTTCTCTACAATCCCACGGGCAGCAGCATCGACCTGAACCCGATGGCGCTGTACATCAACGACTCCAGCACTTCATATACGGATTTCACCATCGATCTACCGACCCACATCCTTGCGCCCGGAGGCTCGGTCTACGTTGCCGAAACACCCCTTGCCGGCGATATTGACGCCGGACAGAATATTCCCTTTTCCGACGGGCGAGGAGGCTGGGTCGCCCTCTGCTCGGGGACCTGCGATCTTTCCACGGGGACCAACTGGATTGACATGGTCGCCTTCAGTGAGGGAGCAACTCACCCGACGCTCCCCTCTGCAATAACCTTCAGCCCGGCTGGCCTGACGGGGATCACGGATGATAACGCAAACAGCTACTACCACACCTCCAACGTCGGCTCCCAGCCGGTCTACCTCGCCGCAGACTGGAGCGTCTCCACAGCATCCCGCTAGAGATCCCGTGCACGCATGCTTCTTGCCCTTTGGCTAAATGATCATTATGGTCCCCACCGAAAGGTGCCGTCATGATCAGGTCAATATCCACATTCTTCAAGGATCCGGAGCCCACCGGGAAATTCGACAAGCTGGAGAATGGTGTAAACATCGTAGAGGGCATCGCCCGCGTGGAGGAGCCCCTTCGCTCGCCGGTTCGCGGGCAGAACTGCGTGGCGTACTTCTACCGATCGTTTCTGGTAATGACGGGCGGGCGCAACCCGCAGCCCACCATTCACAAGCTCAAGGAGGCGGAGGTCTATTCCCCGTTCGATCTGGAGATGGAGGGCGGCACCCTCGCAGTGGTCCCGGCAAAACCGGGGAAGTTCACGCGGGAGCAGCACCAGGAGCTGAACAAGCAGTACGGCAAGCAGTTTCAGGGAGTAGAGGAAGTGATCCTCCCCGGAGCGAGGGTCCGACTGCGGGGCAAGGTCAAGAATGTCGATGGCAGGCAGGTGCTCAAGATGGACATGATCGCGGTGATCGACAAGCAGGCGGTGTCCGCCGGGGTTGTGGGAGATCGCAAGAAGCGTCGAAAAAAGGGCAAGAAATAACCCCATCCCGGATCAATGATTGATCGCATCCTCTCATGTACAATATTCAACGCCACAATAGTCCAATGTTGTCGGAACTCCCTGCGCCTGCACCGCGGAAATAAATCCCGCGGCCAGAAATGCGCCACTTCGTGTCGGAAAGGGCTTAGCCCTGAAGCACTGAGAGCCCTGGGGGCTTTTTCTGAAGTGTCTTTTCGTAGGCCTCGGGCCTTTTGTGTTCTTCATTTCTGGCCGCGGGATTTATTTCCGCGGTACAGGGCCAGGCGAAATGCATCGTTGAAGATGTGATAGATCTTCAGGGGAAGATGTTTGAGGCCAGCTTTAACTGACCCCATCCCGGCCTCACGCCAGGTCGAAGTCCTTGCAAAAGAGAATAGTACCCGGGCGGATCTCGCTCACATAGTAGCTCAATCTGTGCTGCTCGTTTGGAAAACCGTGCAGGCACTCGCCGGTCTCGCCGTCGAAGTGGGCGCAGTCCTCGCATGTGAAGCAGAACGAATAACGGGTCCTTTGTTCCTCGAAATTCGGTCGGTAATCAACTTCCATTTGCTGTCTTCTGGGTACCGGTGAGGCAAGTTATGTTTTGCATGTTAACACCAATTCAGGTTAACACGAGAAACTAAGGAACGGCCAGCGAGAGCCGTCGGTACGCATGGTAGCAAAGAAGAAAAAGGACAAGCCCAACAGGCCTTCGATGCCTCCCGCCAGGCCAGTCGATGTAACCAAATACGATCCACTCGATGCTTTCCTGCGGGAAATCCGAAATTACCCCCTGCTCGACCCCGACGAGGAGAAAACCCTCGCCGAGCACTATGTCGCCACCGGAGATGTCAAGGCGGCGGCTCGCCTGGTGACTTCCAACCTTCGCCTCGTCGTCAAGATCGCATTCGAGTACCGACGAGCGTACCGGAACATCATGGACCTCATCCAGGAAGGCAACATCGGCCTCATGCACGCGGTCAAGAAGTTCGACCCCACGCGGGGGGTCAAGCTCTCATCTTACGCCGCGTGGTGGATCCGCGCGTACATACTCCGGTTCGTCCTCAACAACTGGCGGCTCGTCAAACTCGGAACCACCCAGGCTCAGCGCAAGCTCTTCTTCAATCTCAACAAGGAGCGCGCGCGCCTCAAGACCATGGGAATAGAACCGACGACCACGGTGCTCGCAGATCGCATCGGCGTCTCCGAAAAAGAAGTGGTCGACATGGACAAGCGACTCAAGGGCGACGACGTGTCCCTGAACGCGGAGCTGTTCGACGGGGAGGGACGCCCGCTCACGCGCATGGACATGCTGTCGGACTCCCGGGTACTTCAGGACGAGCTGTTCATGGAGGCGCACTTCGACGACGCCCTGTCCGGTCACCTGGAGAAGTACGGAAAGACCCTGGTCGACAAGGAAGCGTTCATCTTTCGCAAGCGGTTGATGAGCGCCGACCCCATGACTCTCCAGGAGATCGGTGACGAGTTCTCGGTGAGCAGGGAGCGGATACGCCAGGTGGAGAAGCGCCTGCTCACCAAGCTGCGAACCTATCTGACCGCAGGGATGCCGGAGTACTTCGAAGAGGACGAGGAATGAGCTCGAGCGGGCGGGATGGCGGAACTCTCTTCGTGGTCGGAACCCCCATCGGCAACCTGAATGATATCACCATGAGAGCCCTCGAGGTGCTTCGGAGCGTTTCCGTCATTGCCGCCGAGGACACTCGGGTGACGGCCAGGCTCCTGGGCAGATACGATATTTCCACTCCGTGCGTTAGCTTTCGCGAGCAGAACGCGCGGCGCGCGGTTCCCTCTCTCCTGGCCCGACTCGAGGACGGGAATGACGTGGCCCTCGTCAGCGACGCGGGGACGCCTTCCATCTCGGATCCCGGGGAGCAGCTCGTCGACGCCGCCTCGCGAGCGGGCATCACGGTTTCGCCCATACCGGGGCCGTCTGCCCTCGCCGCAGCGATTTCAGTGGCGGCACTCCGGGGTGACGGTGTCCGCTTTGTGGGTTTCCTTCCCCGTTCGAAAAAAAAACGGGAAGATCGGCTCAAGGCCGTCGCGGTGGACCCATCGATCTCCGTGCTGTACGAATCTCCCAGCCGCCTGGGACGAACCCTTCGGGACCTGGCCCGGGCGTGTCCGGACAGGTCTGCCGTGGTGCTTCGGGAGATGACCAAGATCCACGAGGAGATCGCACGCGGAAGCCTGAACGATCTGGCGGACCGGTTCGCGGACCGTGTCAGAGGAGAGATTACCGTCGTCGTGGCGGGAAACGAGCAGAGCATGGAAGAGATCTCGACCGCGCGGCTCACACAGCTGGTTGTCGCGCAGGTGAAAGCCGGGGAATCGGCGAAGGACGTCGCGGCGAACCTGAGCAGGGCCCTGGGCGTCTCCAAAAAAAGGATCTACGAGATAGCCGTGGAGGCCATCTCCGAAGAAAAATAAAAAACATTACACGATACGGGAATGGCGCGAAGCCCTGAATTGTTGCAAAATAGAGATAGGACAAGGGAGGGTGAATGAAAACAATCAAGTTTTCCGAACTGCAAGCCGACCCGCAACTCTACAAACAGATAGGAGAAGCTCTTTCGAACGGTGAACTCGTGTGTATACCGACGCCGTCCGGGTACAAGCTCGCGGCCGATCTGGGATCTCCATCGGCCGTCACGGCGATGATCCACGCCAAGCGGCGGGTCAAGAACGCTCCGTCGCTGGTCTTGATACCGGACCGAAGCTGGGCGGACAAGGTGGCGTCCTTCGTCTCGCCCGATGCACACAAGCTCATGGATAACTTCTGGCCGGGGCCTGTCACGTTGCTTTTCAAGGCCGGTGACGATCTTCATCCCAAGGTGAGAAAACCGCTGACCAAGGCAAAGGGCTGGCTCGGGGTGCGCGTGCCGGAGGACGACGTTTCTTCCAGGGTCATCGCGGCTTTCGGCGGGCCCGTTCTCGTCTCGTCGGCCAACCTGGCCAAGAAGAAGGGCGCCCACTCGATGGCTCAGGTCAAGAAGAACTTCGGCCGCACGGTGAATCTCCTCATCGACGCGGGCGATCTGTCGCCGGGTGAGAACTCCACGCTGGTGGACGTGAGCAACGGCACCGTCTCGGTGGTGCGTTCGGGCGCCATAACGGAGGAAAGTATCCACGAAGCTCTGGCCGGCTGAAGCTGCAGACCCGACCTCATTCCGCGGCGTAAACGCCACGGCAACGATGCGCTTCCGCAAGCCCTCTGGGCTTGGGCGGTGGCTTCCCATGATTGGTGAGACTCAAGCTCATCCTGACCGCGCCCTATTCAGGGCGCGGCATAAAGGACGGAACGGCAGATTTCGGAGTCATGGTTAACGTGAACACAACATCGCCATGACCCGCGGCATCATGATATAGATCCTTTTATCGATTACACCGTCAGTACGGGCAACGGCCGTTTTTTTTTGGCCATGGTCCGCGAATAAAGGGAGATGAACATGAAACGATTAGTTGCATCCAAATTCTTCTGGCCGATCCTGTTCTTCGCGATCAGCTGCGGTCCAGCCATCGTGGGCGACGTGACCGAACCGGGGAAAGGGGATCCAAAGATCGCAGGGGAGACAGCACCGGGGGGATACGACGCTCCGGCGCACAAGTTCGAGGCCAGGCGGCACCCGTCCCACGGGCGGACCCTGACCGTGCCCAGACCGAACTACAGTTCCCTGCCGGCCCTCAAGATGGATATGGGTGTCTGCTACGGGATGTACGACAAGGAAGAAAAGAAGATCGCCGCCGGCGCGAAGCCCAGGCCCCCTGTCATGAAAAAACCAAGGCCCAAAAAGAAAAACGGGGGAAAGAAATACAAGGGAAAAAAATACAAGAAGAAGGCAAGCGGCAAGAAGTACAAGCGACCCGCCTCGAAATCCGGGGGAGCGGGCTACGGGACTGCGGGCGGAGGCGCTCTTGGGGGAATGGCCAAATCGGCGCCCGCGCCCGGTGCGACACCTTCACCTGCGAGCCCGCCCCCGTCCGCGCCAATGGCGCAGCCATCCAGCCCCGACAGATCGAGAGAGGCGGCACCCGCGATGGAGATGGCCGAATCCGAGGAGTACGCCGGCGCCGACTACGACGATTCCGAGTTGCAGATCGCGGGCGATGAAGGCGAGCCCATTGAAGATGAGATCGGATCCGAATACGAGGATTGGGGCGCAGAGATCTACCTGTCCAACGACGACACCATGAGCCTCTCCTCCGCCCAGCGGGTCATCTACGCCATCGACAAGTTCCTGCCCTTGCCCCTCGACCACATTCGGCCCCACGAGCTGCTCAATTACTTCTCGTTCGAGACGCTCACGGTCGACGACGACGACGACTTCGCCGTACACGCGGACATTGCCTCCGATCCCCGCGATGACGGCATATACTCGCTTTCCATGTCCGTGCGCGGTCGTCCGGTCGACAGGGCGAGCAGGCGCAACATGGTCCTCACCTGGGTCATCGACCGTTCCGGCTCCATGCATGACGAGGGTCGCATGGACTACCTCAAGCGAGGCCTGAGCCGCAGCGTCAAGGAGCTGAAGGACGGCGACATGGTCCATCTGGTGCTCTTTGATCACAGCGTGTGCGTACCGGTGGAGAACTTCGTGGTGGGCCGCGACAAGATCAGCGACCTCGAGCGCGCCATCGACGCTCTTCGCCCCATGGGCGCCACCGATATTCACAAGGGGCTCTCCCGAGGGTACGAGATCGCCGACCGCACATACCAGGCGGAGTATTCCAACCGGCTGATCCTGATCACCGACGCACTCACCAACACGGGCGTCACCGACGAGCGCATGATCTCCATGATCTCCAAGTACTACGACAGCCGCCGCATACGGCTCTCGGGAGTGGGCGTGGGAAGAGACTTCAACGACTCGCTGCTGGATCGTCTGACCGAGCGGGGCAAGGGCGCTTACGTCTTTCTGGGCTCGGAGGCCGAGGTGGACGCGGTCTTTGGTCCGCGGTTTATCTCCCTTATAGAGACCACCGCGCTGGATGTGCACTTCCTGTTGCGTCTGCCGGAATCACTGAGGATGAACGTCTTTTATGGAGAGGAGAGTTCCACCGTCAAGGAAGACGTGCAGGCCATTCACTACTTCGCAAACACTTCCCAGCTCTTCCTGTCGGATCTGATGGCCAGGGGAGGGGAGATTCGTCCCCAGGACGACGTGATGCTGTCAATAGAGTACCAGGACCCGGAGACCGGCGACGAGCTGTTCGAGGATTACGCCTTCAACCTGGGTGAGATCCACGGCGATGCGTTCAATGTTCGCAAGGCGCGATTGATAATGGCCTGGGTTGATCTCCTGGCCCAGATGGCCGCGCGCCCCATTCCGTCCATGTACAGTTACTCACTTGGAGAGTGGGATGACCCGGACGGGTGGAACGCCTGCGAGGACGGTCGCGTGGAGTTGGGTAAACTCTACGAGGGGCTCGAAGATGACGGGGAATCCACCCGGGTGATCGACCTGTGGGAGAAATACTGCTCGCGCTACGAACGCCCCCGCAACCCCGTCAAACGTCAGATCGTCAAGACCGACGACTCCTGGCCCAGCGCCAAGAAGGTAGCTGCGCCGAGGTAGCTTTCACCGCTGTCCAGGCCTGACCCATTCTGTTGTTTTTTTCGAACGGCTAAGAGTCTTTAGATCTGAGGTCTTTAGATCGGAAACGTATTCGTTATCGCTGTCTTCTTCCCAAGATAGAAGATGTCGCCCAAGACAGAACCATCATCACCCATTGGGTACCTCAGCCCCAGCTTGGCCATGAAATCGCACATCTGCCAGCAATCACAAAATGTGAAATCATCCTCAGTGTACGCTTTCTTTTCTTCCTCTTGTTCGAGATCCCATTCGACCAGGTATTTGTTGATGGCTTCCCTCGACACAGACGGAATGAGCTGAGAAACAACTTCAGCGTTTCCCTTCCAGTGTTCTTTTTCGTCGTTAGGCAAATTCTCTTGCCAGTATTCTGGCAAAGGGTTGAAGGCGTCGGCCTCCTGGCCGTTATTGAAAAGCACGTACATCCACAGGTCACCGTCATGAATATGAAGGGAGAATACGGGTTTGGACAACGTGTAGGAAAGATGCCGGGATGCGTCGTCCCAATCCGTGAAGTCGGAGGGGTAGAGAATCGTGGTATTCTCACCATCTCGGGTAACAACACCGATGCCGGAGTCGTCGGTGGAGCCGCCTGCGTGTTCACAGACGCTCGATTGCCGCTCCGCGAACGATCGCAAGGCAGCAAACACCTCACTGGATGAAGCACCTATGACACCAGACATTGAAAGAAACAGTCCCATGATTTTACCCAGACCTCACTTCTCTGCCTCCTGCGACAAAGAATCCTTTCAGAGTAACCCAAGCTGACGTTTATAGGGGATCGGGAGCACTCCGATGATGACCCACGGATTTGGGCCAACGAAATGAAATTGCTGAGTAGTACCGAGGAAGAAATGTAGGTCCTTTTTCGTGAAGTCGTCGAAATACTTCTGCTTCATTTTTGCAAGGGCCTCCGACTCATCCCCGTCCGAGGAGCGCAGACAGTTCCAGAAAAGCGCACCTGTTTCCCAGTCGAGAATCTGCAACTCACTCGCTTTGCCTTTCGCATCTTCGAACCTGTACGAGAAGCTATAAGGCAGCTTGGGAATGATCCCAAACGTCTCTCGCCAAGTGTTGTCGGCAAACAGGTCGTACTGATTTGTCAGCTCCCGCATCTGGCGAACTTTGTCGGGATCCCACTCGCGGCTTTCTTGTTCCCAGATGAAGTCCTTGACCTTGCTCGGTCGGAATACCGCAAGCGACAATTCGTTTGCTTTCGCGCCTTCGATCAGTTCGTCCAGGCAATCGTAAACCCGTGCTGTCTTCAACAGGATGTTCCGTCGCTCGCGCCATTGGTCTCCCGTGTCGATGTGGCCGACAGGACGGAGTTCCTTTTCGTCAACGGGGCGAAACGTTTCCGGTCTCGGATCGGATTTGTTTCTCAAGAGTTGACACTCGATCCAGTCGTACTTTTTAAACTGTTGTTTTTCGTCAAGTTGCCGAAACGGCACGGGGTAGATCCGAACCCAGGTTCCATCCTCTCGAATACCAGCAGTACAAACCGTTTCTCCGTATTTCCGCGAAAGAGTGGGATACGTTTTCACAGTAATCAGAATGCGTTTTCGATCCCCCATGCCGTTCTCCGAATTGCTAGAGGTGCTTGATTTCGAGGTGTGACACATCCGCAACGTGTGGGGCCAAACGCCCGCGATGGCACTGCCGGGACGACGCTTCGAAACACATCAGCGCTGACGGCATTTCTTTGCACAGATCCGCTACGTGCGCGATGCCTCCTGTCGCGTCGGGCAGAATTTCGTTTTCGTAGCGGTCGAACAGGCGCTCGTAGGCATCAGGCGCAGAAAGATCGGCCCTGAGGGAACTTGGTATACCGAGGGAAGGGACGTGGGTGTACTCGATGCCCACGTCTGCGCATAGCCGAGCGATTGTCTTGCCGGCAAAGCCGTACTTCCGCGACATCGCATTCTTCCTGACGTCGATGATCCTGCGAATACCCGAACGAAGCAGATGGTCGAGGAGAGCATCAATAGAACGACCCTCATATCCGACGGTATACACGGTAAGCGGTGCGGGCTTCGCTTGCTCTCGTGGGCGGAGTTCGCTTCGGCTCGCGTACCACGGGTATCTCTCATAAACATCGTCGAGCAGCTTTTCGAGGGGCAGCGTTCCGTACTTTCGAAGAATCGAGTCTATGCCTTCTAACGCGCGAGGAGAGAGTCTGTGGACCTCGGCCCTGGCGTCTTTACGGCCCTTCGCTGGAATTTTCAGATCACCGGACTCCAGGAAGCCTGACGATTCGAGAGCAGCAAGCTCGCGATACGCCTGAAAGGAGAAGGGCCCGAATCGGTACGGCACGAATTCGTAGAACGACGGCCCAGCAGCTTTGGGCGCTTCTTTACGCATCAGGAACAGCCACTTCATCAATTGGGTGCGCTTGGGGATTCCATCAGCGCGCTCAATAAACGAAAGCATAATACGTTGGCGCGTTATCATTGTTGCGACATCCGGTTCCTTCGGTCGGAACTGTAGAGTTTATCTATGGGGACAATCAACTCTCTACCTCTTTCTAACCCATGAGTGTGTGTTCTGGCCAGTTTCGAGAAGCAACGGCCGTACTCGATGTAGGAGACCTTCGAAAGTGTTACTATGCTGCTAAGGTAAGAGAGACGGCTCCTTCACTATTGCGTACCGTTGCGTACGCAGCGAATGTAATTACCATCCAATTTGTCATCGCTCAAAATCGCGCCCGTGGAGAAATCAATGTACCAGGAGGCAGGTGTGGCAAACGACCATGATGCCCAATAATAGCCGCAAGGACCGCTCAGGCCGTCTTGCCAATAGCATCCTCCCTCATTGATTTCACACCCCGAGCAATTGTCATCCCAACAATCCGAAAGATCGCATTCATCGTTGACGCCACATATTCCGCCAACTTCGGTCTCGGGGCACCCGCTTATCAGAGTTCGGAGTTCACCAATGGTAGGTAGCCTCCAGTCACTTTCCCCGTCAGTGTCCAGGTTTTCGCAGTAGGCCTTGGCCTGACCGGATCCGTCCCATAGATATGTATTTTCAGAAGAAGGATTCTGCCAGACCAGAGCAGAATTCTCGGTATCCGTATCGGTATCCGTGTCCGTATCGGTGTCGGTATCGGTGTCGCCATCGGTTGTACCGCCGTCGCCGCCACCCGACGAGCCGTCCGAGCACCCGCCGCAAACCAGCGCGGTCACAAGCGCCATTAATAGCGTGTACCTCATTCCCCAACCCTTTCGTTTTTAACGTGAGATTATCTTATCATTGATCTGTGAGAGGCACCGGGGAAAAAGAAGAGGACCAACCCCATGGTTGCGGGGATCACCGGTCGCCTCTATATTCCCCCACATGAACGCCGACGAAACACCCCGAGGATCCAGGTTCGGTTACAGAATCATCGGGATCTTCTACCGGATCTTCGGATACTGGTTCGTGTCGCTGTTCGCGCGATTCATAGTTTTCTACTACTACGTTTTTCACCGTCGGGAGGTGGAGTCCTCCATTGATTTCTATCGCGCGATGCATCCGGACGCTGATCGTTCCGCCTGGAAAAAGATGGCCTGGAACCAGTTCAAGAGCTTCACCACGGTCTTCCTGGACCGTTTCCTCATCGAGAGCGGCCGGCAGGATCGGTTTAATCTCACCCACGAGGGGTTGGAATCGTTGACCGACGCGGCGAAGGAGCAGCGCCCGGCGATCCTGTGGATGGCGCACCTGGGAAACTGGGAGGTGGCCGTCCATTGCCTCAAGAAATACGACGTGCCCATCACCCTGATCATCGGGAAGTACGCGGGTGAGCAGGTAGAAGCACTGCAGCGGGCGCAGCTCGAGGCCGGTCAGGTGAAGGTGGTCATCGTTCAGAAGGAGCGGGACATGGGGGTCATGGAGGTGATGAAGGCTCTGCGAAGTGGGGAGCTCGTGGCCATCTCCGGGGATCGACTCTTCGACGAGGACCAGCAGCACCTGAATGTAAGCTTTATGGGACATGAATGTCGCGTTCCAAAGGGACCGTACGTGCTCGCCGGACTCTCAAAGGCGCCACTCATCCCCATCTTCGGAATCAGGGTCGGAAAGCTGGCCTATCGCTTCGTCGCGCTGAGCCCCATCAACGTGGATCTCTCGAAACGAAGCGAGCGCGAAGCCACGATGAAGGCCACCGCACAGGAGTGTTTCGACCGGTTGGAATCGATGGTTCGAAGATATCCGGAGCAATGGTACAATTTTTTCAAGTACTGGGACTGAAATGTCCCAATGTCGGGATTGCGATCTTGAGATTCGTGAAGGACGTCAAATGCGGTCATCCACGTGGATTCATATCCTGTTACTCCTCCTGGCTGCGGCCACGCAGGTTTCCTGCATCGAAAGCAACGACCATCGGGACGACGACTCGAACTCGGACGGCGATACCGACACGGACACGGATACCGATATCGACATCGATACCGACACCGACACGGACACCGAACCGGACGCGGGCCCGAACGATGGAGGTCCAGGCGGTGGCTGGGAGTGCTCCGATCCGATCATCGTTCCGGACGATCCGCCGGGGTTCGTCTTCGCCAGCGACTGGATGTATTTCCAGGAAGACAACTTCGACGGAGGCATGCCCAACTGTGAAGACGATGAGGGCAACACGGTCTGGTTCGACATTGCCGTACCGAGCGGCGAATATCTCTCGGTAGAATCGGATCAGATTCACTACGTCAACTTCCTGAGTGATTGCTCGGCCGACGAATGTCTCGGATCGGGCATGACGTCCGACACGAGCAGCGTTCTGTACTACAATGCCGACCTCGCCGACGAGAACCTGATGATCGCCGTCGAGGCAGACATCCCCTTTGCCTCCGCGCCCTTCGAGCTGACCTTCGATCGTTACGAACGACACGGGGAAACCTGCATCGATCCGTTTGTCCTGAACCTGGTGACCGTCGCCACCCCTCAGACCGAAACCTTCGCCGTCACGGATTTCCAGATCAACCCGATGCCCTCGGAGTGCGGGAGCGTCTACTCCCTCGGCCAGGACATCTGGTTCGAGATCACCGTGCCCGCGCAGACCCTGTTGACCTTCCATGCGGGTAGTCCGGACTACTCGTTCCACCTGGGTTACTCACACGACTGCGTCTCGTGCCCGGTATCCAATGACAACCACATCGGGAGTTCTGTGACCCACGCCAACGACACCCTCCTGGATGTGACCGTGTACGCATTCATCCAGAACTACGATCACATGAGCACCGGCGAGTTCGAAGTAACCGTGACCCTGACGGATCTTCCGGAGGGAGACACGTGCCCGGACGCCATCCTCATCGACGGAACAATGATGACGCCCACGTACACATGGTCCGACTTGAACCCGCTGCTCACCCCCACGTGTCCTGTTTGCACGGGCGCCACGGGGCCGGATGTATGGCACCAGATAACGGTTGGCGACAACCAGGTCCTTTCGGTGAGCAAGGTTGCCGGCACTGCTGATGCGTTCATCGCCGCCCTCGGTGATTGCACCGGATCTCCCGCCGTATGGAGTTACGTCGCCGCCCCCGATCCGGAAGTCCTTTCATGGCACAACTCGACCGGCTCGGATCAGGTGATCCTGGTGGCGACGGGAGCCATGAGCATCACCGAGGATCTCACCGACGCCCAATTCGAGTTTTCGCTGAATTCTCCGATTGCGGGCGATTTCTGCACCTTCCCGATCACGTCGGTGGATGTCAGCTCCGGAAGCGACGCCTGGTCCGGCCTCTGGTCGGATCATGGCGACACCCTGACCCTCGATATCACCAGCGGTTGCGCTGTGGCGAACGGTCCCGACGTCTGGTTCGAGGTGATCGTTCCCGCGAGCTCCATCCTTACCGTGACCGACAACCTGGCCGCAACCGGCCCGCCCACCGTCCTGCACGTGGTCGACGGATGCACAGATACCTCGGTCTGTCCTTTTTGGGGCGCCGGGACATTGTCTTTTCCCAATGAAGATTCGGCGGCAACGGCAACTGTCATGATCGCCCTGGAGGCCGTGGATCCGGCCCCATCGGGCGCCATCGACCTTTCTTTCTCGTCTCAACCCATCGGACCGGGAGATGCGTGCACCACGGCTCACGCGGTGTCTTTTCCCTATTCCCAGACCCTGGATCTTTCCGGTTACAACCCGGCGTGGCGGTTCGATCCCTCGTGCGCTGCGGCCGCCGGCAGCGATATCTGGTTCGAGGTGAACGTGCCTCCAAACGAGGCGATCTTCGTGGAGGAAACTTCGTCGATCGAGGCCGCCGTGTACATCTCCGATTCCTGTCCGGTCGTCGGTTGTATGGCCGGCTCCAGCGAACCGGAGCTCGCCGCCTGGCACAATGACGGAACCTCCATTGCAACGGTCTACGCCGTCGTCAAGGCCGAGGATCCCGTGGACAATCTTGCCGATCTCGACGTGGAGATCGATGTCGGGCCGGCCATCCCCTTCGACTTCTGCACCAACGCTCACGCGGTGCCGGATCTCGGGCTGGGGCCCTACACGTGGATCGGAGATCTCTCGACCTTCTTCGACGGCTTCACCGGGAGCGCCGGCTGCGCGCCGACCATGGGATCCGGCCCTGAAGTGTGGTTCGAGATATCCGTTCCGGCCGCCGGCTTCCTGTCGGTGGAGGACACGGGAGGAACCGAGACGGAAGTCGTGTTCAAGAGTTCGTGCGGCGGCACCGATTGTATACGCTCCGGGGGGACCGCTGCCGGCTGGTACAACGCGGACACGGTGTCTCCGACCGTTGTCTGGGTGGCAGTGGAAGGAAACGGAGTATCGACGGGCCCGCTCAATGTCAGTTTTGAAGCGACCACGGCCCCTTCCACAATGTTCCCGCCCACCGGCCCGTCCTCCTTGACCGGCTGGTATTTTGGGGCCACGGATTCCGATCTGTCCATCTGCCAGGATATCATCACCCCCGCCAACGATCTGGCGCTCAACGACACGGACAGCGTCCTCGTCAACATGGGATTCGACTTTCCTTTCTTCGGAAATACACACGACTCCGTGTGGGTAGGAGCGAACGGACAGATCACTTTCGGCCCCACTCCCAGCGCGGAGCCCTCAGGTGGAACCATCCCCTACGAAAATACATTCGGTTATGATCCGCCGATCGTCTCGCCCTTTTGGGATGACCTGTATCCCGGCGCACCGAGCCCGGCCGGGGTTTACGCACACTCCGGCAGCGGCATTTTCACCGTCGAGTGGAATACTCCCCCGTGGGCGAGTTCCGGTATCGGCGAATACATCTTCACCATGGTCATCGATAGCAACACAGGTCTGATTCACTTTTGCTACGACAATATGTCGGTTGGAGACGGTGCGGACAACGGGGCCACCGCATCTGTCGGCGTACAGGGAAGCTCCAATGAGTACCTGGTGTTTTCCAATAACGATCCGATCATCACCGACGACCTGCATGTCTGGTTTTCCAGAATCTGATTTTTTTTCGACAACGAACAGGCGCGATGTGGCAAAATGACACTCGAATATTATTCGGACATCAAGGGGCACGCAAAACATAAGGAGCGGGGACATGTTGCGGAAAGTTTGTTTAAACCTGTTTGTCGGGTTGGCCATGGTCTGGTTTTTGTCGTCTTGTGCGGAGAGTATTGACGCTCGCGAAGACGATGAAGACGGCGGGAGTGACTCGGATTCCGATTCAGACACGGACACCGATACGGACATCGACACCGATACGGATATCGACACCGATACGGATACGGACACCGATACGGATACCGACACGGATACCGACACGGACACGGATACCGACACAGACACGAGTCTGGGGGCAACCTGCGGCAATCCCATAGTGGTTCCAGACACGCCGGCGTTCTACAATTTCGTCGACGACTGGACCAATTTTACAACCGACTCCTTCGATGACTCCCTTCCGGGTTGTACAACTGCGGGTGGGGACACGGTCTGGTTCGAGGTGACTGTTCCCGACGGTGAGAATCTGGAGGTAGAACTCCTCGACGGGCCGTCAATCGCCATCAACTACATTAGCGATTGCTCAGACACCTCGTGTCTGCTCTCCGGCGCAGGCCGAATAGCCTATCCCAACCTGAGCGGTAGCCCCATGACCATCCTGGTGGCGGTGGAGCAGTCGTTCCCGCTGGGGTCAGGTCTTATTGACATCGGCATCGATCGTTACGAGAAGCACGGGGACACCTGCTTCGACGGGGTGATGATGAACCTGGCGACCACCTCGACACCCCAGACCGAGGTCGTCTTCGTGGATGACTACGTGATGGACACAATGCCTTCGGGATGCGGGTATTCCTCGGCCAGCGGGCCGGACATCTGGTTCACGATCCCGGTTCCCGACAACACCCAGATGCAGTTCACTGCCGCGAGTTCCTACAGTACTTTTTACTCGGGCTACACCCTGGATTGTGCGGTGGGCG